>CACGPY010000001.1 GCA_902575095.1 uncultured Pelagibacteraceae bacterium
ATATTTTATTATTTTTATTACTAATTGGCTGCACCTCTGCCTCCCAATTTGGTGCTGGAGTGAATATTACATTTGATCCTCGAACAATAGGAATGCAAATTGATGATACCATAATGCAAAAAAATCTTTCAGCAAGATTAGCCCTTAAAGATAAAAAATATTTTTTATCGATACAGTCTGAAGTAATAGACGGAAGAATTTTTTTATCAGGTAAAGTAGATGAACCTGAGGAAAAAATTAAGATTACTAAGATGGCTTGGGAAACGAAAGGAGTACGTGCCGTAAAAAATACAATTACAATTAAAGGTCAGAGTAATTTTAAAAGTACCGCAAAAGATATACTTATTACTAGCCAATTAAGAACAGCACTGATTTTTAATAAAAAAACGAAAGCTAGAAATTATACGTTAGAAACAGTAAACAAAAATATATATATTTTTGGTATTGCCATGGATGAGGAAGAAAAAAAAGAGGTAATAGACGAAGCTAATAAAATTTACGATGTTGAAGAAGTGATCCCTTCTATCTATCTCGCATCAGAACTAAGTAGAACTAAACTTTAATCAGAATAATCAATTACATCAGAGGAATATGCAGCAATTGATGCTAAGTTTAAAATTTCTGAAGTGCTAGCTCGTAAAGGAGCAACTTCAATAGGCTGACCTAATCCTATTAACAATGGACCAATATTTTTTCCTCCACCAAAAACTTTCATTAGCTTAGTGGATATTGCAGCGCTGTGTAAGGCAGGCATTATCAAAACATTTGCGTTACCAACTATTTTTGAAAAAGGATAAATCTCTTGATAAATTGGATTTAAAGCTACATCTGGTTGCATTTCACCGTCAAAATCAAAATCAACTTTTTCTTTTTTTAGTTTTTCAATAGCATCTCTCACATGTCTTGTGTTTCTGGATAAGGGTTTCCCAAAAGTAGAGTGAGATAAGAATGCTACTTTTGGTTCAAAACCAAATAATCTTGCTATACGAACACAAGATTTAGAAATATTTATTAATCTATCTGCAGACGGAAGTTCTGTAACATTAGTATCAGCTACAAGTATTGTCTTTCCCTTAGAAATAATCATAGTCATACCAAAAATTTCTTCACCTGGTCTGGCATCTACAACTTTTTTTAATTTTTCAATTGAAGCAGCGTAATGCCTTATATTACCAGTTACCATTGCGTCAGCATCTTTACATGCAATCATGGAAGAACCCCATGCTATTCTGTCGTTTCTTACTAAACGATCCACATCTCTTTCTAATTGGCCTTCTCTTTGAAGTTTTTTGTATAGATGTTTAACGTATCTTTCTCTTTTCTCTTTATTTGTAGAGTTAACTATTTCAATTTTGTAATTTTCATCTAATCCTATTTTTTTTAATTGTTCTTTAACTCTATTTTCCGCACCAATTAAAATTGGTACACCTAATTTATTTCTTCCAAATTCAATAGCTGCTTTAAGCATATTCTCATCCTCACCTTCTGCAAAAATAACTCTTTTTGGATTTTTTCTAATTTTTGCATTTATACCCTGCATAATAGACATCGACGGGTCTAATCGATTTGATAACTGATCTTTATAAAGTTCTATGTCGTCTATTTTTTTTCTAGCAGCACCGCTCTTAATGGCTGCTTGAGCTACGGCAGCTGGTATTACACTAATCAGTCTTGGATCAAAAGTTGATGGAATAATATAATTTTTCCCGTATCTTGGGCGATCTCCACCGTATGCTGCAACAACTTCATCTGGAACATTTTCTCTTGCTAAAAGTGCTATTGCATTAGCAGCTGCGACTTTCATTTCCTCATTAATCGCTTTAGCTCGAACATCTAGAGCCCCTCTAAAAATGTATGGAAACCCAATTAAATTATTTACTTGATTAGGATAGTCAGAACGACCTGTAGCAATAATTGCATCGTCTCTGACCTCTTCAATTAATTCTGGTTTAATTTCAGGATCAGGATTAGCACACGCAAATATAATTGGGCTTTTAGCCATCGATTTTACCATTTCTTTACTGACTACATCTTTAGCTGATAATCCTAAAAAAACATCCGCATGCTTCATAGCATCAGCAAGAGTTCTCAATTTTGTATCAATAGCAAAAGCAGATTTAAATTGATCGATATTTTTTCTTCCTTTGAAGATCACACCTTTACTATCACACATTATAATATTTTCGTTTTTTACACCTGAACTTTTGAATAAATTTGCACATGCTTGAGCTGAGGCACCGGCACCATTTACAACAATTTTGACCTCAGAGATTTTTTTTTTAGAAATATCTAATGCGTTAATTAATGCAGCGGTAGTTATAATAGCTGTTCCGTGCTGGTCATCGTGAAAAACTGGAATGTCTAAAACTTCTTTTAGTTTTTGTTCGATTATAAAACAGTCTGGAGCTGCAATATCTTCAAGATTTATACCTCCGAAAGTTCCACTTATATTTTTTATCGTCTCAATTATCGCCTCAGTATTTTGATTATCAATCTCGATATCTATTGAGTCGATATCAGCAAAACGTTTGAATAAAACTGATTTACCTTCCATTACAGGTTTTGAAGCTAAAGAACCAAGATTTCCCAAACCCAAAATTGCAGATCCATTACTTATAACTGCAACTAAATTTCCTTTACTGGTGTAATCATATGCTAGTTCTGGATTTTTGGATATTTCTTTAACAGGGGCAGCTACGCCAGGAGAATAAGCGAGAGATAAATCTCTCTTAGTAGTAAGTGGTTTTGATGAACCTATCTCAATTTTGCCTGACTTACCTTTTATATGAAAATCAAGGGCCTCTTTATCTGAATAGTGATCTATTTCTGTTTTTTTTGGCATTTAGTTTAATGAGTATGTAATATAAACACGAATAATTCACTAAAAATTTATGGCTTAATTAAGAATATTTATGAATCTATTGTCTTCAACATCAGTATTTAGTTTTTACACCCTAATCAGTAGAATTCTAGGTTATCTAAGAGATATTTTAATAGCAATATTTCTTGGAGCGTCAATTTATGCCGATGCTTTTTTTGTAGCATTTAGATTACCTAATACTTTTAGAAGATTATTTGCAGAGGGAACGTTTAATGCAGCGTTTATACCTAGTTACACTTCCGCTAAAATTGGAAATGCAAAAAAGGGAAAAAAGTTTGCTGACGATGTTTTAAGTTCTTTATTGTTAATTTTATTATTTATTGTAACGATAGCTGAGATATTTACTCCATACTTAATTTACATCATAGCGCCAGGTTTTTTAGAGGATCAAATCAAATTCAATTTGGCTGTAGAGCTTACAAGAATTACATTTCCATTTTTATTGTTCGTGAGCCTTTCATCTTTTTTTGCTGGGATACTTAATTCTAATAATAAGTTTGCCGCAGCTGCTGCTGCGCCAATTATTTTAAACGTAATTTTGATTTTAAGCTTAATTTATTCTTTCTGGCAAGGCTTAGATTATGCAAAACAACTTTCATACGGTGTTACTATAGCGGGCATAATCCAATTATTTTTTTTAATTTATTTAACTAATAATTTTTATAAACCGTTTTTATATTTCAGTCTAAAGTTAAGTAATAAAGTAAGATTTTTTTTTAAAAAACTATTTCCAAGTATTTTATCTTCGGGAGTTACACAAATAAATATTTTAGTTGGAACAATTATTGCCTCTTTTCAATCAGGTGCGGTGTCCTATCTATATTATGCAGATAGAGTTTATCAAATTAATCTTGCTATAGCAGGTATAGCCGTTGGAACTGTTTCTTTACCAGTTCTATCAAAGGCTTTTAAAATGAAAAATATTAAAAAAATTGCCGAAATACAAAATAGGTCTTTTGAGCTTTCACTTCTTTTTTCAATACCAGCAAGCTTTGGACTTATTTTTGCGTCAAATGAAATAGTAAATGCATTATTTGGATACGGGTCTTTTTCTATAAATGATGTTGAAATGACAGCTGCTGCTTTAAAATATTTCGGATATGGAGTACCAGCTTTTGCATTGATAAAAATCTTATCAAATTTCTTTTTTGCAAGAGATAATACTAAAACACCTTTTTACATTTCTGCATTTATTGTTTTTTTGAATATCTTTATTAGCTTAAGTTTCTTTAATAAAATTGGTTTTATAATTATTCCAGTTGCAACATCAATTTCAACTTGGGTTGGAGTTTTTATTTACATCTATTTATTAAATAGTAAAAAAATTTTATTGTTAAAAAATCAATTAATAAAAAATTTTATCAAGATATTGATTTCTACAATAATAATGACATCTATATTACTATTTTCTTTAAATAGGTTCGCAAATTATTTAGACTACGGTTATTATTATAAAGCTGTTTACTTAATATCAATTGTAAGTTTTGTGGGTATGTTTTATTTGTTATCATGTTATTTATTAGGAATATTAAAACTTAAAAATTATAAAACAAATTAAATGAGTAATAAAAAATTAGTTTTTTCAGGAGTTCAACCTACGGGAAATCTCCATTTAGGAAATTATTTAGGCGCGCTTAAAAACTTTGTATCATTGCAAAAAGAGATGGAGTGTATTTATTGTGTTGTTGATCTACACGCAATTACCGTTTTTCAAAATCCCAAAAATTTATATGATAACGTATTAGAAACTACAGCCAGTTTTTTAGCGACTGGTTTAAATCCCGATAAAAGTATAATTTTTAATCAATCTTCCGTTTCAGGGCACGCAGAGCTTGCTTGGATTTTAAACTGTGTTTCAAGAATAGGTTGGTTAAATAGAATGACTCAATTTAAAGATAAAGCAGGATCTGATAAAGAAAAAGCTAGTGTTGGTCTTTATATCTATCCAAATCTTATGGCCGCAGATATTTTGCTTTATAAAGCTACACATGTTCCGGTTGGAGCAGATCAAAAACAACACCTAGAATTATCTCGTGATATAGCCCAGAAATTCAATAAGGATTTTAATTGTAAAGATTTCTTTCCTATACCAGAACCATTAATACCTAAAAATATTTCAAGAATCATGAGTTTACGAGACGCAACTAAAAAAATGAGTAAATCTGAAGAGTCTGATTATTCAAGAATAAACTTAAAAGATACTGCTGATGATATTAATAAAAAAATAAAAAAAGCAAAATCAGACTCCAACTCAATTCCAGGAGAGATAAAGTCATTAGAAAACAAGCCAGAAGCATTGAATCTTTTAACCATTTATTCTGAATTAACTAATAAAAGTTTAGAAAAAATTGTCTCTGAAATGGCAGGAAAAGAATATTCTTTTTTAAAAGCAAAATTAGCTGAAGTTTTAATAAGTGAAATAACACCAGTTGGAAAGGAAATCCAAAAATTACTTAAAGATAAATCATATTTAAAAAAAATTCTAAAAAAAGGTACTGAAAAAGCCAATATAATTGCTGAGGAAAACCTAAAGAATATACGTGAAAAAGTTGGCTTGATATAATATAAATCCATAATGATACAAATAGAAACAACTCCCAATCCGGACTCTCTAAAGTTCTTATCAGAAAAGACATTGTCAAATGTTGGAACCGAGGAATTTAAAAAAGAAAAAGTGGATGAAATAAAAATTCCTTTCATTAAAGATTTGTTAAACTTCAAAGGCGTAGAATTAATTTTGTTATCAGAGAAATTTCTATCAGTAAAAAAGACTAAAGACGTTTCTTGGGATCAGCTTAAACCTATGGTGATTTCTCATCTAAATGATTATTTTGAGAAAAATAATGCACCGATATTAATAGATGGTAAAAAAACTCAGCCAAATAGTAATAATGACAACGAGACTGTTAATAAAATTATTGAAGTTTTAGATACCAAAATCCGTCCAGCTGTGGCAAGAGATGGGGGAGATATAAAATTTATATCCTTTGAAAATGGAGTTGTGAAAGTTCAATTACAAGGAAGCTGTTCTGGTTGTCCAAGTTCTTTAATGACTTTAAAACAAGGGGTGCAAAATCTTTTAAAACATTACGTTAAAGAGGTAAATTCAGTTGAGGCTATAAAATGAAGAAAAAACTAAGTTATAGAGATAAATTAGTAGAACTCGCTTATATTTACGATGTTAAAGAAATTAAAGATTATGAAAAAAGTAGAAAAAATTTAACATCTGGTCAATTAGAACTTATTTTAAAAAAAAATAAGATAACAATACCAAAAGATTTTAAAGCAAATTTTTTAAGGGATAATTTTGTAAAACCTATTGGAAAAATTAAGTCTAACTTTTTAGATTTCAAAGAAAATAAAATTAAAGACAAAAATAAAGCTCTTAGAAAGCTAGAAAATTTTAAACTCGATACAAACAGAAAAATTAGTCGAGCTTTCAAAGATTTGTGGACTCAACTTGGTAAAATTGGTTTAAATTTTTTAAATATAATCCCAAAATTAGGAAAAGTAATTTATGAATTTTTTGGAAAATTGTTTACAGATTTGTTCCATGGAATCTACGAACAACAATTTGATCCACAAATATCAAAAAGAGTAATAGTTGTCATTACATCTGTAGTTGTAACTACTACAATCATATTTAGTAGCGTCAATTATTTTTCTGATGGGGAACTAGTCAAAAAATCAGAAATTAAAAAAGAATTAAAAAAACCTGAAATTAAAAAAGAATTAAAAAAACCTGAAACTAAAAAAGAGGTAAAAAAACCTGAAACTAAAAAAGACTTAAAAAAATCAAAAGAAAAACCAAAACTTGAAGTCAAAAGAAAAAATGTTGATGAGGTTATTTTACCAAATTTAAATTTAAAGACAGAGACAGTTTTAAATCTTTTCAAAGACGTGGAATATGATTTAGGAAAAGTAAGATCTCAGAAACTAGTTAAACCAATTTATTTTACACAGTTCCCAAGAGATTTGAATGATCTGCAAAGTACTAAACTTAAAAAAGAAACATTCATCAAAATTGTCTTACCATTAATTGTGGCTGAAAATGAGAGAATTCTAGCCGATAGAGAAAAACTTATAGTTTTATCTGATAAAAAATTTACTACCGATTTAGAAAAACAATGGATACGTCAAAAATTATTAGAGTACAAAGTTAAAAAAGGAAATTTAAAAGAATTACTTACTAGAATGGATATCATACCAACTTCAATAGCTTTAGCTCAAGCAGCAAAAGAAAGTGGCTGGGGAACTTCAAGATTCGCATTAGAGGGAAACGCTATCTTTGGTCAATGGACTTGGAGTGGTCAAGGAATAGCTCCATTAGATAGAGAGAGTAACAAAAATCACAAAATTCTGAAATTTCCAATTTTGAGAGCATCAGTAAAAGCTTATCAAAATAATCTTAATACACACAAAAGCTACGCAAAATTCAGGCAAAAAAGATTAGCTTTAAGAAGTAAAAATAAAAAAATTAAAGGATTGGAATTAACAGAAACTCTAAATAATTACGCACAAACTGGGACGGAATATACAAAAATCTTAAATCAGATTATTAAACAAAATAGACTAACAGATTTTGAACCGGTCAGATTAGTAAACTCTGTAAAAAAAATTGAATTGAGTTCTTAATTATTTATCACTAACAACAAATTGAATACCTAACCAACGCCAGTACCCACTTGGATCTCTAAGAGAGCAATTAATTCTTCCACGCTCTCCTACAAATTTTTCACTAATGTTAATTACTAATGTAAGATCGTTTTCAAATTTAGTTTCTGACTGCCTCCATTTATTTCCTTCATTTGAATAACAATTTAAAGATTTTAGATTTTTAATATTTTCGTAAAAAGTTATCTTAACTTTTGGAGGATTTTTACTTTTTAATAAATACTTTTCATCTGGTGATATATTTTCATATTTAAATGGTAGTGTTTTAGTTAATGAATTAAATCTTTTGATTTCTCCATATTTTTCATTGATTGGAAATCTAGGTAATTCATAAAAATCTTTTGTTTCATCTATTACACCAGAGTGTTGTCCAAAAGCATATTTAAATTTGAGCGATTTAATAATATCTTTAAATTCTAAACTATATTCTCCAAAAGGATAAGAAAAAAAATCAGAATTCTTTCCTATTTCTTTTTTAAAAATTGACATTGATTTTTTTATATCGTTTATAATTGTATCTTTAGTTTCATCAACTAGATACTCGTGAGTGTGACTATGATTTCCTATCTCTACAAAATCTTCTTTTTCAATCTCTCTTATTTGATCCCAATTCATATAATTTAATGCACCTACCTCACGAGTACTAACGAAAAGAATAAAAGGAATTTTTTTCTTTTTGAGTATTGGCCATGCATTTTGGTAAAATGAATCAAAACCATCATCAATAGTCAGGAGAATTTTTCTTTGTGTTTTATTATTTTTTAATTCATCCTCAAAATTTTTTGGATTTACAAAGTGAAATTTATTATCTTCTAATATTTTGATATGATTAATAAATTCTTTTATTTTAATGTTTGTTGATGGATATTTGTTCTCTTCAAACCTATGGTACATTAAAGATATTATCCCAAAATCATCTATATTTTGAGAATAAGAGCTAGAATACAAATTGTTATGTGAGAGCAAAATAGTTATAAATATTTTAATGATTAAAAATTTTTTAATAATAAATTGCATAGGCACAGATAATAAAATTGGTTTAAAACTTGATAATAATTTTTATATTCATGATTTAGATCAAAAAGTAAATAATAATGATCAGTTAGTTTCCAACATATTAAATCTAACCAAAAAACACAAAGTAATCTTTAATAACGGTTTTTCAATACTCGTCAATAATGGGCCTGGTAGTTTTTCCTCAATAAGAACTTCACTCGCTATAGTAAAAGGAATTAAATTATCTAAAAAAGTAAATATATTTGGTTTTAATAATAACAATCTTGGCCAATTTTCCCTTGCAAATATTGAGCTTTTGATAAAAAATAATTTATTACAAAAAAATTTGATTAAACCAATATATTTAAGTTAGATTGAAGGAATGAATGCAATTGAGGAGAAATGCCAACAAAAGGGCGTAAGGCTTACTGATCAAAGAAAAACTATTGCTAAAGTCTTATCTGAATCCAAAGCAGTTTATGGTTCAAAAGATCACCCTGACGTAGATGAATTACACAAAAGAGTATCCTCTTTAGATGACAAAATTAGTATTGCAACTGTTTACAGAACAGTAAAACTCTTTGAAGAAGCGGGAATATTAATCAAACATGATTTTAAAGCAGGTAAAGCTCGATATGAAATTAATGATGATCATAACCATCTTATAGACATCAATAGTGGGGAAATTGTAGAATTTGTTGACAAAGACATTGAGGAATTACAAAAAAAAATTGCAAAAAAATTAGGCTACAATCTTGTAGATCATAAACTTGAATTATATGGGTCAAAAATAAAAAAATAATTTGCAAAAAAATATTTTCATTAAAACTATGGGATGTCAGATGAATGAATACGATAGTAATCGTATTTTAGATTTGACAAAAAAAATTAATTATTTTCCGACAAAAAATTTATCTGAAACAAACTGTTATATTTTAAATACTTGTCATATAAGAGAAAAGGCAACAGATAAAGTTTATCATGATATTGGACGACTAAAAAAAGAGTTTAGAAATAAAAAAAAACCAATAGTATTGATAGCAGGGTGTGTTGCACAGGCTGAAGGTGATATTTTATTGCAAAAAGAGAAATATATAGATGCTGTTATAGGCCCACAATCTTATCATCAAATTAATAATATAATTAAAAAATTAGAAAAAAAAACTAACTCAATAAACTTTACTGAATTTGAAGTAGTAGAAAAATTTGACAGCTTAAATCTAATAAAAAATTCTGATAGTAAAATTTCGTCATTTTTAACAATTCAAGAGGGGTGTGATAAATTTTGTAAATTTTGTGTTGTTCCTTACACAAGAGGATCAGAGTACTCTAGATCAATGAAAGAATTAATTTCAGAAGCAAATTATTTGGTTAATAATGGTGCAAGAGAGATATATCTGCTTGGACAAAACGTAAATGCATACAGCTATGAAGGTAAAAAACTCTCTGATTTAATTTTAGAAATTTCAAAAATAAAAGATTTGAAAAGAATAAGGTATACAACATCGCATCCAAAGGATTTTACAGAAGATTTAATTAAAGTGCATAAAAACTGTAAAAAATTAATGCCTTTAATCCATCTACCAGTTCAAAGTGGATCTAATAAAATCTTAGAAGCTATGAATAGAAAACATAACATTGAGGAATATTTAGAAATTATTAAAAAATTAGTTGAAGCTAAACCAGATATAAAGTTTTCAAGTGATTTTATTATTGGGTATCCAGGTGAAATGTATTATGATTTTAAAAAAACTATTAAATTGGTAAATACCGTTGAATATATTAATTCATTCTCGTTTATTTACAGCCCACGACCAGGAACACCAGCTTTTGATTTAAAAAAGATAGATACTACTGACGCAAAAAAGAGGCTGATAGAGTTTCAGCAAGCAGCAGAAAGTATAAAGAAAAAATATAGAAAAAAATTAATAAGAAAAACAGTAAAAGTATTATTTGAAAACAAGATGAAAAAAGAAGACAAATTTTTTGGAAGAGACGAACATTTTAACTCAGTAATCGTTGATAGCAAATACGATTTAACAGGAAAGATTAAAAATGTAAAAATTTTAAAAGGAAATCAGAACACATTTTTTGGTGAAATAATTTCAAATCAAAAACAAACTGATTACGCAGCTTAAATGTCCGAAATAAGTAAATTACAGCAAAACCTGATTATTAAAAAGATTGATAAGGAATCCGTTAATTTATCAATAAATGATAATGATATGTTAATGGCTGTAGTTGGTCAGTTTGACCAAAATCTCAAAAGCTTATCAAAGTTAACTAGCACAGACGTTTATTTCAGGGGAAACTCTATTACTTGTAAAGGAGAGAAGGAACAATTGACTATATTTTGTGATGCTATCAAATTTTTAGTTAATAAATATTTTTTAACGAATATTATTGAAAAAGAAGATATAGTTTTATCAGTGAAAAAAAATTTAGAAATTAAAGAGTCTAATGTAAAAAGTTTTAAGCAATTAATTAAAACACCAAAGAAATCAGTTATTGCAAGATCGGAAAAACAATCTGAGTATATAAAAGCTTTGAAAGAAAATGATATAGTTATTTCACTTGGTCCGGCAGGAACAGGTAAAAGTTTTTTAGCTGTTTCAGTTGCAATAACATTATTGATGGAAAAAAAGATTGATAGAGTAATTTTATCAAGACCAGCAGTTGAGGCTGGAGAAAAGCTAGGCTTTTTGCCTGGTGACATGAAAGAAAAAGTCGATCCTTACTTGAGGCCGCTGTACGACGCTTTATACGAACTCTTTGGAGCAGAAAAAATAGAAAAAAAAATTGAAACTGGCGAAATAGAAATTGCCCCATTAGCGTTTATGAGAGGGAGGACACTTAAAAACTGTTTTGCGATACTAGATGAGGCACAAAACGCTACAGAAACTCAAATTAAGATGTTTCTAACTAGAATTGGTGAGAACTCTAAATTAGTTGTTAATGGAGATCCAAGCCAAGTAGATTTAATTAACAAGCGAGAATCAGGTTTAATAAAATCAACAAACATTCTCAAGGATCTTGAGGAAATTAAGATAATCCAATTTGACCACAATGATGTGGTAAGACATCCTTTAGTATCAAAAATCATTAGAGCTTATCAAAAAAAAAGCATTGATGATAAAAATTAATGTAATTGTTAATAATAAAAATTGGTTTAATTTTATTAAAAAACCAAATGATTATTTAGATGATAAAATTAGAAGATTAAATTTAAAAGAAAAAAAATTTAAGAGAAATCAAATTTTTTGTACTCTATTACTTTCTGGAAATAAAGAAATTAGATACCTTAATAAAAAATTTAGAAAGAAAAATACAGCGACTGATATATTATCATTTCCATTTCAGACAAAAAAAGATCTAAAAATAAAACTTAAAAGTGAGAGAGATATCTACCTTGGAGATATAATTATAAATTTAAACAAAATTAAATTTAAAAAAAAGCAAAAAGATTTTAAAAAAGGATTTGATAGATTATGGGTACATGGATTGGCCCATCTTTTTGGTTATGATCATAAAAAAGAAGCTGATTTTAAAAAAATGCAAATGATTGAAAAAAAATACTTAAATTCTTTAAATGTTTGATAAATATTTTAACAATCGTTTTTTTTTATTATTTATATTTCCATTTTTAATTGGTTTTTTAACAACATTATCTTTTGAACCTTTTAACTTTACAGCTATTAATTTAATAATTTTTCCATCTTTGTTTTATCTGATAGTTTATGTAAATAAAAAATCTAAATCTGTTTATAGAAAAAAACCATATAAAAAAAATTTTTTCTTAATAGGTCTAATGTTTGGTTTTGGAATTTATTTAAGTGGTATATCTTGGATTTCTAATTCGTTAACTTTCGATCAAAACTTCAAAATTCTAATTCCATTTGCTTTAATATTACTGCCCTTATTTTTAAGCTTATTTAATGCAACTATAATTTTAATAATTGGAACTTATTTAAAACCAAATTTTTCATCGTTTTTTCTTTTTTCAGCAAGTTTATCTTTTATAGATTATTTAAGATCAAAAATATTAACGGGTTTTCCTTGGAACCTTTGGGCTTATAGTACGTCATGGGCAAATGAAATTTTACAAATTGTAAATCTAATAGGACTTTACTCTTATAATCTTTTAGTAATAACTTTTTTTACTATGCCTATTGTTTTTTTTTTTCAAATAAGTTCTGTAAAAAAAATACTTGTTTTTCTTGCTACATTTGCGACTCTTTTGACTTTATTTATTTATGGAAACTTTGAAATTAATAAAAATATTAAATTTCTTAATCAAAGTAATGAGAAGATTTATGTGAAAGTAATTTCACCAAATTTTGAACTAAAATATGGTCTAACCTTAAAAGAAATTGAGGGAAGATTTAAAAAACTAATAAGATATAGTGACCCGGACAAAAATAAAAAAACATTGTTTGTTTGGCCAGAGGGTGTTTTTAGTGGATATAATTTCGAAGAAGTAATGATGTTTAAAAATCTAATAAATAAAAGCTTCTCAAAAAACCATTTGATAATATTTGGTGTTAATAAATTAGACTTAGTAACAGGAAAATATTTTAACACTATGTTAGCCGTAAATAATAAATTAGAGATAATTGATGATTATAATAAGATTAAACTTGTTCCATTTGGAGAATTTCTTCCTTTTGAGAAATTTCTAAACAAATTTGGCTTAAAAAAAATTACAGAAGGCTATGGTTCCTATTCGGAAGGTTATGAAAATGAGAATATTATAATTGGTAAAGCAAACATACTACCGTTGATTTGTTATGAAATTATTTTTACGGATTTCATTCAAAAATCAGACAGCAACACAAACCTAATTATAAATATTTCTGAAGATGGATGGTTTGGAAAAACTATAGGACCAGACCAACATTTTGCTAAAGCTATTTTCCGATCAATAGAAAATAATACATTTGTCTTGAGATCTGCAAATAAAGGAATTAGTGCAATAATTGACAATAAAGGCAATATAATTAAACAACTTGACAGATTCGAAGCTGGAAGCATTGAATTTGAAGTACCATTAATAAATTCAAATAAGAATAAAAATGATTTGATATTTTTTATAGTTTTAATTACATATCTTTTAATATTTCTTTACAACAAAAAAAAAAATGAAAAAAAGTAAATATTTATTTACCAGTGAGTCAGTTTCAGAAGGTCATCCAGATAAAGTTTGTGATAGAATTTCAGATATGGTTGTTGATACCTACCTTGAAAAGGATCCAGTGTCTAGAGTTGCTTGCGAAACATTGACTACAACAAATAAAGTTGTATTAGCTGGGGAAACACGCGGTCCTAAAATAGATAAGGAAGAATTAATCTTAAAAGTAAGAGAATGTATAAAAGATATAGGTTACGATCAAGATGGATTTAGTTGGAAGACAGCTAATATAGAGACATTCCTCCACGAGCAATCAACTGATATTGCAATGGGCGTTGACTCCAAAGATAATAAAGATGAAGGGGCTGGTGATCAAGGTATTATGTTTGGTTACGCATGCAATGAAACTGATGAACTAATGCCTGCTCCAATTTATTACTCCCATAAAATTCTAAGATTAATGGCAGAGGATAGAAAAAGTGGAAAATTAAAGGGAATTGAACCGGATTCAAAAAGCCAGGTAACTATGCTTTATGAAAACGAAAAACCTATTAAAGTTTCATCAGTTGTTATTTCAACACAGCATTCAAAAAATCTTGATCAGGAAAAGGTAAGAGAATCTGTTTTACCATATATAGAAAAATCCATACCAAAAAAATTTTTAACGGAGTTAGATCCAAAAGAAATTTATATTAATCCAACAGGTCAATTCATTATAGGAGGCCCTGACGGTGACACAGGGTTAACAGGAAGAAAGATAATTGTTGATACCTATGGTGGTGCGGCACCACATGGTGGAGGAGCTTTTTCAGGAAAAGATCCAACAAAAGTTGATCGATCGGCAGCATATGCTTCAAGATATTTAGCAAAAAATATTGTTGCTGCGGGTGTCTCAGAAAAATGCTTAATTCAACTTGCTTATGCTATAGGTGTTTCAAAACCATTATCAATTTTTATAAAGCTAGCTGAAGGAGATGAGTCAAAAATTGATAAGGTTGAAAAAATTATAAATGACAATTTTAACTTGTCACCAAGAGGCATTAGAGAAATGTTGAAATTAAATAACCCAATATATGAAACTACCTCTGCATACGGTCACTTTGGTAGAAAGCCTGGAAATAAAGGTGAATTTACATGGGAAAAAACAGATAAAACAAGTTTATTTAAACTGTAATCTTGAAAAAACCATAATTTTCTTTTAAAAAACATATAAATTACTGAATTTCTAAATGGGCATTAGCCCATTTTTTTTTAGGGGAGATATAATGTTAAATAGAGGATTAGATAAATTAGAACTTCTCAGAATAGTAGAGGCAGTTGCTAACGAAAAATCTATAGATAAAGAGCTGGTAATTGGCTCGATGGAGAGCGCTATTCAAAAAGCTGCGTTAACAAAATTTGGTAATGATAATAATATTGAAGTTATTATAGATAGAGAAAGTGGAGATATTAAGATTCAAAAAGTTTTGGATATAGTAGAAAAAGTTGAGGACAATTCAAGAGAAATTACGTTAAAAGACGCAAAAGCGGCTTATCCTAAAAGTAAAGATTTAAAAATAGGTGAAAAAATTTTTGAGGAATTGCCTCAAATAGATTTTGGGCGTATAGCAGCACAAAGCGCTAAACAAGTTATAAGTAGCAGAGTAAGGGAGGCTGAAAAAAATAGGCAATACGAAGACTTTATAGATAAACAAGGTGAGATTTTAAGCGGAATTATTAAAAGACTAGAGTATGGAAATGTGATAGTTGACCTTGGTAAAGCTGAGGGTGTAATAAAAAAAGATGAACTAATACCTAGAGAGATTTTAAAAACAGGAGATAGAGTTAAGGCGTATTGTTATGAAGTTAAAAAAGAGATTAAAGGTCATCAAATATTTTTATCTAGAGCACACCCACAATTTTTAGCAAAGTTATTTTTTCAAGAAGTCCCAGAAATCTACGAGGGTACAATTGAGATAAAATCAGTTGCAAGAGATCCAGGAAGTAGAGCAAAAATTTGCGTTCATTCCCAAGACTCATCAATTGATCCCGTAGGAGCTTGTGTTGGTATGAGGGGAAGTAGAGTTCAAACAATAGTCAACGAGCTGCACGGTGAAAAAATTGACATTATAAAATGGACCGAGGATTTGCCTACTTTAATATCTGAGTCCTTGTCACCTGCAGAGATCCAGAGGGTCTTGATTGATCAGGATAATAAAAGAATAGACATAATTTTAAGTGAGGAAAACTTAAGTAAAGCAATTGGAAGAAGAGGGCAAAATGTAAGATTAGCATCTAAATTAACAAATTATGAGATAGACATTCTTACAGACAAAGAGGACTCTGATAGAAGACAAACTGAATTTAAGGAGAGAACTGAAACATTAATTAAAAATTTAGAAGTTGACGAGACATTAGGTCAACTTTTAGTTTCAGAGGGTTTTGTTTCTATTGATGAAATAGCTCAATCAAATCCAGAAGATATTTCAAAAATAGATGCGATAGACGAGGAAACAGCGAAAGAATTAATTACCAGATCAAAGGAAACGCTTATTAAAGAAAAAGAGGCTGTAGCTTTGAAATTAAAAGAATTGGGAGTTGAAGATAAATTAATAAATCTGAAAGGAATGACACAGGGTATGCTTGTAATATTGGGTCAAAAAAACATAAAAAAACTAATTGATTTTGCTGATCTATCTTCTGACGAATTAATTGGTGGTTTTGATGAAATTAAAGGTAAAAAAATAAGAATAGACGGTTATCTCGAGGAGTTTTCTCTTTCTAGAAAAGAAGCTGATGACTTAATAATGTCAGCAAGAGAAATTGTGTATAAATAATGTTATGGGTAAAGATAAAAAAAAGACACTTACTATATCTTCTAATTTAAAAAAGAAAATTGACACATCTTCTATTGCAACATCTGGTAAAAAATCTTTCTCAGTAGAGAAAAAAAAACCTTTCAGATCAAACAAATCATTTAGCAAACCATTACCTGGATTAAACACAAGTATAAGTCCGGATAATAAGAAAAAAAATTTTGCAAGAAAATTTATTGAACAGCAAGCAACTAAAGATTTTATAAAAAAAGACAATAAACCAGCCGGTAAAAGTAAATTAAAACTTAAAGGTCCAATAGATAAAAGGGATTTTAAATTAACTGTATCCAGAGCTCTTAATGTTGAGGAAATTGAAATTAAACAAAGAAGTCTTGCTTCTGTTAAAAGGGCAAGGTTAAAGGAAAAGAAGAAACCTGGTGGAGATGAAAAAAAAGAATTTAAAAAAGTAATTAGAGAAGTAAAAATTCCTGAACAAATTACAATACAAGAACTATCAAATCGTATGGCTGAAAAATCAAATGATATTATAAAATTTTTATTTAATATGAAAGTTGTCGCTACAATAAATCACAATATTGATAAAGATACAGCGGAATATATAGTTAAAGAATTTGGCCATAAGCCAATCGTGGAAGATGCTCCTACAATAAATACAAATAAATCTAAAACAGAATTTATTGGTGAGGTAAGAAATAGACCACCCGTAGTAACAATTATGGGTCATGTAGATCATGGTAAAACTTCGCTCCTGGATTCTTTGAGAGACAGTAACATTGTATCTGGAGAACATGGTGGGATTACACAACATATCGGCGCTTATCAAGTCAAGAGTAATAATAAATTGATTACATTTATTGACACTCCAGGTCATGCAGCTTTTACAGAAATGAGAGCTAGAGGTTCAAAAATTACAGACATTGTTGTATTAGTTGTGGCAGCAGATGATGGGATTAAACCTCAAACAGTAGAGGCAATTAAACATGCTAAGGCGGCTAAAGTTCCAATTATTGTTGCAATTAATAAGTGCGACTTACCAGAAAAAAATATTAGCAAAATTAAAAATGAAATGATGCAATACGAGCTGATTGCTGAAGATTTAAGTGGAGATACATTGTTTGTCGAAGTGTCGGCTTTAAAAAAAATAAATTTAGATAAACTTAAAGAAAGCATACTTTTACAATCAGAAATTTTAGATTTAAAAGCATCTTTTAGTGACAAAGCAAGGGGAGTAGTCATAGAGTCAAAAATTGATAAAGGTAAGGGACCTGTATCCACAATTTTAGTTAGTAACGGAAAACTAAAACGAGGTGATTTTTTTATTTGTGGTGATACCTGGGGAAAAATAAGAGCTATGATTAATTATGAGGGCAAAATGGTAAATGAGGCCTTACCATCAATGCCAGTAGAAATTCTTGGAATGAACAGTTCAGCATATGCCGGCGCAGAGTTTATGGTCACAGAGACTGAAGATGAGGCAAAAAAACTCGCAGAATTTAAAAGTAATAATACTGCTAAGAATAAGACTCTTGCAAAAGATAAAACTACATTGTTTGAAAACACAAAAGATAAAGATGAACTGAATATTATAATTAAATCTGATGTTCAAGGATCAAGCGAGGCTTTAAAAATGGCAATAAATAAAATTGAGCATAAAGAAGTAGAAGCAAAGATTATCTTATCAGACATAGGTATGATTAATGAGTCAGATGTTTCTTTAGCAAAAGCTTCAAACGCTATATTAGTTGGATTCAATGTAAAGCCCAATAGAGAAGCCAAGAAGTTAGCTGAAGAACAAAAAATTGAAATTAATTATTTTAATATTATTTATGAGGCTATTGATTATGTGGAAAAATTATTATCTGGCCTTCTTGAACCAGATATTAAGGAAACAGTTCTTGGAACTGCAGAAATTCAAAAAATTTTTAAGGTTTCAACTGTTGGAAAAATAGCAGGCTCAAAAGTTGTAAATGGAGAGATTAAAGCAAAATCAAAAGCAAGATTAATAAGAGATGGAGCCGTTGTATTTACAGGGGAAATTCAAACTTTATATAGAGAAAAAAACCAAGTAAAAGAAGTTGGTACCGGTCTTGAGTGTGGAATAGGTATTAAAGATTTCATAGATTTTAAAGAGAAAGATTTAATAGAGTCATTTTTAGCAGAAGAAATTAAAAGATCGATTTAAGTGATGAGCAATCAATCAACACAAAGACCATATTCTCAAAGACAGCTAAGAGTTGGTGAGCTAGTTAAACAAAATTTAGGAGAATTGCTTATAAGAAACGAGGCCAAAATTCCTTCAATCAACTCCAAATTAATTACAGTTACTGAGGTACGCATGACACCAGATTTAAAAACAGCTAGGGTTTATGTTATTCCTTTAGGTGGCATAGATACTAAAGAAACAGTTAGGATCTTGACGGAGTACTCACATCTTGTTAGAAAAGCTTTGTCTAAAAGGCTTGATATTAAGTTTCTTCCTAAACTTACTTTTGTTGAAGATAACTCATTTGAATATGCTGAAAAGATTGAAAAGATTATAAAAAAAAATAAAGAAAATGACAAAGATAAAAAAAGATATAATTAAATCGTTAGCAATACATGGTAAAGACGTAGGATCTACAGAAGTTCAAATAGGACTACTTACAGACAAAATAACAAAATTATCAGTACATTTTAAAAAATTCAAAAAGGATAAACATTCAACTTTAGGTTTGACTAAATCGGTTAACAAAAGAAAGAAACTACTTACTTACCTTAAAAAGAAAAATGTTGAGTCCTATCAAAAGGTCATCAAACAATTAAATTTAAGGAAATAATGTTTAAAATACATAAAGAAGAATTAGAAGTTAATGGAAAGAAGTTAACTTTAGAAACTGGTAAAGTAGCTCGTCAAGCCGACGGAGCAATAATAGCTTCACTTGGTGAAACTGTTGTAATAGCTACGGCTGTTGGAGCGAAAAAATTAAATGAGGGACAAGATTATTTTCCGTTATCGGTGAATTATCAAGAAAAATATTATGCGGCTGGTAAAATTCCTGGTGGATATTTCAAAAGAGAGGCTAGGCCTACTGAGGCAGAAACTTTAATTTCAAGATTAATAGACAGACCTATAAGACCTTTGTTTCCCTCAAGTTTTCTTAATGAAGTTCAACTACTACCAACAGTTCTATCTTATGATGGAGAAAATCAACCTGATATACTATCGATTATCGCTTCCTCCGCCGCATTAGCGATTTCTGGTTTACCGTTCCAAGGACCTATAGCTGCTAGTAGAGTTGGCTATAAAGATGGAAAATATTTATTAAATCCCTCAATAGAAGAGACAAAAGAATCTGAGTTAGATCTTGTTGTAGCTGGGACCAAAGATGCAGTTTTAATGGTTGAGTCTGAAACATCGGGATTATCTGAAAATATTATGTTAGATGCCGTAAAATTTGGACACGAAAAATTTGTTCCAATAATTGAAGCAATAGAAAAGTTAGCAAAAAAAGCTGGAAAGCCTAAATGGGAAGTTGAAGAAATAGATCACTCAGATGTTAAAAAGAAAATTGCTGGGAAATTTGAAGAAGGTTTGAGAAGTGCATTTAAAGAGATAGATAAAAAGAAGAGATCAACAGCTATTTCTGAAATTGAAATGCAGTGTAAGGAAATGTTTGCTGAAGATGAGTCACTAACTGAAAATCAAGTAATGGCTCAGTTAAAATCTTTAGAAAAAGATATTGTTAGAACTGCAATTTTAAAAGATAAAAAAAGAATTGACGGAAGAGGTTTAGCAGATGTTAGACAAATTAAATGCGAAGTTGGTGTTTTACCAAGAACCCATGGATCTGCATTATTTACTAGAGGAGAAACCCAAGCACTTGTAGTAACTACCTTAGGTATGTCAGATGATGAACAAAGACTAGAAAGCTTAGAAGGTATGCAAAGATCAAACTTTATGTTGCATTATAATTTCCCCCCTTTCTCTGTAGGAGAATGTGGGAGAATCGGAACAGGAAGAAGAGAAATAGGACACGGGAAATTAGCATGGAGAGCAATCAATTCATCACTACCTAAAAAAGAGAACTTTCCCTATACGTTAAGAGTTGTTTCTGAAATTACGGAGTCTAACGGATCTTCATCTATGGCAACAGTTTGTGGAACTTCTTTATCTCTTATGGATGCGGGGGTTCCTATTAAGGAGCCAGTTGCGGGAATAGCTATGGGATTGATTAAAGAAGGAGAAGACTTTTCAGTGCTATCAGATATTTTAGGAGATGAAGACCACTTAGGAGATATGGATTTTAAAGTTGCAGGCACAAAAAATGGAATAACATCATTACAAATGGATATTAAAATTACAGGAATTACATTTGAAATTATGGAAAAAGCTTTAGATCAAGCAAAAGCTGGCAGAGAACACATTCTTGGTGAGATGAATAAAGCTATCAAAACTTCAAGAAAAGAATTTTCAAAACATACCCCAAAAATAGAGACAATAAAGGTGGATAAAAAAGACATTGCTGCAGTAATTGGAAAAGGTGGAGCGACAATAAGAGAGATCGTAGAAACCTCAGGCGCAAAGGTCGATGTAAATGATACAGGAGAGGTAACAGTTGCAGCTCCAGATGAAAATTCAAGAAATAAAGCAATCGAATTTATAAAAAACTTAATAGCAAAACCTGAAATGGGAAAAGTTTATAAAGGTAAAGTTGTAAAAATTATGGAGTTTGGAGCTTTTGTAAATTTTCTAGGAAAGCAAGACGGACTCGTCCACATATCTGAACTTGCTGATAAACGTGTAGCTAAAGTTGAAGACGTAGTAAAACAAGGCGAAGAGGTGTCTGTAAAAGTAGTTGGCTTTGATAGAGGTAAGGTTAAATTATCAATGAAACAAGTATAATACTTAGATTAGATTGAATTTAAATTGAGAGAAAAAAAAGACGAATATAAAATTCAAAACCTAGAACATCGAGCATTAAAATCATACAAAATAATTAAAATATTTGAGAGTGAAATTTATTCTGAAAAAGTAAGTAATTACCTAAAGAAACAAAAGTATATTCCTTTTGATACTATAAAAAAAATTTTAAAGTCTTCAAAAGAAAAAAAATTACCTGTAGCTAATATAATGTTACATAAAAATTCAAACCAGATAGTTGGTTTTGTCGGTACTCTTTTCTCTGTTAAAAAAATAAATAATACAAATTATTATTACTGCAATATTCATAGTTGGATTGTTAGTAAAAATCATAGATTGTTTTCATTTTTTCTTATTTCAGATGTATTGAAAAAAGAAATTAATTTAACAGCTTTTACACCAGTTTACACTTTAAAAGGATTATTAAATAAACTTGGTTTTGAAAAAAAAATAATTAATGAAAAGTTTTATTTAAATTTATTACCATTTAGCTTTAAAAAGAAAAGTCTTTTAATCTTAAAAGATAGAAATGAAAATAATTTAATAAATATAATTTTCAAACATGACCAAAAAATCGACAAAGTTTCAATAATTGGGAATATTGTCAAAAAAAAAGGATTTAAAGTTTTTAAACTTTTGTTCTCAGATAATCAAAATTTTTTTAAAGAAAATTATATTGAAATTTTAAATTATATTTCAAAAAAGTATAAAATTTATCTATTTTGTGAATATTTTAATGATCAAAAAGATGCAATTTTGCCACAAGTAAATTTATTACAAATTATAAAAAAAAGAGATATTTTCCTAAAAAGTACAATTGAAATTGATAAATTTGCAATTTTAAATTCTGATCTAGCATTTTAAGTTTATTTAAAATATTAATTTTTCATATGTTAAATTATATAAAAGAAAAAATTGGAAAATACACAAAACTTCTAATTCGTATAGATGATGTCGCTGAAAATATGAATTGGAAACATATGGATAAATGTGAGAAGTTATTTGATAAGAAAAATATAAAACCTCTGTTGGGAGTTATTCCACTTAATAAAGACCCAGAACTTAATAGTTTCCCTAGAAACCCAAATTTTTGGGATCGAGTAAAAAAATGGCAAGACAAAGGATGGGAAATAACCATGCACGGTTACAATCATTTGTATACGCAAACTTCCGATAAAAATGATATATTTAATTACGGAGGCAAATCAGAATTTTATGGTCTAGATTATTCTCAACAACTTCAAAAGATTAAACTTGGATTGAATGAGTTTAAAAAAAAAAATTTAGAAGTTAGAAGTTTTTTTGCGCCAAACCACATTTATGATCATAATACACTTAAAGCTCTTAAGGAGGAAAATATTAAGATAATAATCGATGGTTATGGGTTGTTCCCTTTTTACAAAGATGAAATATTATTTATTCCACAATTATTTTACAAAGAAATCTTTCTACCTTTTGGTATTCAATCTACACAAATTCATTTAAATAATTGGAATGATAATTATTTTGACAAGTTCGAAAATTTTATAAATGAAAATCAAGAAAAGATTTCCAATTTTAATGATATAATTGAACTCAAAAATCAAAATAGTTTTAAGCTTATTACAAATTATTTAGTAGAAAAAATAGTAAAATGTGTAAGATTTATTAGGTGATATTTTTTGGATCAGGCATTCCAACTTTATTATATCCAGAATCTACATAGTGAATTTCACCAGTAACTCCAGCTGCAAGATTGCTAAGTAAGTATAAAGCGGAATTGCCTACATCGTGAATATCTACATTTCTTTTTAAAAAGGAGTGATCCTCATTCCATTTGTACAAAAATTTAGCATCCCCAATAGCTGATGCAGCTAGAGTTTTGATTGGACCCGCGCTTATGGCATTAACTCTAATTTTTTTTGGACCAAGATCTCTTGCTAAATATTTTACGCTAGCTTCTAAAGCAGATTTACATACTCCCATTACATTATAATTAGGAATAGCTTTATTTGATTCATACGTAAGAGTTAATAAACTCCCACCTTCTCTCATAATTTTATACGCTTCTTTAGAAACTTCTGTAAAAGAAAAGCAAGATATGAGCATACTCCTTAGAAAATTTTCTCTAGTCGTGTTTAAGTATTCCCCGGATAATTCTGACTTATCAGAGAAAGCTACTGCATGAACGACAAAATCAATTTCACCCCATTCGTCTTTAATATCCTCAAATAGTTTCACAATTTCATCTTTCTTTTCCACGTCACAACTAAAAGTAACCTTTGAATTCAATTTTTCTGCTAAAGGTATTACTCTTTTTTTTAAAGCGTCACCAAGATAAGTAAAAGCTAGCTCTGCTCCAGCTTCAGCAAGTTTTTGAGAAATTCCCCAGGCAATAGACCTTTCATTTGCTACTCCCATAATTAATCCTTTTTTCCCTTTCATCAAACTCATGATCAAACCTTTTCAAAAATCAAAGCAGCATTAGTTCCACCAAAACCAAAACTATTAGACATAACAGTATTTAGAGAGGCTCCTATTTCAGTTTTAGTTATTATAGGAAATTTTTTGGCTTCATCATCAATCTCATTAATATTAGCTGAGCCAGCAATGAAATTATTTTTCATCATAATCAAGCAGTATATAGCTTCATGTACAGATGCCGCACCTAATGGATGCCCAGATAAAGATTTTGTTGAACTGATTTTTGGAATATTTTCACCAAAAGTATTTTTAACTGCATTTAATTCTGTAATATCACCTACTGGAGTTGATGTACCGTGAGTATTAATATAATCAATTTTATTTTTAGAAGTAGCCATAGCCATTTGCATGCATCTTACTGCCCCTTCACCTGATGGCGCGACCATATCATAACCATCAGATGTTGCCCCGTAGCCAGTTAGTTCAGCATAAATTTTTGCTCCTCTTGCTTTTGCATGTTCATATTCCTCAAGAACTAAAACTCCTGCGCCACCAGCAATAACAAAACCATCTCTTGTTTTATCATATGCTCGTGATGCAGTTTCAGGCTTATCATTGTATTTTGATGATAATGCTGTCATCGCGTCAAACATCGCAGTCATAGCCCAATGAACTTCTTCGCTGCCCCCTGCAAATACAATATCTTGTTTACCAATTTGTATTAGTTCCATTGAGTTTCCTATACAGTGGCCGCTTGTTGCACAAGCAGAACTCATTGTATAGTTAGTGCCCTTTATTTTAAATGGTACGGCTAGTGTGGCTGAAGCGGTACTTCCCATTGTTCGTGGAACAATAAATGGTCCCATTAATTTTGGAGTTTTTGCCCTTGTTTTATCAGCTGCAAGAATAACATTTTCGATTGATGGTCCACCGGAACCCATTATAATTCCAGTCTTAAAGTTACTCACTTCTTTAT
Source organism: uncultured Pelagibacteraceae bacterium (assembly GCA_902575095.1). Taxonomy (GTDB): domain Bacteria; phylum Pseudomonadota; class Alphaproteobacteria; order Pelagibacterales; family Pelagibacteraceae; genus Pelagilacustribacter. The sequence goes on from CACGPY010000001.1 coordinate 24,775, forward strand.
CTTCTAAACCAGAGTCTTTAATAGCTTCTTTCATAGCGATATAATTATAAGCAGACCCAGATCCCATAAATCTAATGGTCTTTCTATCTACAAAATCTGAAAGTTTAATATTAGGTTTACCATGTACATGACTTTTGAGATTGTGTTCTTTATATTCTTCTGCATACGAAATTCCAGATTTTGAATTTAGTAACGATTGGTGTACCTCTTCTTGATTATTTCCAAGACACGAAATTATACCCAGACCTGTGACTACTACTCTTCTCATGATTTAAATAATCCAACTTTTAAATTTTCAGCTCGGTATATTACTTCACCATCAGCACTAAGAATCCCATTTGCTAAACCAACCGCAGTCCCCTCTTTTTTAAGAATTCTTTTCATATTTATCTCGTATGTTGCCATTTTAACTTTTTTAAGTACTTCACCTGTAAATTTCACGGAGTTTACACCTAATGCTCTTCCTTTTCCAGGTTCACCCGTCCATCCAAGAAAAAAACCAACAAGTTGCCACATCGCATCTAGTCCTAGACAGCCCGGCATAACAGGATCACTCTTAAAATGACAGCTAAAAAACCATAAATTATCTTTGATATCAAGTTCGGCTTTAATAAATCCTTTTTTAAATTCTCCAGCATCCTTTTTAATTTCTGTAATTCTGTCAAACATTAACATTGGAGGTAATGGAAGTTTAGCATTTCCTTCACCGAATAATTTTCCCTCTCCACACGAAATTAATTCATCATAGCTGTAGCTGTTTTTTTGCATGATTTAAAAACTGTTTTACTTGATTTGACAAAAGTTTTATATAGATTTGTGTTTAGAATCATTATAAAGTAGTTAAAATATTAAAAAAAAACATGAAAAAAGAAGATATTTTAAAGAAATTAAGATCATCAGGCTTAAGACCAACTAAACAAAGAGTTGAAATCGCTAAATTCTTGTTCGAAAGAGATAAAACGTTTCATTTTACAGTTGAGAGCCTGGAAAATCATTTAGCTAAAAAAACAACTTGTAAATTTGCATTAGCAACAATTTATAATACAGTTCATGCTTTCAAGAAAGCAGGGCATTTAAGTGAAGTAGATGTTAGAGGAAAAAAAACTTATTTTGATACTAATATCACCGATCACCACCATTTTTATGATAACGAAACTTCCGAGTTAATTGACATTGATGCAAGCGAGGTAGTTATCCAAAAAATTCCAAAAGCGCCAAATGGAAAGAAAATCAAAAACGTAGAGGTATTTATAAATTTAAAAAATTGACAGTTTGTCGCTTGATTTTTACTTTAGAATTATTATAAACTAGAAATATTTAATGAGTGTAGAATATAAAAAAGATAGCAACGGAAAATGCCCAGTAATGCATGGTGGCGTTACCAAAGCAGGAGAGTCAAATACTTCTCGATTTTGGCCTAATAGCATAAATTTAGATATTTTGCATCAGCACGATACAAAGACTAATCCACTACCAGGATTTAATTATAGAAAAGAAGTTAAAAAATTAAATTTTAAGGCTTTAAAAAAAGATCTATTAAAATTAATGACAGACAGTCAAGAATGGTGGCCTGCAGATCTAGGAACTTACACAGGTCTGATGGTCAGATTGACTTGGCATCAAGTCGGGACCTATAGAGAATTTGATGGTAGACCAAACGTTGGATCGCATAGGTTTTCACCCCAAGACTCTTGGCCAGATAATACAAACTTAGATAAAGCTAGAAGACTTCTTTGGCCGATTAAAAAAAAATATGGAAATAGATTAAGCTGGTCAGATTTAATGGTTTTAGCTGGCACGATGGCTTATGAAAAGGCTGGTTTTAAAACTTTTGGGTTTTCATTTGGAAGAGAAGACATATGGGGTCCTGAAAAAGATGTTTACTGGGGAAAAGAAACAGTTCCATTAGCTGTAAATAGGTATGGAGATCCACAAGATCGTTCTTCTCTAGAGGCTCCATTAGCAGCATCCCATTTTCAATTAGTATACGTCAATCCGGAGGGTGTAGAAGGAAAACCAGATCCAGTTAGAACTGCTATGGATGTTAGAGAAACTTTTGGACGAATGGGTATGAACGATGTTGAAACAGCTGCACTAACTGTAGGCGGACACTCAATTGGAAGAGCCCATGGTAACGGTAATCCAGCTAATTTAGGACCAGAGCCAGCGGGAGCAGATATTCAAGAACAAGGTTTTGGATGGGTTCAAAAAAATGGTGGTACGGGTGTAAATCAAATTACATCAGGCCTTGAAGGCGCATGGACATCCAATCCAGATAAATGGGATCATCAATATTTAGATCTTTTACTTAATTATGAGTGGGAAAGTAAAAAAAGTCCAGCTGGAGCTTGGCAGTGGGAACCAATTAATTTAGAGGAAGAAAAGAAGCCTGTAGATTTAGGCGATCCTACAAAGAAAGCCAGACTTATGTTCACTGATGCAGATATGGCTATGGCAATGGATCCAGAATATAGAAAAATTTCAGAGAGATTTTATAAAGATCCAAAGTTTTTTGAAGATTCATTCGCTCGAGCTTGGTTTAAATTAACGCACAGAACGATGGGAAACAAAGACAACTATATTGGTCCTTGGGCACCTAAAGAAGATCTACTTTGGCAGGGTAATGTTCAGCCTTCTAAAAAGAAATATAGCGTAGAAAAAGTTAAAAAAATGATTGTAGCAAGTAAACTAAGTAATAGTGATTTAATAGTTACAGCTTGGGATAGTGCTAGAACATATAGAAGAACAGATAAAAGAGGTGGTGCAAACGGAGCAAGAATAAGATTAGAGCCAATGAGAAATTGGGAAGCAAATGAACCTAAAAGACTTTCAAAAGTGCTAAAAGTTCTGGAAAATATTGCAAAAAAAACAGGCGCATCTATTGCTGATACAATTATTCTTGCAGGAAACGTGGGTTTAGAAAATGCAATCAAAAAAGGTGGATCAAAAATCAAAGTTCCTTTTAATCCAGGCAGAGGTGATTCAACTCAAGAACAAACAGAAAATAGAAATTTTAAATGGTTAGAGCCTTTACACGATGGATTTAGAAATTTTGTTAAATCAGATTACTCTGTAATGCCTGAGGAACTTATACTTGAGCGAGCTTCTTTGATGGGATTAACCGCGCAGGAGATGACGTGCTTAGTTGGAGGTATGAGAGTTTTAGGAACAAACCATGAGACAGCAAAAGACAAAGGTGTGTTTACAGAAAAAGTTGGTGCTTTAACAAATGATTTCTTCACAAATTTAGTTGATATGAAATATATATGGAAACCTACAGGTAAGAATTCTTACGATATTATTGATCGTAAAACTAAAAAAGTTAAATACACAGCCTCCCGAGCAGACCTAGTATTTGGATCCAATTCAATTCTACGATCATATGCCGAGGTGTACGCTCAAGATGATAATAAGGGAAAATTTATAAAAGATTTTATAGCAGTTTGGTCTAAGGTAATGGATGCAGATAGACCAAATTTAAAAAAATTAAACTAATGAATGAGCAAATTGGTTCAGACTTTTATAAAGTTCCAAACATTACTTTTGATATCAAAAAATTAAGAGCAGACCTTGATATAGTTCTTAAAAATAAAAAATTTAATACATTAGGAATTACAAATTTTGCTGCCATCCCAATCAATAGAGTCCCAGGAGATGCAGACTCTATCAAAGGGCACAATGTGAGAGGTGAGTATTGGACATTTCCTGATGAGTCTGGAAAAGAGGTCAAAAGAGATAAGTCAATAGATGAGTCAAAATATACAGAGATTGTACCTGAATTTAAAAACACATATTTTGAGGAAGTCTATAATTTATTAAGAAAAAAATTTAAACTTGGTAGAGTAAGAATTTTATTAAAAGAGCCTAGATCGACACTAAGTTGGCATAGAGACCCAGAACCAAGACTTCATATTCCAATAATAACAAATCCTGGATGCAAAATGGTCATAGAAGATGTTGCAAAACATATGCCGGCAGATGGATCTGTAACTATTACAAACAACACAAAATATCATAATTTTTTTAATGGTGGTGAGCAAGATAGAATTCATTTAGTGGCTTGTGTTTTAGAAAATCCCTTTAATAAAACTAATTAGACTGAAAAAATATGACAGAGTTTAGTAGAGGAATTTTTAAAGTTATTGCCAGCACTAGTGCTGGGAGAGCATTAGTCTATACAATTGGGCACGTCTGTATAGCAATGACAGTTGTTTCAGTTCTAACAGGTGCAAGTCTGTGGGAGGCAGGACTAGTAGCTCTAGTAGAACCTACAATTAATGGAGTATGGTATTATTTATTGGATAAAATATGGTCCAAGTATATAAAATAAAATTTTTATAATAATCCCCACAGACTTTCTTTTTTAACCCAACCTTTAAATTTATCTACAGTTATACTACACCAATCATTTTTACATTTTTTAATTTTACACAAACGGCCTTTTTTAAGAATTACTTTTGGAGATGAATAAATAGAAGGCTTATTAAAGACTAAGACATTATCATCAATTGTTATAGCTGCTTTTTTTTTGGATAACTGCGAAATATGAATCCAACCAGTATTATTTTCATGATCTCTTATCTTTCTAAAATTATCTGAACTATCCTGAATTAGAACAGGAAGAAATTTTTTTTTGTAGAAACTTTTAACAGGATAATCAAATGATGGTCCTTGACGCAAATTTACTTTTTCATTTCTTAGGGTAAGAAAGTATTCTTCTTTTGCATGTAAATCATTAAATATAAAAAAAATTATAAATAAAAAACTTAATTTTTGCATTTATTAATACAATCCTTATCTATACTAATTTTTACATTTCTTAAGCTCATTTTCAGTGAATTGAAGATCAACATATTGGAACTTAAGTCTTTCTTTAAATTTAAGATTGTTTTTAAAACTTCATTTGCTTGAATAGACCCCATAATACCTGCAACTGGTGAAAAAATACCATCAGTTTCACAATTATTTCCCTCAATTGGCTGTTCAGGCATAAAGCACCTATAACATGGTCCTTTCTTTTTAAAATTGAATTTAAAAAGATGTCCATCAAAACGACTAATTGCAGCGGATACTAAGATTTTTTTATTTTGCTTACAAAAATCATTTATTAAATATCTTGTCTCATAGTTATCTGTGCCATCACAGATGATTTCAAAATCTTTGAATATAGATCTAATATTTCTGGAATTAACTTTTGATTTGAGAGTTTTAATTTTTATATTTTTATAAATTTGAGCCACTTTTTTTTTAGCTTGCAAAACTTTGTATTTATTTAAATCACCATTATTAAATAGTATTTGTCTATTTAAATTACCTAACTCAACTTTATCATGATCTACTATACATATGTTCCCAATGCCTGATGCTGCTAGATAAGAAACTAATGGGCAGCCCAAGCCACCTAATCCTACAATTAGAATTTTTGCCTTTTTTATTTTTTTTTGACCGGAAATTCCAATTTTTTTTAAAATAATTTGTTTCTCAAATCTCTTGAATTCTTTAAAATTTAAATTCATCTATTATTTAGTTCCAGTCGAACCGAAACCACCAGAACCACGTTTTGTGCCTTCAAGTATTTTTACTTCTTTTAACTTCGCTTTAACAATAGGACACAAAACCATTTGAGCTATGCGCGCCTCGTTCTCTATTAAAAAACTTTTATTTCCTAAATTTATCAATATTACTTTCAATTCTCCCCTAAAGTCTGAGTCTATTGTTCCAGGAGTGTTTAATACACTAATGTTGTTCTTTGCTGCTAAACCAGATCTAGGCCTGATTTGAATTTCAAAATTTTTAGGAATACATACTGATATTCCCGTTGGTACTATAACTGTAGCACCTGGTTTTAATTCAATGTTTTCATTAATATTTGCAGCAAGGTCCATACCCGACGATCCTTCTGTTTCATACTTAGGTAACGAGACATTATCAGACAATCGCTTAATTAAAATTTCTGTCATCAAGTAACTTATCTAATAAAATTTGAACAATTTTATTAGCAATAAAACTTTTTTTATTTTTTTGTATAGTGTTTATACTTCCTCTTTGATCTATTATAGAGACTTTATTAAAGTCAGAATTAAAGCCAATGTCTTTTTTAGAAACGTCATTAGCAAATATTAGATCACAATTTTTATTTTTCATTTTTTCTTTAGAATTTTTAATTACGTTTTTTGTTTCGGCAGAAAATCCAGCAACAATTTGTGGTCTATTTCTGTTATTTTTTGATAAAAAATTTAGAATGTCAATATTTTTAACAAAATTAATTGATTGAAAATTTAATTCATCTTTTTTAATTTTATCTTTATTTTTTTCGGCAGGTTTAAAATCGGTTACTGCAGCGGTGCACACAGCTAAGTTTACAGGCAAAGTTTTTTTTACTTCATTTAACATTTCATCTGCTGTTATTATTTTTTTAACTTTAATACCTTTTGGAGAGGCTAGCTTAGAGGGTCCAGTTATTAGTGTTGTCTTTATACCTAGTTTATTTAGCGCAATAGCGATTTCATAACCTTGTTTACCGCTTGATTCATTTGATATATATCTTATTGGATCTATATACTCTCTGGTAGGCCCTGCTGTTACTAAAGCTTTTAGTTTTTTCTTTTTAACAATATCTCTTTTGTCAAAATAATTTTTTAAATATGAAAGAATTTGCCTTGGGCTTGACATTTTACCCTCACCGTACTCTCCACATGCCATCTCTCCTTTCTCAGGTCCTACAAATAGATAACCAAAGTCCTGCAGAATTTTAAGATTCGACTGAGTGGCTTTATGCAACCACATTCTTACATTCATTGCTGGCACTAAAAGAATATCTTTGTCTGCAGCCAATAAAACTGTAGTAGCTAAATCTTCGGCTCTTCCAATTGACAGTTTACTCATGAAGTTTGCAGTAGTTGGCATTACTACAATAATGTCTGCCCATCTAGAGAGAGCTATGTGATCTATTTCTACTTCTGATTGGCTGTCGAATAAATTTTCAAATGTTTTTGACTTAGTTAACGTTGATATAGACAAAGGTGTAACAAATTCTTTTCCACTTTTGGTAAGAATAGTTTTCACCTCCATATCATTTTTTTTAAGTAATCTGATTAAATCAAGCGATTTGTAAGCGGATATGCCACCTCCTACTATTATTAAGATCTTTTTATTTTTTAAAGTCATAATTCTAGATTAAAATACTAACAAGAAGACAATTACAATACCAAAAAAACTTATTACAACATTATTTCTAAAATTTTTCAATTTCATCTGTTCCATTTCTAAGTTTTTGTTGTTTATACCTAAATTTAACTTTCCTTCAGCCATAAGTTTTAGCGCATATCCCGCCTTGTCCATCAAACCAGGAAAGTCGGGTATCCGTTTAATTATTTCTGCGGATGTATTTAAAGCTGTATCAATTGTTGATTTAGGACTTTTTACGTTTTTTAACCAATCTTCCAAAACTGGTTTTGACACGTCCCAAATATTTGTCTCTGGGTATAATTTTCTTGCTACTCCTTCCACAACTACCATTGTCTTTTGAAGTAATAATAATGGAGGTTGTGTAGCCATATTGAATTTCTCTGTGATTTCAAATAATTGAGCTAGTAAATTTCCACCAGAAATATCTTTTATAGACTGGCCAAAAATTGGCTCACCTACAGAGCGCAATGCTTGAGCAAATTCATCCTTCGAAGCATTTTGAGGAACTAATCCAGCTTGAAAATGAACTTCTGCAACTTTAACATAATCCCGTTGTATAAACCCATATAAAATTTCAGCTAAAAACTTTCTATTATTTTTATCTAGTCTACCCATAATTCCAAAATCTACAGGTACAATATTACCTTCTGGGTCAACAAATAAATTACCTTGGTGCATGTCGCCATGGAAAAAACCATCTCTAACAGCCTGTTTTAAAAAATGTTGAATTAGATTTTCTGCTAAAAGTTTTAAATTTACACCCTGCTCTTCTAGTTTTTTTTGTTCTCTAATTGAAACACCGTTTACTTTATCTAAAGTGAGTAATTTTTTTGTTGTATAATTCCAGTAAATTTTTGGAACATTAAATCCCTTATCCAGTTTAGTATTTTCATATAATTCGTTAGCTGCAGCAGCCTCAAATCTTAAATCCATTTCAATATTTGTTATTTCTCTTAAAAGATGTACAACTTCTACTAACTTCAATCTCTTAGCTTTTGAAATTGTATTTTCAACTATATATGCAAACAGCATTAGAGCATCTAACTCTTCATTAAATAATTGCTCTATATCTGGTCTTAAAATCTTTATTGCTACCTGTTTTTCTTGATTTTCATTTTTAATTTTAGCAAAGTGAACTTGTGCAATAGATGCCGCTGCAATAGGTTCTCCAATTTCAATTATATTTTGGTATTGTTTTTCACCAATTTCTTTTTTAATGACTTTTTTTGCTTCATAAAGCTCAAATGCAGGAACTTTATCTTGAAGTTTTTCTAAATCTTTAGCCATCTCTTCACCGATTATGTCTGGTCGTGTAGCTAAAAACTGCCCAAGCTTTATAAATGTAGTACCCATACCCTGAAGCGCTTCACAGAGTTTTTGACCAGGATTATTATTTTGTAAACGATTATTTTTTGAACCAATTGAAATCAAACTAAAAAATAAATTTATTGATATTGGTATTTGGTGAACTTGATTTATTGTATCAATTGCACCTGAGGTGGACAATTTCCTTGCAATTTGAAACAACTTAAAAACTCTTTTTATCATTTAAATTTTCCACCCTGAATGTATAGCTGAGATACCATTTGAAAGATTTCTGTATTCTAAATTCTCAAAACCATTTTTAGCTATTAGTTTTAATAGCTGTTCTTGATTATAAAAAGAGTCTATGCTGTTAATTAAATAATCGTAAGGTTTTGTTGATCCTACAACATATTTTCCTAAAATTGGAATAGCTTTTGAATAATTTTTATATATAAAATTTAATAACTCATTATTTATCCTCGAAAATTCTAAACACATGAAACGACCACCTGGCTTTAAAACTCTGTAAGCTTCTTTAAGGGTTTTGTTAATATCAGAAACATTTCTAATTCCGTAACTAATTGAGTAAAAGTCATACATATTATCTTCAACAGGTAGAGTTTCAGCATTAGCCTTTATCCATTTAATATTCTTAAAATTTATTAGATTACTCTTTCCTTTTTTATACATGCCTTCGTTTGGTTCTACGCAAGTGATTTCCGATAAGTTTTTATTTCGTAAAGAAAATATTTTAGCTATATCTCCAGTTCCAGATGCAACATCAATTAATGAGGAATTATGTGAGGGATTCATCCAATCAATAAACTTACTCTTCCAAATACGGTGAACTCCGAAAGACATAATATCATTCATTAAGTCGTATTTATTGTAAACTTCCGAAAATACAGAATTGACTAATTTTGCTTTATCTTGAATAGTACTTTTCATAAATTAATTATATGCCAGAATTACCAGAAGTTGAAGTTGTTAAAAGGTCCTTAATTAACAAAACCCAAAATTTAATTGTAAAAGCAGTCAAAATAAATGATGGAAGATTAAGATATAAAATTGATAGAAACAAAATAAAAAAAATTATTGGGCTTAAGTTTAAAAAAATTTCTAGGAGATCTAAATATCTTTTATTTTTCTTCAATGAAGATATTGTAATGTTAGTACATTTTGGTATGACCGGAAAATTTTTTTTCATTAATCAAAAAAAAACAAAATATAAAACAAGCTTTTACTACGATATAAATGAGGAGAAGGATAAAAAACACGATAGAATAATTTTTGACTTATCAAACGATCAAAAATTAATTTATAATGACATAAGAAAATTTGGTTTTATAAAGTTTATTCAAAAAGTCAACTTGGATAAAAATTCTCATCTTAAACATCTAGGACCAGAACCACTAAGTAGTAAATTTAATATCAGATATTTTAAAAATTATATAGCGGGTAGGGAAAGAAATATTAAAAACATTTTGATGGATCAAAAATTTATATCCGGACTTGGAAATATTTATGTAAACGAAATTCTTTTTTCTAGCGGAATAAGACCTGTAAAAAAAATTAATGAACTTACTAATGTTGAAATAAAAAAAATTATAAAATATTCAAAAAAAGTAATTTCTAAAGCTATTATACTTGGAGGTTCATCCATAAAAAATTTTTCTAGCAGCAGTGGAAAAAAAGGTTCATTTCAGCAACATTTCAGCGTTTATGGAAAAAAAGGTGAAAATTGCCCAAAGGTTAAGTGCAGTGGTAGGATAAAAAAAATTGTTGTAGCTAATCGAGCGTCTTTTTTTTGTAATAAATGCCAAAAATAATAAAGTTGACCGTATTTAAATGCACATATATACAATCTTAAAAAAATGCCTAATACCAAATCAGCAATTAGAAGAGTAAGAAGGGTAAAAAAACAAACCCAAGTTAATAGAATAAGAAAAAGCAAGTATAAGTCAGCTATAAAACAAATGGAAATTCATTTAAAAGCTAAAGAAAAAGAAAAAGCGAAAAAATATTTTTCAAAATTTCAATCGATTCTAATGCAGGTTGCTAAGTCAGGTATTATTAGTAGAAATACTGCTTCAAGAAAAATTTCAAGAGTCTCAAAAAGAATTTCATCAAAATAATCAATTTCAAGTTGATATAAATAAAAAATATATTCTACATTTAGAATCAAGTAACAAAATATTGAAACTTCAATCGATGAGTTGAATTTATTTTTTAATTTCTATCTGCACGATTATCGTACAACCAATTTTAATTTTTTTTTTTGATTACAACCTCTACATAGTTGCAAATAAATTGCAAAAAGCGTTTAAAGGAATTTCTTTAAGAAAATTCTACATGGAAAACAATTTTACAAAAAAACAAAACGCTTTTATTTCAGAAGAGGAAAAAACATTAAACTGGGAAGAGGTTCAGATCTCTTTTAAAAAAACTTTTGGAAATGAGATTTTTAATAGTTGGTTGCAAAAAATTTCTTTGATTAAAGAATACAACGACTACTTAGTTCTTGGGGTGCCTACAAGATTCTTCAGGGATTGGATAGTTTCAAGATACTTAGATAAAATTCTTGAGCAAGTAAAAAGCTTTAAATTAAGTCTTAACAGAATAGAATTTAAGATAATAGAGGAAAACAAGCAAAATCAAGAATTTATTAAGATTGATGAATTAAATAAAGTTACAGAAATCAAAGACTCCATATTAAATTATAATCGACTAAATCCTAATTTGAACTTTGATAGCTTCATTCAAGGCAAGAGCAATGATATTGCTCTTTCATATTCAAAAAAAGTTTGTGAACATATTTCAAGATACAATCCTTTGTACCTATGTGGAGGAGTAGGACTTGGAAAAACCCACTTATTGAACGCTATAGGCTTAAAACTTCAAAATAATAATAATGTAATGTTTATTTCAGCAGAAAGATTTATGTACCATTTTATTAAATCTATAAAAAAAAATGACATGGTAAATTTTAAAGATTTTTTCAGGAAATCCTCTGTATTTATAATTGATGATATTCAATTTATAAGTGGTAAAGAAAGTCTACAGGAGGAATTTTTTCATACATTTAACAGTCTTATAGACAAAGGCTCACAAATCATAATTTCTGCTGATAGACCACCTATGAAATTAGATAGAGTCCAAGATAGAATAAAATCGAGATTAGCAGGCGGTCTCGTGGTTGATATAGAAACTCCTGATTTAGTACTTAAAGTTAAAATTATTAAAAAAAAAATAGAGGAGATACAAACTCAGTTTAAAGAAAATATTAGTTTGAGTGAAGAGGTAATAACTTATATAGCCAGTGAAAGCAAAACAAACATAAGAGAGCTAATAGGTGTACTTAACAGGGTGATAGCTTTCAGTAGAGTTCATAACAAAAGTTTGACAATTAACGATTGTAAAAATATTTTAAAAGATGTTTTTAATCAAATTAGGATTGTAACAGTTGATAAAATACAGAACGTTGTTTCAAATTATTTCAATATTGCTCTTAGTGAAATGCTTTCTCAAAGAAGATCTAGGCCTTTAGCTAGACCAAGACAGATAGCAATGTACTTAGCAAAAAAAATGACCTCAAGATCACTTCCAGAAATAGGCAGAAGATTTGCAAATCGTGATCATACTACAGTAATACATGCAGTTAAAACTATCACAAGATTATCAGAGCAAGACGATGAAATGAAAAAAAATATAAACCAGATTAAAAGTTTATTAATAGAACAATAACTAAATGCAATTTGTTGTTAAAAGGGACATCTTACTAAAATCTCTGAACTTTGTACAAGGTATCGTAGAAAAAAAAAATACACTACCAATATTATCAAATGTACTTTTACAACTTAAAGATAAAAAACTATCTATTGTTGCAACAGATTTAGATATTATTTTTTATGATGAAATTAAAGATGTACAAATAATAGACGAAGGTAGTACTACAACTTCAGCTGCAATTTTATATGACATTTTAAGAAAAATTCCCTCTAATGCTGAGCTTAAGTTTGATTTAAAATCTGAAAATAGACTTAGTTTAAAAAGTGAAAGAGCAGATTTTAATCTTTTGTGCATTCCGACTGATAATTTTCCTACTTTTACAGATGAATTCGAAGGTCAGGAAATGACAATAAACAATAATAGATTTTTAAAACTTCTAAATAAAACAAAAATATCAATATCAAATGATGACACAAGACATTACTTAAATGGTGTGTTTCTTCATATAACAGAGGCTCACAACCGAAGCTTTTTAACCGGTGTTGCAACAGATAGCCACAGACTTTCCTCTAGCAGTTTAGAAATTGAAAATGCTAAAGACCTAAATCCGTTGATACTCCCTAGAAAAACAGTATTTCAACTTTGTTCTCTTTTAGTTGAGTCAAAGGAACAGTTAACTATGCAAACAAGCGATAATAAAATAAAATTCAGACTAGGTGATATGAAGCTAATATCCAAAGTAATAGATGGAAAATTTCCTGATTACAGAAAAGTAGTACCAACCGCTAACGATAAAAAATTAGTTGTGTCTTCAAAGGATTTTATAAATTCAATCGAGAGAGTTGCAAGCGTTTCACTTGATAGGAAAGAAGGAGTAAAGTTGGCAATTAATAAAGATAATGTGCAACTTTCTGTCAACAGCGCAAACTCTGGAGAAGGAAATGAAAATATTAAAGCTGATTTTAACTCTGATAATTTAAACATTAGTTTTAACTCAAAATATTTGATTGATATTGCATCAGAAGTAGAAGATAAAAATCTAAAAATTAATTTAAAAGACTCGGTCTCACCTGTTTTAATAGAAGACGGTTCAGATAAAAATAGTTACTATGTCATAATGCCAATGAAAATATAGGTTTTATCAAATTTAAATTATTTAAAATTTTAAGCTCTATTATTGTTGGTAATGAATAGTTTTAGGTCACTTTGGTCAGTCGCGATTTTATATTCGATAAAAAAAATGATAAGGTTATTTATTCAAAAAAATGTCTAAAAATTTAGAAGCTAAAAAATTACCGTCCTACGGTGCAGACTCAATTAAAGTTCTTAAAGGACTTGATGCAGTAAGGAAACGTCCAGGTATGTATATCGGAGATACTGACGACGGCTCAGGTCTTCATCATATGGTATTTGAGGTTGTCGATAATTCTATAGATGAGGCATTAGCAGGCCATTGCAAAAATATATCAGTATCAATTAACTCTGATAACACTGTTACGGTAGAAGATGATGGAAGAGGTATCCCAGTTGATATGCACAAAGGTGAGAAGATGTCTGCTGCTGAGGTTATAATGACACAATTACATGCTGGTGGAAAATTTGACCATGAATCGTATAAAGTTTCAGGAGGATTACACGGAGTAGGTGTTTCAGTAGTAAACGCTCTTTCCTCAAAATTAGATCTTAAAATATACAGAGATGGAAGTGAATACGAGATAAATTTTAAAGATGGAAATTCTATTAAACCTCTTAAAAAATTAGGAAAAACAAAAAAAAAGGGTACTAAAATTACTTTTCTGCCATCCAAAGATATTTTTTCTGTTACTAAATTCAGCACTTCTATTTTAGAAAAAAGAATTAGAGAGTTAGCTTTTTTAAATAAAGGTATCTCAATTAAGTTAATTGATAACACATTAAAAAAAACCTAAAGAATTTTTACATAAATATGATGGTGGAATTACTGAATTTGTTAAGTATATAAACAATAAAAAACCGATCTTAATAAATAAAAATGAAAAAGAAGTGTTTAAAAAGCCTGTTTATGTTACAGCTACAAAAAATAATGTTGTTGTAGAATGTTCCTTCGAGTGGAATGCTGGATATTCGGAGGAAGTATTACCATTTACCAATAACATTCCACAAAAGGATGGAGGTACTCACCTTCTAGGGTTTAGAACTGCACTTACTAGGGTTATAAATAAATATACTGCTGATAGAAATAACAAAAAAAATAAAATTTCACTTTCAGGCGAGGACATTAAAGAGGGTTTAACGACAGTCCTATCTATTAAAATGCCAGATCCAAAATTTTCTTCTCAAACAAAAGATAAGCTAGTTTCATCAGAGATACGAAATATAGTTGAACATATAATTAGTGAAAAAGTTTCGACATGGTTTGATCAGAACCCGTCTATAGCAAAAGTTGTTTTAGAAAAAATTACTCAAGCAGCGATGGCTAGAGATGTTGCAAGGAAAGCTAGGGATAATGTTAGACGTAAAGGTACTTTTGAGTTATCCGGCTTACCCGGTAAACTTGCAGACTGTCAGATACAAAAAAGAGAGGGAACAGAATTATTTATTGTAGAAGGAGACTCAGCTGGCGGTTCTGCTAAACAAGGTAGAATTAGAGAATATCAAGCTGTTTTACCTCTTAGAGGGAAAATTTTAAACACCTACGTCAATGGAAAATCAAATGGAGAAGATCAATCTACAAAAGCATTATCAAAAATGATGTCTTCTAATGAAATTGTAACTTTAATAAATGCACTGGGTACTGGTTCAAAAGATTTCAACATCGAAAATTTAAGATATGATAAAATTGTTATCATGACAGATGCTGACGTCGATGGTTCACATATAAGAACTTTATTATTAACTTTTTTTAATAACTATCCATTCAATCGACTAATTGAAAACGGCCATGTCTATCTTGCACAACCGCCATTATTTAAAGTTACAAAGGCTAATAAGAGCATTTATATAAAAGATGAAAAAGCATTAGAAAATTATATTTTAGAAAATGGAAATCTAAATAAAAAAATTAAAAAAGGCTCAGTTGAATACAAAAAATTTATTCAAGAACAAAGAGAAAAATTATCTATACAGCGTTTCAAGGGATTAGGAGAAATGAATCCCGACGAACTTTGGGAGACTACTTTAAATCCTGATAATAGAACAATGCTCAGAGTTCAATATTCAAAAGGCACTAAAGAGAAATCAAAAGATGATCAAAAAATGATTAAGATACTTATGGGAGATGAGGTGGCTCCAAGAAAAGACTTTATTACTAATAATGCCCTGGATGTTGTAAATTTAGACATTTAATTGGACTATGGATTTTTCAACTCTCTTTAGGACAAAAGAGAACTTAAGCTTAGATAAAAATACATTAACAATCTTGAGGTATATTGCCATTATTGGTCAAATGTTGGCAATTAGTATTGTTTTTTATTACTTAAATTTGCCGTTTCCAATTATAGAGAGTTATTTGATCATTTCATTGGGTTTAGCCACAAACTTGTATCTTCAATTTGCGATTAAAATTAATCAACTAAAAGATTTTTATGCAGCCCCTTTCCTCCTTATCGATTTGTTACAACTTAGCGCGCTTCTTTATTTAACAGGAGGAATTTTTAATCCTTTTTCTTTTTTGTTAGTGATCCCAGCCATCGTTTCCTCAACATTTCTAAGTATGGGTACAACAATTATTTTAGGCTTAATAACATCATTACTTTTATTAATCATATCTTTTTTTCATTTACCTTTGCCCGGCGAGAATATGAATTTGTTACATTTTCCAAATTTCTATAAAATTGGAATTATCATTTCTATATTAATTGGCTTAATATTTTTGAGTTATTTCGGTATTCGTTTCTCTGGTGAAAAAAAGAAAACAGAGGAAGCTTTTAAAAAACTTCAAGAGGTTATTTACAAAGAGTACGAATTAGAGTCCTTAGGGGGACAAGCAGCAGCAGCAGCACATTCTTTAGGAACGCCTCTAGCTACAATCAGTGTGGTTGCCAAAGAATTGAAAAAAGAAATCGGGGATAACAATGAGCTATCTAAAGATATTGATTTATTAATAAGTCAATCTAAAAGATGTAGTGAAATTCTAAAAAGGATCTCAAAAAAACAAATAGAGGAAGACAAATTTTTTAGCTCGACAAAACTAGAAAATTTACTTGAGGAAATCATAAATTCTTTTAAAGAAACTTCCTCTAAAGAGATTAGTCTAGTATCTGACAACGATAAAAATAAAATTGATATCCAAAGGTCGGCAGAAATGATCTACGGTTTGAGAAATTTCATTGGCAATGCGATTAAATTTTCAAAAAGTAAAGTTAATATTTTTTTGATGAGCGATGATAAAGAAATCAAAATTATTATAAATGATGATGGACCAGGATTCCCTAGAGATATTATTACCAAATTGGGAGAACCATATATTAAATCAAGATCATTAGAATTAAATTCAAACTCTGGCTTAGGCCTTGGAACTTTCTTAGGAAAAACTTTATTAGAGAGAAAAAACGCTAAACTGTTATTTAAAGATGATAAAAATTTAGGTGGTGCTTCAGTAGTAATTGGCTGGTCTCCTAAAAATATTATACTTTAAGTAAAAACTTATTTTGGCTCTTGTTGTGTTAAACAGTGAATTGCTCCAAACCCCCAAATTAATTCTGAACAATCTATAGGAATAATTTTCCTATTATTAAATTCTTTTTTAAAAATTTTAATCACTATTTTGTCTTTTGGATCATTGAAAGTAGGCAATAAAACAAATTTATTAAAAATATAAAAGTTTAAATACGATGCTGGAACTCTTATTTTATTTATATAAATAGGTCTAGGCATAGGAATTTTTTTAATTTTAATTTGTGAAGAATTAATTCTGATTTTTTTTAAAATTTTAAAGTTTTCATCAAGATTTTTGAAATTTTTATCTTTTTTATTATTTTCGTAAGCAAGAAAAACTTTATTATGTTTTACAAATCTAGCAATATCATCAACGTGACCATGCGTATCATCTCCCTCAATTCCTTTATTTAGCCAAATAACTTTTTTTGCTCCTAAAAATTTTTTAAATATGCGATTATAATTTTTTATTTTTAAGAAAGAATTTCTTTGTTGAATTTTACTCAATAAGCATTCTTTAGTTGTGAGTAGTAAACCTTTTCCATTAACATCGATCGCGCCCCCCTCGAGAACTATTGGCTTTTTATTAAACTTTGGGGTGATGAAATTTCCTTTGTAATGACTTTTTATTCTTAAATTGACTTTATTATCAGCCCTATAATTTTTATATTTAGCCCAACCATTAAACTTCCAATTCAATAAAATATTTTGATTTTTTTTATCCTTAATAAATATCGGCCCTGTATCTCTCATCCATACCCTATCTGTTTTACAAATAATAAATTTTACATTATGTACTTTTGCATTATTTTTCGTAAGCAATCTTTTAATTGCATTCTTAGAATTGTAGCTTTTAACTAATAGATTTACTTCCTGAGACTTAGTAATTTTAGAGATTATTTTAGCAAATATCTTGGGGATATTTTTAAATTTGCCTGGCCAATCATTTTTATTATAAGGCCATCCTATTAATGTAGATTGTTGTCTTTCCCATTCAGCTGGCATCCTGAAAAGAGATTTTGTTATTCTAGGCATCTCTTGGATTTTTAAGTAGTCCTTTATAATAGTCTATTCTTCTATCTCTAAAAAAAGGCCAATGTTGTCTAGAGGTTTCTACTTTTTTGAAATCAATTTCACAAATTAAAATGTTTTCTTTTAAACTGGCTTTTTTAACAACGTTACCACTTGGATCAAATATTACACTATTCCCCCAGAACTCTATTTTTTTATTACTTTGTTTTTCAATTCCTACTCTATTTACTGCAGCAACATATATACCATTAGCTATTGCGTGAGACCTTTGAATTGAAAGCCAGGACTCGAGTTGCGGCTTACCAAATTTCCTTTTTTCTTTTGGATGCCATCCAATAGCGGTTGGATAAAAAATAATTTCTGCTCCTTTAAGAGCTGTTAATCTTGCTGCTTCAGGAAACCACTGATCCCAACATATTAAAGTTCCTAAATTACCTTTTGAAGTTTTAAAAGATTTGAAACCTAAATCTCCAGGAGCAAAATAAAACTTCTCGTAAAATTGTGGATCATCAGGGATATGCATTTTTCTGTATTTTCCTAAAAGTTTACCTTTTTCATTAATTACAATACTACTATTGTGATAAAGCCCGGAGGTCTTCTTCTCAAATAATGAAATTATTAAAATAATTTTCAGTTCTCTAGCAAGTGCAGAAAATAAGTTACTGCTAGGCCCCGGTATTTTTTCAGCAAAATTAAAGTTTTTATGACTTTCAACCTGACAAAAATATTTTGTCATGAATAATTCTGGTAAGCAAATTATTTTTGCACCCTTTTTTGCTGCAGAATTAATTTTATCGACAGCATTTTGAATATTTTTTTTTGGGTCAGAAGACATTTTCATCTGCACTAATGCTATCTTCGTTTTACTCATTATTTTTTAATTAAATAAATTTTGAAAATTTCTTTTTTGTCTTGCTTTCCAATGTTTACGATGAAACGCATCGCTTGCTATTAGAGGTAGTACACTTGTAGCTTCAGCAAACACCATTTGTTCCTTCGTCACATCCACTTTGCCCCACGAACTTGCTTCTTTTAAGGTAGAACTACTACAAGCACCATCTCTCGTATCTGCTACAGTTATTTGAATTGCGTATTTATGCATATCTACTTTTTTACCTAATAACTCCGCACAAACCACTGTATCCTGAATAAAATTTTTGGGTACCCCGCCGCCAACCATTAATAATCCCGATTGTTTTGATTTGAGTTTAATTTCAGTTATTTCTCTGAACTCTCTTATTGAATCTATAGTGATGTGATTTTCTGGATTTTGTTCCTGATGCATTACAAGCCCAAATCCTGCTGAACTATCCGTGAAAGCAGGACAAAATATCGGAACATTACTATCATAAGCTGTTTCTATTAATGAGTTTTTTTTCTTAGAATTTGTTTTTAAATATTTTCCAAGTTCTTTAATAAATTCCCTAGAGGTATATGTTTTAGGTTTTAAAGAATTAGCAATATCACATATAGTTTTGTCACACGCTTGAAGTTCCTCTTCATCAATATAAGTGTCATATATCCTGTCAATATAGTTGTTTCTTAGCTCAGTATCATCTTGAAACTGGGATCCTTGATAATGCTTGAAACCTAGAGCTTCAAAAAAATCCATATCTATAATCGAGGCCCCAGTAGCCACAATAGCATCAACCATGTTATGTTTTACTAAATCAGTGTATAAATCCATGCATCCACCTGCTGAAGTTGAGCCTGCTAAAGTTAAAAAAATCGAACAATCTTTATCTGCAAGCATTTCATTATATATAGCTGCCGCTCTGGCTGTATCTCTAGATGTGAAAGACATTTTACTCATACCATCAATAATCTTACGAGCATCAAAAGACTTTATATCGATGTGCTCAACTGGGGAATTAAGTAAAGATTTTTTATTGTGTCCGATATTCGGACTATTTTTTTTATTCATTAAGCTACTAAAGAACCAACTTTATCATTAACATTATCGTACATAGATAAAATTGGTTTGTCACTTAATTCGTGAATGTCATTTGAATAAAAACCATTGAAGTTTGTTCTGAAAGTAAGACTGTAAGCCCCTAACTGACCTAACTCTATATAATCACCTTCTTTAATATTATTTGGTAACAAAAAAGGTCCTTTCATATAATCTAATCCATCACAAGTTGGTCCAAAAAAACTAAAAGCAGTCAGTTTTTTAGACTGAATTCTTCCGCTTGTTATCATCCTTGAAGGTAAAACAAAGTTTGGTGCCCCAGCGTCAAATAAAGATCCATATGTTCCGTCATTAATGTACAAGCTATTTTTTTTTCTTAAAATAACTTTAACAATTGTAGATCCACTTTCTGCCACAAGAGCTCTTCCTGGCTCACATATAATTTCTGGTAATTTATTTAACTTTAAATTATTAATCTCTTTTTTAATTTCTTCCATATAATTAATTAATGGTTCAGGATTAAGATCTGGATATATAGACGGAAATCCTCCACCAACATTAATTATATTTGGTATTATTTTTGTTTTTTTTATTATATTTCCTATTTCACGAATTCCTTTTGAGTAAGAAATTTTGTGCATACATTGAGAGCCAACGTGAAAACTGATGCCAAGTTTTTTTGAATGTTCCTTACATAATCTTACTAATCCTAAAGCTTCAGAGGGAAGTGCGCCAAATTTTCTAGATAGGTCTATTTCAGCGTGTTCATTCGAAATTGCAATTCTTACAAATAATTCTAAATCTTTTGCTTGATTAGTGGCCTCTAGAATTTTCCTCAACTCATCTTTACTATCAAGAGAAAAACTTTTAACGCCATAATCGAAGTAAGCTGATGATATACTTTCTTTACTTTTAATAGTATGCATAAAATGTAACTTCGCATCCGACTTAATTTTATTTAGAAGCTTAATTTCATTTAGGGAAGCAACATCGAATTCATTTATACCATTAGCAATAATCTGTTTAATAATTTTTTCGTTTGGATTTGTTTTGACAGCGTAGAGTATTTTTCCAGGAAAATTATTTTTAAAAAATTTTACGGATTTTTTAATCTCGTTTAACCGCATACAATATACGGGGTGATCTGGTTGTAATGAGTTAACTAACTCGTTAACTGTTTTAAATTTTCCCATTTCATGTGTTCCTTACGTTAAATTACACAAAGATTTTTTAAAAAATTTAATAAAAAAAACCTTATTTATTTCGCGTTTAAGGTTTTTTTGACACTATGTAAAGAAAAAAAGGACATTTTTGTCGTGTTGAAATTTTGTCAACAGTACCTATATAGTTCTTAATGAGGTCGCAGAAAAACATTCCAGAGCAGCTAAAATTAGCAAACTTTGCTGATAAATCGCTATTAATCCTTGATGATGATGATCCCTTAAGGGGTAGGCTCGCAAGAGCCATGGAGAAGAAAGGATTTCAAGTTAAAGAGGCTAAATCAGTAGCTGAGGGTCTTAATATTGCTAAAACAGCTCCTACAGCCTTTGCTGTAATTGATCTTAGGCTTGAAGATGGCAATGGATTGGATGTTGTTAAAGAACTCTCAAAAAATAAAAAAGATAGCAGAATTGTAATGTTAACGGGATACGGGAATCTACCTACGGCTGTGGCCGCAGTGAAAGAAGGTGCAATAGATTATATAGCCAAACCAGTTGATGCGGATGATGTTGAGGCTGCTTTGTTAGCTTCACCAGAGTCAAAGGCAAAACCACCCGAAAATCCTATGTCAGCTGATAGAGTAAAATGGGAACACATTCATCGTGTATTTGAATTATGCAATAGAAACGTTTCTGAAACAGCTAGAAGACTTAAAATGCACAGAAGAACTCTTCAAAGAATTCTTTCAAAAAGATCTCCAAGATAAATTTATACTAATTTCTTAATTTTTTTGATTTGATTAATTGCAACGGTTGCAATAAGAATTTTAAAAACTTCTGCAAGCAAAAAAGGTTGAGCGCCTAACTGAAAAATTGGTTTGTCCCAACCAATTAAATTTCCTAACCAAGTCATTCCCAAAATATAAATAAAACTTGTTGCTAGCAAAAGTTTCAAAAAGTTTTTTAATATATTATTGTCATAAATAAACTTTCCAGAAATATAGACTGCTACTAAGAAACCAAGAAGATAACCCATTGTAGGACCAGTAAAGTAAATTAATCCTATACCTTTTTCTGGAGTTCCTGCAAAAACAGGTAATCCGACTATCCCTTCAAATAAATACAAAGAAATAGTAGCTAAACCTAACTTCCAACCAAAACCTATACCTATTATTAAAACAACTAAAGTTTGCATTGTCATCGGAACAGGATAAAAAGGAATTTTAATTTTTGAAGAAATAGCTAAGATTAAGCTACCAATTAATGCCAAGAAAACATATTTTAGCACTTTAAATTGTTTTAAATTTTTTACTAATTCCATATAATTAAATAAACATTTTTTTCATTAAAATCTAGTGCTTTGTTAATTGAACAAATACATCTTCTAAGTCACCATCATCAGTAGAAATATCCTCAATTTTTAAGTTGTTTTGATTAAAATAATTAATTATTTCCCCAAAATTTAATAAATTTTTTTCATATGTTGCCGTAATAAGGTTTTGTGAAATAATTTTAAATTTAATTCCCTTCATAAGCAATTGGAGATTTAAATCTACTTTTTTTACTTTAAAATTGATTTTTTTAGTTTTAATTCTTTCTAAAAGTTTTTCGGTTGTATCTAAAGCAACCAAACGACCCTTATTAATTATTGCTATACGATCACACATTTCTTGCGCCTCAAGGAGATAGTGGGTAGTTAAAATTATTGTTACACCTTCTTTGTTAAGTTTTTTTACATTATTCCAAAGATTATTTCTAAGTTCCACATCAACTCCTGCTGTTGGTTCATCTAAAATTAATATTGGAGGTTGATGAACCATTGCTTTGGCAATCAAAAGTCTTCTTTTCATACCACCAGACAAACTTCTTGAATAAGCATTAGCCTTTCCCTCCAAAGAAACCATTTTCAGTATCAAGTCTGTGATTCTCTCTGTTTTGGATATTCCGTACATCCCAGCTTGTAGTTCTAATAATTGTTTTGGACTGAAAAAAGCGTCTAGGTTTACTTCTTGAGGAACTATTCCTATCGAGGCTTTTACCTGCCTTGGATTTTTATCTAGATCGAAACCCCAAACATTAACCTGCCCAGACGTTTTCGTTACTGTACCTCCTAAAATACTTAAAAAAGTTGTTTTGCCAGCGCCATTTGGTCCAAGTAGTCCGAACACTTCTCCCTCTTTAACGTCAAAAGTTAAATTCGTAATGGCTTTAGTTTCCTTTTTTGTTTTGGAGTTAGAATAGGTTTTATTAAGATTTTCAACAGTTAAAGCATTATTAGTCATAATTATTTAATCTTAGTTAAGAATTCAATGTAATATGTATATATGAGTTCAATAAAAAAAACAGATCATTTTTATCTTATAGATGGATCAGGCTATATCTTTAGAGCTTATTACGCCTTACCACCTTTATCTAGAAAAAGTGATGGACTACCAACAGGAGCTGTTAGTGGATTTTGCTCAATGCTTTTTAAACTTTTAGAGGATGCTAGATCTGATGACTCAAAAAATAAACCAACACATTTTGCTGTTATATTTGATTCAGCAAGAAAAAATTTTAGAAATGAAATTTACAGTGATTATAAAGCAAACAGGGCAGAGGCACCTGATGATTTAGCTCCTCAGTTTGAATATATAAGAAAATCTGTTGAAGCTTTTAATTTACCATCAATTGAGCTTTTAAATTATGAAGCAGATGACCTTATAGCAAGTTATGCAAAAAAAATTACAGAAGCAGGTGCAAAGGTAACCGTAATTTCATCAGATAAAGATTTGATGCAGTTAGTATCAAATAAAGTCAGACTATTTGATCCTATGAAAAGTAAAGTAATAGGTGAGAAAGAGGTAATTGAAAAATTTGGAGTTAAACCAGAGCAAGTAATTGACGTGCAATCGCTTGCTGGAGACAGTTCAGATAATGTACCGGGAGTACCAGGCATTGGTATTAAGACAGCGGCAGAACTTATTAATAAATACAAAACTTTAGAAAATTTATTAAAGAAGGCATCAGAAATACCTCAGAATAAAAGAAGAGAAACATTATTGTCTAACAAAGATAAAGCTATGATTAGCAAGCAATTAGTTACTTTGAAAGATGATGTCCCACTCAAGAATAATGCTGCCGATTTTATCATTAAAGAAATAAATAAAGATAAATTGTATGATTTTTTAAGAGACATGGAATTTAATAGACTGTTAAGCCAAGCAATTAGTTTTTATGGTGAATCAACAAAAAAAGATTTTAAAGATAAAACTTTAGTAAAAAAAAATAGTAAGATAAATACTAAGAACTACAAAACTATTTCAAAAAAAAAACAACTTGACGAATTAATAAAAAAATTAGATGAAAAGTCAGTTATAGCGGTTGATACTGAAACTTCTTCTCTAAATCCACAAGAAGCGGATCTTGTGGGTATATCAGTATGTTATGAGGCCAACGAGGCTTTCTATATTCCAGTGGGTCATAAAGAGAGAACAGAATTAAAAAAGGATATAGTTTTAAAAAAGCTTAAACCAATTTTAGAAGATCCAAGTATAAAAAAAGTCGGCCAAAATATAAAATACGATTTTATTATATTCAAAAATAACGGTATCGAATTATGCTCGATAGAAGATACGATGTTACTTTCGTATACATTAGATGCTGGAAATAATAGACACAACATGGATATTCTATCTGAATTGCACCTTGGCCATAAAACTATTTCTTATAAAGATTTGGTAGGATCTGGAAAAAAACAATTAAATTTTGCAGACGTAGATATTAAACCTGCTACTGAATATGCTGCTGAAGATGCAGATATAACTCTAAGATTATATGAAGCTTTATCTGAAAGAGTATCTGAGGAAAAATTAGAAAGAGTTTATGAGGAATTTGAAAAACCAATGATCAAAATCCTTTCAAGGCTTGAGATGAACGGCATAAAAGTTGATGACGCTTATCTTAAAAAACTTTCTAAGAAATTTGAGGAAAGATTAATAACTATTGAAAAAGAAATTTACGAAATATCAGGTAAAAAATTCAATATCGGTTCACCAAAACAACTGGGAGAAATTATTTATAATGATCTAAAAATAGCTAAGTTAAAAAAAACAAAAAAAGGTAGTTTAGCTACGAGTGCTAAAATCTTAGAAGATTTAGCTTCAACAGGACATAAATTTCCTAATCTAGTTTTAGAATGGCGGCAGGTTTCAAAACTAAAAAGCACTTACACAGATGCTTTACAAGATCATATAAATAAAAAAACAAAAAGAGTTCACACTTCCTTCTTACTCGCAGCAACTAATACTGGTAGGCTAGCCTCGAGTGATCCAAATTTACAAAATATTCCTATAAAAACTTCAGATGGAAAAGAAATAAGAAAAGCATTTGTAGCGGATAAAAATAATTTACTTATTTCAGCGGACTACAACCAAATAGAAATGAGAATTCTTGCTGATATGGCTGATGTCAAGGAATTAAAGAAAGCTTTTAAAAACAATCAGGATATTCATTCTTTAACAGCGAGCCAAGTCTTTGATGTTCCGATTACTAAAGTGACAGATGATTTTAGACGAAAAGCAAAGGCTATTAATTTTGGAATTATTTATGGAATAACACAATATGGATTAGCAAAACAAATATCGGTGTCAAACGAAGAAGCTTTAAGTTTCATTAATTCGTATTTTAATAAATTTCCTGAGATTAAAGATTATATGAATACAACAATTAAAACTTGTAGGAAGCAGGGTTTTGTAACAAATATTTTTGGAAGAAGAATTCATTTAAGAGGAATTAATGATAAAAATTTTAGCGTTCGAGCATTTCAGGAAAGAGCAGCAATTAATGCTCCAATACAAGGATCTGCTGCAGATATTATTAGATTGGCAATGATTAAAATTGATAAGGTTCTTGAAGAAAAAAAGAAAGCAAAAATGCTTTTACAAATACACGATGAACTTATTTTTGAGTGTTTAAAAAAAGATGAGAGTGAAGTAAAAAAAATTGTAAAAGAATCAATGATGTCAGTTTCAAGTTCTGATCATCATATGTTTTCTATACCTTTAGAAGTCAGTATTAACTCTGGAAACAATTGGGGAGAGGCCCATTAAACGCCTAAATTTTGACAACATAATTAAGAAAATAAAAATATGACTCAAACAATTGCTTTAGTAGATGATGATAGAAATATACTAACAAGTATAAGTATGGCTTTGGAAAGAGAAGGTTTCAAAGTTCAAACTTATATCGATGGAGAGTCTGCTTTAATTGGATTAACTAGAAACCCGCCTGACCTAGCAATTCTAGATATCAAAATGCCAAGGATGGATGGTGAAGAGTTGTTAAAAAAACTTAAAAAAAAAATGTCAATCCCAATAATCTTTTTAACATCAAAAGATGATGAAGTTGATGAACTGCTTGGTTTGAAATTAGGTGCTGATGACTTTGTCAAAAAATCTGGAGGTTTTTCTACTAAAGTTTTAATAGAAAGAATTAGAGTTCAATTAAGAAAAAAAACTAATACTGTTGATGATACAAAAAATATAATTAGTCATGGTAAATTAAAATTAGACCCTGCCCAGCTAGAATGTGAATGGAATGGAAAAGCTCTGCCAGATAAGCTGACCACTACAGAATTTTTAATTGTCAAAGAATTAGCTAAAAGACCAGGAGTTATAAAGGAAAGAGCTCACTTAATGGATATAGCTTATAAGGAAAATACAGAAATTGAAGACAGAACAATTGATAGTCATGTAAAAAGAATAAGAAAAAAGTTTAAGAGGGTAGACGAAAAATTTTCTGCAATTGAAACTAGATATGGAAGTGGGTATAGATGGAATGTTAGCTAATGAAACAAAAAAAATCAGCTTCTATTTTAAAGAAGTTTTTAATAATTAACCTTACAGTTTTTTCCGTTTTAGGACTTTTTACAATTATATACCTAGAAGCAATCCTGCCAACCTTAGTAAAAGAAAGATCAGATAATCATAAAATAGTCATTAATAATACTAAGGATAATCTCGAACGACTTAATATAGAATACACTAAAGAGGGAATTAGAGATTTTTTGCTCTCTACAAGATTTTTATTTCAAAGTTTAGACCGTGTTCAATTTTATGATTTATCTGGAAATCTTATAGGTGACACAAATATTTTAGATTTGGATCAAAGTGTTTTTACAGGCTCAGATATAATTTTTGAGGAAGCTTTGGGCAGTGAAACAATAACACCAGAAATTGAAGAGAGACTAGAGGAAGAGGAGATAGACGAAATTAAAGATATCATCACAAATAAATATAATGATGAAGTAATGACATTAACTAACGATGAAAAAAATAATTTTTTTGTAAGCACATTAAGTAAAATTAAATTTTTAAATAATGATATTGGATATATTGTAGTATCAGAACAAGCGAATGATATCTCTAATGCTGTAAGAGAGAGAAAAGCATTCATAATTAGAACAATGATTGCTGTTGCAATTGTGATTTTAATTTTTTCTTTATTTTTAAATAAATATATTCTTAAACCAATTGGACTTCTTGTAAAATTTAGTGATGGGATTAAAAAAAAATCTAATCAAACAATTGATATTAATAAAGTTTTTGTAAGAGATGATGAAATTGGAAAATTAACACAATCAATTGACGAAATGACTAAGGAGTTACAACAACGAACTAATAGAGCAGAAACATTCTCAAATGATTTAGCTCACGAGATAAGAAATCCACTTGCATCTTTAAAAAGTGCTTCAGAACTTTTAGACAAAACTACTGAAAAGAATGAAGGCGATAAACTTTTAAAAATAATAAATCATGATGTTGAACGGATAGAAAGATTAATAACGGATTACACTCAAATGCTAAAAGATGAAGCGTCCTTATCTCGAGAGAAAATGAGTAAAATTAACTTAATTGAAATTATTAATGGTGTAGTGGAAGATTTTAATCAAGATCTAATTAACCAAAATAAAAAAATTGAGATAAGAGTTTTGAATAAAATTAAAAGTAAAAATGGATATTTTATCTTTGGTATTAGTAATAGAATAGAACAGGTTATCGCGAACTTGTTAGATAACTCTATTTCCTTCAGTAAAGATAATCAAAAAATTGAAATCAGTCTTGAAGAAACCTCAAGTAATCTATTACTATCCGTTAAAGATGAGGGCCCCGGTTTTGCTGAAACATCACCTCAGAAAATCTTTAAACGTTTTTACAGCAACAGGCCCACAAGATTTGGAAAACATTCTGGCCTAGGCTTGAATATTGTAAAAAATATTGTCCAATTACATAAAGGCACAATAGCAGCTTCAAATAGGTTGAATGCAAAAGGAGCACAGGTTGAGGTTTTACTTCCTAAATTGAGCTAACATTATTTCTTGCTATGGTTTATTTATGTTGATAATAACTCCTTCATTATGGCTCAAGATTATAAAGTAAAAGACATCAGTCAGGCAAATTTCGGTAGAAAAGAAATTTCTCTGGCAGAAACTGAAATGCCAGGACTTATGGCTTTGAGGAAAGAGTATAAAGGTAAAAAACCTTTAAAGGGTGCAAGAATTCTAGGCTGTCTTCACATGACAATACAAACCGCAGTTTTAATTGAAACTTTAGTTGAATTAGGAGCAGAAGTTAGATGGTCTTCATGCAATATTTTTTCAACGCAAGATCACGCTGCAGCAGCAATAGCTAAAGCGGGTATTCCAGTATTTGCTTGGAAAGGTGAAACCGAAGAAGAGTACTGGTGGTGTGTTAAGCAAACTATTGAAGGAAAGAAAGATTGGAAACCAAATATGATTTTAGACGATGGTGGTGATCTTACTGCCTTAATGCACAAGGAATATAAAAATTTATTAAAAGATGTTAAAGGAGTTTCAGAAGAAACTACGACAGGAGTCTTAGCACTTAAAAAAATGGAGTCTAATAAAGAATTATTAATACCTGCTATAAATGTAAATGACTCAGTTACGAAATCTAAATTCGACAACCTTTATGGTTGTAGAGAAAGTTTAGTAGACGGTATAAAAAGAGCTACTGATGTTATGATGTCAGGTAAAGTAGCCATTGTAGCTGGATTTGGGGATGTTGGTAAAGGAAGTGCAGCTTCATTACGTCAAGCAGGTGCAAGAGTTATGGTAACCGAGACAGACCCTATATGCGCGTTACAAGCTGCTATGGAAGGCTACGAAGTTGTTGTTATGGATGAAGCTATTAAAGACGCTGATATAGTTGTAACCGCTACAGGAAATAAAGATATAGTCACAGCAGATCATATGAGAAACATGAAAGACAGAGCAATACTTTGTAACATTGGTCACTTTGACAATGAAATTCAAGTTGAAGCATTGAAAAATTATAAGTGGGATGAGATAAAACCCCAAGTTCATGAAATTGAACTGCCTAGTAAAAAAAGAATTATACTCTTAGCTGAAGGAAGATTAGTAAATTTAGGATGTGCTACAGGGCATCCTAGTTTTGTGATGAGTGCTTCATTCACAAATCAAGTTATTGCACAAATTGAATTATGGAATAATTCAGATAAATATGAGAAGAAAGTTTATGTACTTCCTAAACATCTTGATGAAAAAGTTGCAATGCTTCATTTAGAAAAAGTGGGAGCTAAATTGACAAAAATGTCAAAAGAGCAAGCCGATTATA
Source organism: uncultured Pelagibacteraceae bacterium (assembly GCA_902575095.1). Taxonomy (GTDB): domain Bacteria; phylum Pseudomonadota; class Alphaproteobacteria; order Pelagibacterales; family Pelagibacteraceae; genus Pelagilacustribacter. The sequence continues at coordinate 54,372 of CACGPY010000001.1, forward strand.
TTAGCGTTAAACCATCAGGACCATTTAAACCAGATACTTATCGCTACTAACAGTAGCTAATGATTGTTAAATCTTTAGACCATTTAAATCTAATATCTAAATCAATTTCGAAAAAGTTAGAAAATGGAGATTGTATTTTCTTAATTGGTGAAATCGGTGTAGGGAAGACTACATTCACAAGATTTTTAATTAACAACTTACAAAATCAAAAAGGACTTAAAGAAACAGAAGTTTTGAGTCCTACATTTAACTTACTTTATGAATATGAAATTAAAGATCTTAAGATTATGCATTATGATCTTTATCGAATTAAAAAAGCCAATGAATTAGATCATCTTGGCATTTTTTCAGAAAATGAAAAAACAATTAAAATTATAGAATGGCCAGACTTAATTAAAACACCATTGACTAATAAATTAGAAATTCATTTAGAGTACGGAGAAAATGATAAGGAAAGAAAAATAAAAATAAATGGGGTAAACAAATGGAAAGATTTTAAAAATGAAATATAAATTGAAAAAAATTTCAGGAGATGCTTCATTTAGAGAATTTTATAGATTAAAAAAAAACAACAAAACCTCAATCATTGTCTCTGCTAAAAAAGAAAAATTTAAAAATCTTGCGGTATATGTAGTGATAAATAATATTCTTAATCACAACAGGATTAATGCTCCAAAATTACTAAGCAATCATTATAAAGACGATATGATTGAAATATCTGATTTAGGCGAGAAATCTTTCTACGATCACATACTTTCAAAAAAAAATAAACTTAATAACTATAAATCATTAATAAAATTATTAATTAAGATACAAAAAATAAAAGTAAAAAAACTTTATAAATTTGAAAAGCTAAAAATTAAAATACCAAATTATACATTATCACATCTTCACAAAGAATCTGATTTGTTTTTTGATTGGTATTTAAATTATGCTCTCAAAAAAAAAAAAATTAGTAAGATTAAAAAAATTCTTAAATCTGAATTAAATAAAATATATAAAAAATTAATTTTCAAAAATAATACATTCGTACATAGAGATTTTCATATTTCAAATATAATGATTAATAAAAACAAATTAGGAATAATTGATAGCCAAGATGCAATTATTGGAAATCCTTTGTACGATATTGTATCCTTAATTGATGACGTAAGAATAAAATTACCGAGTCAATTACAAAATAAACTATTAGACTTTTACCATAAGAATTCAAAACTTAAAAACGATCATATACAAAAATTAAAAAATGATTTTGATATTTTGTCAGTGCAAAGAAATCTAAAAATATTAGGAATATTCGTGCGTTTATACAAAAGAGATAATAAAAATCATTATCTTAAATTTTTACCTTACACATGGGCGCTTATAGAAAAAAGATTGCAAAATCCAGCACTCAAAAATTTAAAATTATTATTTTATAAACACTTGTCTATTAAAAAACTTAAGAAATTAAATAAAATATGAATATTAAATATGGAATGATTTTAGCAGCAGGCTTAGGAAAAAGAATGCAGCCTTTGACATTAAAAACTCCTAAACCATTATTAGAAATAAATAATTATACATTATTAGAAAGAGCGATAAATTTATTGATCAGTCATGGTGTGCAAGAAATAAGTATTAATGTTCATTATCTTCCTGATCAGATTAAATCATTTATTAATAGAAAGAAATTTAAAGTTAAGATCACAATTTCTAATGAAGAAAGTTTATTATTAGACACAGGCGGAGGTGTACTTAAAGGTACACAAAATTTTGGTGACAATCCTTTTTTTGTAATTAATCCAGATACTGTTTGGAGTAAGCATTATCTAGCAGAATTAAAGAGTCTAGAGGTTATTTATTTAAAGAATAATAAACCGACATTACTTTTAGTTAATAAGAAATTATCCATTGATCCTTCCTTTAAAGGAGATTTTAATTTAAATAATGAAAAAATTTCTAAGGATAGCGAGAATCAATTTATTTTTACTGGATTACAAATTATTAACAGAAGTGTTTTCACGAATGAAAAATCAGAAGTTTTTTCACTGAATAAAGTATGGAATAGATTGATAAAAGATAAAAACTTACTGGGCTTAGAAAGTAATCAAAAATTTTACCACTTAAACACTTCTCATATGTATAGGAAAATTAAAAGTCTTAATATTATTGATTAAAAATTATATCTCTAGCTCTGGACTTGTCTAAATAATAATATTTTTCAATTTTTAAATTATTTACAAATTTAATTAACAGCGGATTACCTGTTGGTATTTCTAATTCATTTATTTTTGTATCTGAAATATTAAATAAATATTTACATAAAGCTCTTAGAGAGTTTCCATGAGCTGAAATTAAAATATTCTTATTTTCTAAAAGATTTTTCTTAATTTCATCTTCATAAAAAGGTACTACCCTGTCATATGTGCTTTTTAAAGACTCAGTAAATGGGATCATTCCCACAGGTATACTAGCATTCAGTGGACTGAATAGATTTAGGTATTCACTTTTTTCCTCCATTGGAGGAGGAGCTACATCCCAGGATCTCCTGTACTTTTTGAATTGCTCTTCACCAATTTTATTCTTTGTTTCTTCTTTGTTTAAACCCGTCAAAGATCCATAATGCCTTTCATTAAGTTGCCAAGCAGTATTGAATTTAAGTTCTAGGTTATTTTTTTTAAGAATAGTTGTTAGAGTTTTAATCGCCCTTTTTAAATACGACGTATAAGATATATCTATGTTAATGTTTAAATCTTTTATAATTTGACCTGATTTTTCTGCTTCCAAGACCCCTTTATCTGAAAGATCTACATCTACCCAACCTGTAAACCTATTTTCTGCATTCCAAACACTTTGTCCATGTCTTGTGAGAATTAATTTAGTCATAATAGTTAAAATAGCTATTATGTACTATATTTAATCATTAATGAAAAATACTATATTTAAATTAACAGAGTATGTTTACTATTTTTCATTATTAGCTTTACTTATTCTATATTTATTTCCTGGAAGTTTAATAGGATATTTTTTATATGGCAACTTAGGCCAACAACCAAATTTAATAACCAATCCAATTGGAGCATCTATAAACCATTTAATTTTTTTTTCTTATATTACTGTATTAGCAATAATAGTCAGATTAAGAATTAAAAATATTTTTACTAATTATCTATTTATTCTATTTATTTCCTTTATATTAGAAATTTTTCACTTAATAGTTCCTAACAGGGCTTTTGAATTGTACGATTTAATAGCTAATTTTACTGGAGTAGTTATAATTTTATTAATTAATAGTTTTATAAAATGGCTAAATTATCTTTAATATTAATTATAACGTTTTTCTTAGCTCAAACATTAAACAGTACAGAAATTTATGGGGTACCAAAAATAATTGATGGCGACACTCTGCATATTAATAATAAAAAAATAAGGCTAGAAGGGATTGATGCCCCAGAAATTAAACAACAATGTAAAAAACCATTTTTAAAAATTTCTGCGATAATTGGTTTTGAATTTAATAAAAATTATTCATGTGGCGTCGTAGCAAAAAAAAAATTAATAGATAAAATCAATTTTTCAAAAATAAAATGCATAACTTCATCAAAGGACAGGTACAAAAGATTTTTAGCCACTTGTTACAAGGATAAAATTAATCTTAACAAATGGATGGTAAGGAACGGTAATGCAGTAGCGTATAAAAGATATTCAAAGGATTATGTGAGAGATGAGGCTTACGCAAAAGAAAATAAGCTCGGCGTATGGGAAGGATCTTTTATGATGCCAGAAAAGTGGAGAAAGCTTAATTAATTTCTAGTATAAATTAGTAAGTGATTCATTTTAAAAAAATTATATTAATTTTAATTTTATTTATTCTTAGCGCATGCTCTTCGATCCCAAAAAATACACAAAATAGTTGTGCAATTTTTGAGGAAAGATATCTTTGGTATAAACATGCAAAAGCATCGTACGAAAGATGGGGAGCACCTATTCATTTACAATTAGCCTTTGTCAAAAAAGAAAGTGATTTTAATTGGTTAGCTAAGCCACCACGAAAAAAATTATTTAAAGTTATTCCTTTCAAGAGACCTTCAAGTTCATTTGGATATTCTCAAGCAGTTAAAGGAACATGGGAACAATATAAAACAGAAACTAATAGTCCTTTAGCTACAAGAGCTAGATTTAAAGACTCAGTTGATTTTATAGGTTGGTACATTCATAAGACTAATAAGATTTTAAAAATTTCTAAGAAGGATCCATATAAGCAGTATTTAGCTTATTATAAAGGATGGGGTGATTATAAAAATTATTCAAAAGATAAGAAAGCTATTATCTTTGCAAAATCAGTTAAGGATATGGCAAACAAATATAGAAAACAACTAACACTCTGTAAGAAAAATTTAGATAAAAATAAATATATTATTTTTTAAGTTGCCTATTTAGATCAATTTCTACCGCATCAATTCTCTTGGTATTTTTTCCTACAATTGTATAGATCGTGGGAATTACATAAAGTGTAAAGAAAGTAGAAAAAAGCATTCCACCAAATATAGTTATCCCTACCGTAAGTCTGCTTGCTGCACCTGGGCCAGTTCCAAGAATTAAAGGCAAGACACCTATGATTGTAGATAAACTTGTCATAAGTATGGGTCTTAATCTTATTGCCGCTGATTCAAATACAGCAACTTCTAAATTCTTACCTTCTTTTCTCAATTGATTAGCAAATTCGACAATTAGAATTCCATTTTTTGCGGACAATCCTATTAGAATTATGAGAGCTATTTGGCTGTAAACGTTTAGAGATGAACCGACCACTAGTAAACCCAATAAACCACCAAGTATAGCCATTGGAACAGTTAGCATAATTGTAAATGGATGTTTCCAACTTTCAAACTGTGCGCTCATAGCTAGATAAGCAGTTATCAAAGCAAGTGCAAAAATTACATACAATTCAGTGTTAGTTTTTTTATATTCCTCGCTTTCACCCTTGTAAGCTATTTTGGCTTGAGGAGTATTTTGTTCAACTACTCCAACTAAAAATTTAAGCGCTTCATCCAGTGAATAGTCACCAACTAATCTTGCTGAAATAGTTACAGCCTTTTGCCTATTATATCTTGCAAGGAAAGGTGATTGACCTTCCTCATCATATGCTACTAGATTAGAGATTGATACAAGTTTATTATTGTTCTTTGATCTAACAAAAACTTTACTTATGCTATCAGGCTCCTGTCTATCTTTAATATCTCCTTGTAGAATAATAGAATATTCTTTACCGTCTCTAGTAAAATTTGTTACCCTTCTTGATCCGAAAATTGTTTCAATAGTTTTGCCTATATCCTCCGTTGAAACTCCAAGGTCAGCAGCTTTCTTTTGATCAATTTTAACATTTAATTGAGGCTTGTTTAGATCGAAGTCATCTTCTATCGAAGTGAGTCCTGGATTTTTTCTTGCCTCTTTTTTAATGATTTCTTTCCATTCAATAAGTTGATCATATGTATTTCCTAAAATAACAAATTGCACAGGGCTCTCAATTCCTCCTGTTCTTATTCCTTGAGGCATAATTGGAAAAGCTAATACACCCGGTACTTTTGAAATTTCCCCAAAAGATTCTCTCATTATTTCAACACCGTGACGATCTCTTTTTTTCCAAGGCTCAAGCAGTACAATAATAAAACCGCTATTAACTTGTTTTGCAGATTTACCAAACCCCGGCACTCTCATAATCAATTTTCTGTACTCACCTTTACCTACATTAGGTAATAAAAGACCTTCAATTTCCTCAGCTCTGTCTTTCGTAAAATTAAAGCCGGAACCTTGAGGCGCTTTTACGATTATAAAGAACGCCCCTCTATCTTCAGGAGCAATTAATTCTTTTTTTGTAAAATTGAAAAAAAATAGAGTTAAAGCTAATGTAGCTAAGAGAAAGATTGTTATCGTTGTCCTTTTTTTGATCCAACCTAGCAAAGATATCTTATATAGATAAGTTAAATTTTTTAAAAATTTCTCAAATTTTAAAACTATTTTTGACTTATTCATATTTTGCTTAAGAAATTTACTTGCCAACATCGGGCTCAGAGATAAAGCCACAAAACTTGATATAATGACAGCGGCTGCAAGTGTGATTGCAGTTTGTGTAAATAGTACACCTGTAATACCTTTAATAAAAATTAAGGGAACAAAGACAGCAACTAAAACAACTGTTGTAGCGATAATTGCGAATGAAACTTGCTTGGCTCCTTTAAATGCTGCAACAAGAGGTGTATCCCCTAACTCTATTCTTCTTACAATATTTTCTAACATTACAATCGCATCATCTACAACAATTCCAATGGCCAACACTAAAGCCATAAGAGTAAAGAGATTGATTGAAAAATCAAAAATATAAATTGCTAAAAAAGTTGAAATTAATGAAACAGGTAAAGCTACCAAAGGAACCACTAGGGCTCTTATATTTCCCAAAAAAAGGTAAATAATTGTAGTTACTAAAATTAAAGCAATAAAAAGAGTTTTATAAACTTCTTTAATGGCAGCTTTAATATAATTACTTCTATCAAATGAAACTTCTAAAGTTGTATTCGGGGGCAAGCTAGGTTTGAGCTCTTTAATTTTCTTTTTAATTCCATCAGCAACAGCAATAGTGTTAGCATCTGATTGCTGGTAAATTCCTATTCCCACTACTTGCTTTCCGTTTCCTTTAAATAAAGTACGTGTGGACTCTGCACCAAGCTCAACTCTTGCTACATCAGAAAGTGCAATAATTGATCCGTCAGTTGCTCTTTTAAGTGGTAAGTTTTTATAATTTTCTAAATTACTGTAGGCTTTATTTAACTTAATAGTTAGATCAATATCTTTTGATTCTATTCTCCCTGCTGGAAATTCTACATTTTCTTTTCTTAGTACATTTTCAACTTCTTCAGTTGTTAAATCTCTTGCAGCAAGTGCAATAGGGTCCAACCAAATCCTCAGTGATAATTCTCTTTGACCACCAAGTCTAACTCGACCTACTCCATCAACTGTAGAAAATGTATCCGTTAAATATCTATCTGCGTAGTCAGTTAGTTCCAAGTCAGACATAGTTTCAGAATTAAAAGATAACCACATTGTTGTACGCATACCTGCACTTTGTTTAAATATTTCTGGTTGTTCAGCTCCTTCTGGTAAGTTATCTAAAACTCGAGACACAGAACTTCTAACATCATTAGCAACATCATCTAAATCTAAATCAGTTTCAAAAGTTAGAGTAATTCTTGAACTTTCATCTTCGCTGAAAGAGTCAATAGTCTCTAATCCTGGAGTTCCTCCAACAAAATCTTCAATTTTTTGTGTAATTTGTGTGTCAACTATTTCAGCAGAAGCTCCTCTATATTCAGTTTGAATTGTAACAACTGGTGGCTGCACATCAGGCAATTCATCTGTTGGTATTTCTTGAAAAGTGACTAAACCAAATATAACTAAAACCAAACTCATTACTGAGGCTACAACAGGTCTTTTGATTGAAAGGTCAGTTAAAAACATTTATTTGGTTGAAGTAATAATTTTTATTTTACCTTTATCTCTTACTTTAGAAACACCCTCACTGATCACAAGATCACCCTCATTTAATCCAGATATAACAGAAACTTTACCAAAATTTCTTTTACCAATTTCAATATTCTTTTTTTCAGCGGTATCTTCATTTACAGTATAAACGAATGCTGTATTTCCTTGAATTGTTACAGCACTTTCCGGTACACCAATTTGATTTTTTTCATCATAAATAATCTTTACAGTCATTAGTTGACCTGGAATAATTTCAAAATTTGAATTATCGACTATTATTCTTGAAAGAATCGATCTAGTAGAAGGGTCAATACGAGAACTAATTGTTTCTATTTTACCCTTAAAAATTTTTTTGTAGGCAGAACTAGTAACCTCAGCTTTTAGTCCTGTCTTAAGAACACTTACATAATTTTCAGGAACCTTAATATCAATTACAATTTTTTTAAGATCATCAAGTGTAATAATTAAACTTTCTGAACCTAAGACACCTTGAGCTATTTCCCTTTTCCCTACCTTGCCAGCAAAATCTGCTATTAAGCTTCCCCCATCTTTTAATAAAAGTATTTTTTCTCCTTTTTTTACGAATCTATTTTCAAGATTAAGCTTTCCATTAATATTACTTGCTTGAACCCTATAGGCTTTTGAATTCTGAGCAATTGCAGTACCAAAAGTTTCAATACTTTTATAAAAAAGTGATTTTTCAACTGTAGAAACGATTACGCCTGGAGCTGGTCTCACGCTAAATTTTTTTTTAAAATGAAGACCTATAAAGTGCCTCGCTGTTATGATTGCAAAAATAGCTATAAAAAAAATTATTAGAAAAGTTTTAATTTTTGATGAAGTTTTCATATATTTAATCTAATCCGTACTCTGCCCATGAACCGTCGTAGATAATAGGTTTTTTACCACTTATAATAGAATTAGCTAGACCTAAAATACATGCTGTAATTCCAGAACCACATGTAAAAGCCATTTCTTTTTCAATTGATACTTTTTTTGATTTGAAAATCTCAATTAAGTCCTCTTTTTTTTTAAAAGTTCTATCATCTCTTAAAAGTTTTTGGAAAGGCAGGTTAATTGATCCTTTGACGTTTCCACTTTTAAGTTCTTTTCGAGGTTCAGGCTGTAAGCCTAAAAATCTTTGCTCTCCTCTGGCGTCTAGCAATTGGAATTTATTATTAATAATATTATCATTTACTTCATCTTTATTTATTACAAGAGATGTATTTTCAACTGCAATGTATTTAGATCTGTCAAAGCTAACTATTTTTTTAGTAGTTGAACGTTTTTCATTTGTCCATTTTTTAAATCCTCCATCTAATACTGAGATAAGTTTTGGATCATGGCCAAAATACAAAAAAGAGTACCAAACTCTACAAGAACTAAAAACATCTGAGTTGTCATAGACAATTATGTGATCTGAATTAGATATTCCTAAACTAGATACAATTATTTCCCAATCTTCTCTAGACGGAAGCATATGCGGAAGATTAGTTTTTTGATTTGAATTTTTATCTATATCAAAGAATATAGAGTTAATGATATGCTCTGTTTTGTACTCTTCAAATGAATTTCTATTAGCATTTGGAAGATGCCAGCTAGCATCTAAAATTTTTACTTTTTCAATATTCTTATCTAACCAGTTTGTAGTTACTAATTGATTCATTAACTGTTTTTTTCAATATATTTTTGATGATATTCTTCAGCTTTATTGTAGTTTTTAATTTTTGAGATATTTGTCTGAATTTTACCATCTAATTTTTCGTTAAATTCTTTTAAAACTTCCAAAGCGTCTTGTTTCTGCTTCTCATCTTCATAGAAAATCTCACTTCTATATTGAGTTCCAACATCTGGAAATTGCATATCTTTTTGTGTTGGATCATGCATTTTGAAAAATAAATCTAATATTTTTTTAAACGAAATTTTATTTTCGTCAAAGGTAAGTCTTACAACTTCAGCATGTCCAGTGTTTCCTGTGCATACTTCTTCATAGGTTGTTTTCGCGCTACTTCCTCCTGCGTAACCTACTTCTGTCTTTATTATACCTGGTTTGCTTTTAAAGTTTTCCTCAGGTTTCCAAAAACATCCAAGTGCAAGTGTACATTTCTGCATAAGTTATCTAATATATTTTGAGGAAAAAAGGATAGTAAATTGTTAACACAAAATCAAATAGGCGTATTGTACATGGTAGGAAGCGTAATCTGCTTCTCCATTATGGATATCTGTGTAAAATGGTTAGACTATTATCCAGTAGGCCAAGTGCTCTTTTTAAGATTTTTTATAGGGTTCATACCAATATTTTTTATAATACCAAAAGATAAAATATTTTCTTTTTACAAAACCTCACGCCCAGGCCTTCATGCTTTCAGAGCTATAAGTGGAGCCCTTGCAATAATTGCATTATTTTTGGGACTAAGAGAATTACCATTAGCCGATGTAGTTTCATTAACATTTGGCGGGCCAATATTCGTTACAATAGCATCAATCTTTTTTTTATCTGAAAAGGTTGGAATAAAAAGATGGTCGGCTGTATTCCTCGGTTTTGTTGGAATGCTATTAATTGTTCAACCAGCGTTTATAGATGTAAATTATTATTATATTACGCCAATTGTATTTTGTATATTTTTTGCCTGTGTAGCTATTAGCGTTAGATCTTTATCTAAAACAGAAGCCAATTATACAATTGCATTTTATTTTACGTTACTTTGCACTCTTTTGGGTTTAGGAACAATTTTCTTTAGTGATTGGATAATGCCAACTTTCATAGATTTTGTTTTATTTTTCGTTCTTGGTTTATGCGGGAGTGTAGCCAATTTATTATTAACTCAAAGTTATAGATTAGCAGAAGCATCGCTTGTAACCCCGATTAAATATTTGAGTTTAGTTTTTGCAATTATTTTTGGATATTTTATCTGGAGCGAAGTTCCAAAAATTTTAACACTGCTCGGAGCTTCTTTAGTCATTGCTAGTTCTTTAATAATTTTTATGAGAGAGAATAAATTAAAGAAACAAATCATTGCTCCCAGAACATGAGCAAGCCTCCTAAATATTGGGCAAGAGCTAAGAAAATTTTATCGAAGAAAGATAAAGTGATGAAAAAGCTAATAAACAATTATAAAGATGGAAGTCTCGTGACACGTAATGACGTTTTTTTTTCACTATGTAAAAGTATTATAGGACAACAAATTAGTATTGCTGCCGCTGACTCAGTTTTTTTTAAATTCAAAAAAAAATGTAAAAATAAGATAAACGCAAGAACTGTAAGCAAATTATCATTCAGCAGTTTAAAAAGCTGTGGCCTGAGCAAACAAAAAGTCAAAGGTATAAAAGATTTAGCCAAGAGAACCTTAAATAAAACTTTTAAGCCTAACTTAATAAAAAAAATGACTGATGAGGAAGCTATAGAATACTTATCTGAATTGAGACAAATAGGAAGATGGTCAGCAGAAATGATATTATTATTTACATTTAATCGCTCAAATATATGGCCTCTACAAGATATAGGTTTACTTAGAGCTATTTCGAATAATTATAATAAGAAATACTTTCCTCCAAAGACATTCCTTAATAAGCTTCATAAAAAATTTACACCTTATTGTTCAGTAGCAACGTGGTATTTATGGCGATCAATAGATAATGAGCCAATACAATATTAATCACCCTCAATAGTTTGATGGTGTCTTATAGCGTGACCTTTTAAAATTTTGTGTGCTTCTTGATATTCTTTTGATTTGTAAAATAAATTTGCTTCATCGTAAGAGGGAAATTCGATTACGACAGTCCTAGGCGAACTTTCACCTTCGTTAGCAGTAGCTTTTCCTCCTCTGATTAGAAATTTGCCTTTATATTTTTCAACTGCGATTCTAGCTTTTACAGCATATTCTTTAAGCTTTTCCTCATTAGTTATATTTTTATAAACACAAACTACGTAACCTTTCATTTACAACTCCTTAAAAATAAACTAACTTTTTTCATGGCAGATAAACTTATCATTGATTGGAAAGAATATAATCTAATCGTAGAAAAACTTGCAATACAAATCCATCAAAGTGGATTTAAACCTAACATGTTAATTGGCATAATGAGAGGTGGAGCTCCCATCATAGACGTACTGAGCAGAGTATTTAAACTTAAATGTGCTTATTTAGCTGTAGAGTCCTATTCTGGAGAAGGAACTGAGGATCAACAAGGTGAGCTAGTTTTTTCAAGAGAAATGAGCTCCACAGTTCAAGAGATGAAAGGAAATATTCTATTGTGTGATGACCTATCCGATACTGGAGTAACTTTGAATAAAAGTATTGATTGGCTTAAAAAATACCCTCCCTTACAAGGAAAAATAAAATCAATAAAGACTGCTGTACTCTGGAAAAAGAAAGACTCCACATTTGAGCCTGATTTTTGTGCTCAGAAATTAAATAGCAATCCCTGGATTGTTCAACCTTTTGAGCATTATGAGGTAGTAAGAGTAGAGGATTTAATTAAAAAACATCAAGGAAGTTAAAGGGCCAGCATAAACTGGCCCTAAAACTATTAACCTACGTAAAAACTTAGTACACTAGCTGCTGCAATTACCCATATTGCAGGCGAAGTCTTACCAAATTTACCAGTAAAAATTCTTATTAGTGCATAAGCGATGAATGCTAAAGCGATACCGTTACTAATACTGTAAGTAAGCGGCATAACTATCATAGCAAGAACAGCTGGACCAGACTCAGCTATATCGTTCCAATCTATATCGGTAATATTTCTTACAAATAAAATTGCAACATAAAGTAAAGCTGCTCCATCTATTTCTTTTGGCAAGCTTGTTGCTAGAGGCGCAAAGAATAAACAAGCTAAGAATAAAACTCCAATTACTAAAGAAGTCATACCTGTTCTTCCGCCTGCTTTTACACCTGAACCAGACTCAACATAACTTGTAACAGTCGTTGTACCCATCATAGCTCCAGCTACTGTACCAACACTATCTGATAACATTGCTTTATCTATGTCTTGCACTTTGCCTTTTCTATCAACTTTTCCTGCAACATTAGCTACCGAAGTTAATGTGCCAGCTGTATCAAAAAAGTCGATGAATAATAAAGTAAAAACAATTGAAGCCATTCCAGCAGTGAATGCAGCTTTAAGATCAAACTCAAATAAGTAAGTCATTGGAGGAATTGATCCTACTACCCCATTAAATTTAGCTAAACCAGTTGCCCATGCAATTATACTAAAGAGTAAAATACCTATTATAATATTTCCTTTAATTTTCATTTTTTCTAAAACAATCATGAATACAAAAGTTGCACATGCTAGAAGCACTAAAGGATTTTTAATGTCACCTAATGTAACTAATGTTACAGGGTGATCACCAACTACTCCCATAATCTCTAGACCAATAATTGCTAAGAATAATCCAATACCAGCACCAATTCCAAGTTTTAAACTTTTTGGAATTGAATTAATCAACCACGCTCTTATCGGTGTTAATGATATTGCTAAGAAGATTACACCAGCAACAAGAACAGCACCTAATGCAGCTTGGGGTGTATAACCTTGTCCAGCTACAACACCATAAGCAACAAATGCATTAATACCCATTCCTGGCGCTAATCCTACCGGCCAAGTTTTTCCATGGAATGCCATGATAAAACAAGCTACAGCGGTCGCTAAAATTGTTGCAGTGAATACTGCTCCAAAATCAAAAAAACCTTTCTCTGTTCCAGCAAATTCGCCAGAGAGAATAAAAGGATTTAAGAACATAATGTATGCCATTGTAAGGAAAGTTGTTACACCAGCAATTACTTCAGTTCTAAAATTTGTTTTGTGTTTTCTATACTCAAAATATTTATTCATCATAAAAATAAACCTCCATTACAAGTTTATTACTCTATAAGCACAATAAAATCTTAACTAAATCACACATAGCTGCTGAGATTCAACTAATAGTAAATATATCTGTTTATAACTTTTCGTTATAACATAGGAAAAAATGAAAAATTTATTCGTCAAAATTTTATGCACAATTTTATTTCTTCTGTTGGTTGGATGTCAGACAGTGTCGCATAAAATTGACCAAACTACAGAATTAGAAAAAAAAGAATTAAGCAAATGGTTAAATAAATCAGAAGAGGATCTCAAAAGTTTTTATGGGCAACCTGACAAAGTAGAGTTTTTAAAAACTAGAAATAGGAATTACGTATATTTTACTGAAAAATATAAGATCAAGTGCGAGAGAAAATTTGAGGTAAATCCTAAAAATACTGTAGTAGGTTTTAGCAGTAAAAATTGTTTTTAATTACCTGCGGAGAGTTAACTCCGCAAGTAAGGTAAACTTATTTTATTTCTATAAGTCTTTTTTTCTTTATTTCAGGTATGATTTTTTCACAAGAAATAGTTAGCAAACCATCTTTCAATTCAGCACCATTCACTTTTACATCGTCTGCAATTGTAAATGATCTTGCAAAAGATCTTTGCGATATCCCTCGATGAATTACTTCATCGCCTTCTTTTTCCTCTGATCTTTTAACCTCTTTTGTTTTTACTGTTAAAAGATTATCTTCATATTCAACTTCAACATCGTCTTTATTAAAGCCGGCAACTGCTACTTCAATAGCATACTTATCTTTGCCTGCTTTTCGGATGTTATATGGCGGATAGTTGCTTTGTACAGCAAGACTGCCATTACCTAACATTGACTCGAATTGATCAAACATATCATCGAATCCAATGCTAAAAGGTCTAAGTGAATTAAAGATCGATAGATCCTTACTTGTCATATATCCTCCTTTGTTAGCAAGGTTAATTATTGGCCCCAGTTGGCAACCAATAATTCACATATGGGAATTGATTTTAAATTTTCAAGGTCTTTAATTTAAAATTTTTGCAGACTTTAAAATAAAAGAATATTCCTCGGCTAATTCTGTGATTGCATTATCTCGTCCACTCATACCACCATGACCGGCAGCTTCCATTTTGCATTTTAGTAATTGATTATTATTATCAGTTTTTACATCTCTAAGTTTTGCAATATATTTTACAGGTTCAGAATAAAGAACACGGTTATCGAATAAAGATGTTGTAATTAACATTGAAGGGTAATCTTTTTTTTCAAGATTATTATAAGGCGCATAAGAAAGAATATATTCAAAATATTCTTTGCTTTTGATAGGATTTCCCCACAGCTCCCATTCTGCCGGTGTTAAGGGTAATTTATCATTTAACATTGTTGTCATTGTATCAACGAAAGGTACAAGGAGAAGCATTGAAAAAAATAAATCAGGAGCCATGTTGGCCACCGCACCACCTGTAAGCCCACCAGCACTACCGCCATAAAAACAAAGTCCACCTTTATAGGTATAGCGTTGTTCTATTAAATGATTTGCACAAGCTATGTAGTCTAAAAAGGTATTTTTTTTTAACTTCTTTTTTCCTTCTTCATGCCAAACATCACCAAGATCTCCACCGCCTCTTATATGCGCTATAGCAAATGTAATTCCTCTATCAACAAGACAAAATCTTGAAGCACTAAAAGATGGAGAGATACTATGTTTGTAGGCACCATATGCGTAAAGCAGTACCTTTGACTTTCCATCCTGCTTAGCATTTTTTAATCTTAACAAGCTGATAGGAATCATTCGCCCGTCATGAGATTTAGCTTTAATTCTTTCTACGACATATTTTTTAGGTTCATGTCCTGAAGGAATTTCAGTTTCTTTTACCAATTTTTTTTCTTTTGAAACAATATCATATTCATAAATCTTACCAGGCGTAGCCATACTTTCCCAACTAACTCTAATTCTTGTGGTATTGGTATCTTTTTGCATCAGAGAGGCTCCAGGAACACCAATCGCTTCGTCAGAAATTTTTATTTCTTCTTCCTTATTAGTTTTTATGTTTCTTACATATAATTTAGAGATAGCATCAGATTTCTCAGCCCGCAAAATGTAATCGTCTAAAAAATCTAAACCTCCGATCACCGTCTCTTTTTTGGCAGGTAAAAAGGTCTCCAGTTTATCAATTTGGTCAGTTTTACATCTCAATATTTTGTAATCTCTTGCGTTTTCATTTGTATGTACATAAAAAAAACCTTTCCAAGAGTCTAGCGAATATCTAATGTCTTTTTTTCTTTTTTTAAATAAGATTGGTTTTATATCTATAGCATTAGAAGGAAAGTAATATTCCTCAGTTGTAATATGGTCTGAAGTTGAAATTATAAAAAACTTTTCATCAGATGATAGACTTATTCCACAAGTAAAGGTCTCATCTTTTTCCTCAAAAATAAGTTTATCCTCTTTTATCGGCGTACCAAGAACATGTTTAAAAATTTTCCTAGGTCTATGAAATTTATCTAACTTTGAATAAAAAAAACTTTTATTATCCAAAGACCATGTTATTCCGCCGCTAGTATTATCAATTACATCTTTCTCATTTTTTCCAGTTCTTAAATCTCTTAAATAAATCGTATAGTATTCAGATCCTTTTAAATCTAAAGAATAGGCCATAAAATTATCACAATGTGAGGTGGTAACTGAACCAACGCCAAAATATTCAGATCCATAATTTTTCTTTTCAAGGTCACCATCAAAATAAACCTCTTCTGGTTTAGAACCATCAATCAATTGTCTAATTCTTTTTCCGTAATTTCCTTTAGCCTCTGTCTTGGCCCAATAATAATATTTTTTATCTTTAAATTTTAAAGAGGTGTCATCTAGTTTAATTTTAGACTTTATCTCTTGGAACAGGTTTTTTTGTAAATCTTTAACATCTTTAAAATAGTCTTCTGTAATTTTATTATTTGCATTAATGTAATCTTTAACTTCTGTGTTAAGTTTATTAGCATCTTTCAACACCTCGAGGATATTGGGCTGATCAACCCAAGCATATTCATCAGATAAGGTTAGGTCGTGATACTTTTTCTCACTCTTAATTTTTTTAAGTTTTGGTATACTCATATTTGGAAATTATATGAATTTGTTTCTAATAGGAATTATCATCTTTGTCATCGTTTATCTGTTTTTGAATTGGTTTGCTAGAACTAGTTCAAAAAAGATAGCTACAACGATTAAAAAAATTGTAGTTTATTTTTCATTAATCTTAGCTATGCTTTTGGCTATTGGTGGAAAATATATCTTTTCACTCCCCTTTCTATTTGTAATTTTAAGTGGATTAAAAATAAAAGGTTTTACAGCTTTACAAATGCTTCAGCTATGGAGATTAATTCAATTTTTAAAAAATTCTGGCAGATTTTCTCAAGGACAATTCGGTAAAACTCAAGGATCATCAAGTGTAACAAAAGATGAAGCCTACAAGTTACTTGGTTTAAAAAGAGGTTGTACCAAAGAAGATGTATTAAAAGCTGCCAACCAGCTTCAAAAAAAAATTCACCCAGATATGAATAGAGATGTCAAAACCGAGAGACTTAGTCAACTTGTTAATGAAGCGAAAGAGAAAATAATTAAAACTGATTTTAGTTAATTTAAAAGTTTAATCGATTTATTAAAAACTTTTTCAAAAGAAATATTATCTGCCCCTAAAGTATCGTGAGTTGTGGTTTCCTCTGTTTCACCTTCTGGCACAATTACTTCAATATTTTTTGAGTATTTGCCATAAGACTGGACTGGGCTATCCATAAATAAAGCTAAACATTTTATACCTAATGCTGATGATATATGTAGCCAACCAGTATCATTGCCAATATAAAGGTTACAATTTTTAATAATGGGCAATGTTTCACTTATTTTTAAGTCTTTAAATGAAATGCAGTTATTAGATAACTCCGAGTTAAAGAATTGATCAATTAAGTCTTTATCATTATTGCCTCCTGCTAAATAAAATTTTGAAGGTGTTCTTGCGTTAATATTAATACATAGCTTAATAAAATTTTTGATGTCCCACCTTTTAGTTGGGCCGCTAGCAGATATGCCTAAACAAATGTGTTTGAACTCTCTAGAAAATTTTTGTTTTTCTTTAATTACTTTATCATTACTAATTATAAGCTCTGGTTGTGTAGATACAATGTCTCCTAATTCATTTTCTGTAAAAATTTTAGCAGATGTTACAACATTATCTTTTTTTCTAAATAATGGATATTGAGAGATATTTTTTATACCAGCAATCTTAGAAATTAATAAATATCTCAAAGAGCTATTAAAAATAAAAACCTTATCAAATTCTTTTAATTTAAGGTCCTTACTTAATTTAAAAAATCCTGAAAGACCATCATGTATCCCAGAGTTGTTTTTTGTTCTATCCAATATTAAAATTTCTTTAATATGTTGATCTTCAGCTAAAAGTTGAGTGGCACGAGAATTTTCTTTTACTAAAATTGATATAGCTGTTTGATATTTTTTTGAAATAGCGTGTATATAAGGCAAATAAATTACCATATCTCCCATGCCAATTTTTGGTTGAATTACTAAAACTTTCATTTTTAAATTTAATAATATAACTTAGATAAAATAATTTAGGTAAGATTATGATTAAAAAAGGAGTATACGCAGCTGGATTAAGTGTTCTTAATGCCGATAGAACATTGAATATTGATGCAACGATTAATCATGCAAGTGAAGCCATTCAAAGCGGTTTGCATGGAGTTTTCTTTTTTGGTTCCACAGGCCAAAGCCAATTAATTTCAACAAATGAAAAAAAAGAACTTATAGCTAAAATTTCTACTCATAAGTTAAGAAAACAATTTTTTTTAGGAACTGGAAATAATTCTCTAAATGAAAATATTGATTTAATTAAGTATGGAATAGAATATGACTTCAGACAGTTTTTAATTATGCCACCAGCATATTATAAAGGGAATACGGACGAAGGAGTTTTTGATTTCTATTCAGGATTAATTACGGCTATTCCTAAAGTAAAAATTATTCTTTATAATTTTGAAAAGCTTAGTGGTTATAAATTTTCAGCAGAAATGGTAACTAAGCTTGTAAAAAATTTTTCAGAAAATATTATTGGATGCAAAGACTCTAGTTATAATTTATTTGAAAGTTTAAAGTTACCAAATTTTTTAATGTTTCCAGGTTCAGAGGCAAAACTTTTAAAAGGTCTAGAACTTGGATGTTCAGGCTGCATATCAGCTGTAACTAACGTTACACATTCTTTAGCTAGAAAAGTTTTTGATGACTTTGAAAATAAAATTTCACAATCTAAAAATGAAAAATTAATTAATGTGAGACAAACATTTGATCAATTTAATTTGATATCTGCTCTTCATAGTTTTCTATCGATCAAAGATAAAAAGTTTGAAAATATTTTACCGCCTTTAGTTTTATTATCTCAAACAAAAAAGAAAGAACTAATTGATAAATTAAATAAATTAGAATTTGTGGTGGAAAAAAACTTGGCAGCATAAGTTATGATTTTAGCAAGAATATTTTCAAAAATTTATAAAGAGAGTGGAATTATTTTAGTTGATGCAAAAGGACAAAAATATATTTGTGGAAACCCACAAAAAGAAAGACCAACTACTGTAAAATTGCTCAAAGATAATCTTAGCTGGAAGTTATTATTAGATCCTGAGCTTGAATTTCCAGAAGCTTATATGAGAGATGAAATTATAATAGAAAATGCTTCAATGAAAGAATTTTTAATGGATCTTGTAAAGAATTTAGGTAGGGATGAAATTTCAACAACAAGTGTAGTTGCTAAAAAAATGTTCCAAGCCTGGAGAACAATAACAAATTTTAATTTTCCAGGTAAATCAAAAAAAAATGTTGAACATCATTATGATATTGGTGGAGCAAGAGGCGAAAAACTCTATGATATTTTTTTAGATAAAACTCATAGATTATATTCGTGCGCGTATTGGAAAAATGACACTAAAACTTTAGAAGAAGCTCAACAAAATAAAATAGATCATATTGTAAAAAAATTGGACATTAAAGAAGGTCAAAAAATTTTAGAAGTTGGCTGTGGTTGGGGTGGCATGGCTTTTGAAATAGCTAGACAAAAAGGATGTGAAGTAACCGGAATTTCTTTAAGTAAAAATCAAATAGAATATTGCAAACGTAAAGCAAAAGAACTTAATTTAGATAACCAAGTAAAATTTGAGCTTATTGATTATAGAGAGGTAAAGGGAAAATATGATCGAATTTTTTCTGTAGGAATGTTTGAGCATGTAGGTAGAAAATTTTATAACACATTTTTTAAATCAATGAACAAACTTCTGAAAGAAAACGGGATATTTTTACTGCACACTATAGGAGTAGTAGATAAACCTACAGCTCCCAATAAATTTATCCAAAAGTATATATTTCCCGGCGGTATTTGTCCTTCTTTCAGCCAAATAATAAATCCGATTGAAAAAACTGGTTTAATTGTTGCGGACACTGAAACGTTAATTAGACATTACGATAAAACATTAGAAAGCTGGTTAGAGCGATTTTTAGAAAGAAAAAAAGAGGTAAAAGATTTATTTGATGAAAAATTTGTAAAAATGTGGGAGTTTTACATGGCAAGTTGTGCAGCAGCGTTTAGGTATAGAGATTTAGTTGTTTTTCAATTACAAATTGTCAAGAACTTTCAATCAGCTCACCGTACAAGAGACTATATATATTCATAAAAAGTGCTATTTAATTAATAGTCAGTATGAAAAAGAGGAAAAAAAAACCTACAAAGGTTAAGAAAAAAAAACAAAAAAAACCTTTAATTCGGAGATTTAGAAAAAAAATAAAAAAAATAAAAAATAAGAAAATTCAAAAAGGTAAAAAATCGAAAAGATTAGTAAAGAAAAAAACAAGAAAAGCTATAAAAGTAAAATCAAAGAAAAATTTTAAATTTAAGAAACCAAATAAACACCCTCAAAAAACAAGAGCTATCGTTTCAGGCTTATTAAGATTAAATGATAAGGTTAAATCGATATTTAGATTTAATATAAATTTAGACCAAAATTTACAGGCTTTCTTTACAAGTATTTCTAATAAAGTTTCAGGAATTAAAAAAATTTTTCTAGAAGAGCGAGAAAAACAAAAGAAAACAAAACTAAAGCTTATGGAGCAAGAAAAAAAAGATGCTCAAAAAAGATTACTTGAACAAGAAAAATTAGCTTTAGAGGCAAAAAGAAATGAGCTTAAAGAGGAACAAAAACTTGAAAAAGAAAGAAAACTAGATTTACAAAGATTTATAAAATTAGAACAAGCTGAGCTAAGAAAAGAAAGAGCTGAGAAACAAAGGCAATTTTTAGAACAAATCAAATTGGAGAAAAAAATTGATCTTTTTAGAAAAAGAGAAGAATTAGAAATCAAAAATCTTGAAAAATATGTTTTAAGTCAACAAAGAGAGTCTTACGAAGAAGTTCAACAACGTATTGATAAAATAAAAGAAAAATACAAGCTAATCAGAGAGCAAAAAATTGATGAAGCAATAAGAGAAAGAGTTGCAAGTTTAGGTATTAAAGTAGAGGAAACCGATGATAAAGCAACGTTGTTAGAAAAAGAGAGAATTTATAATGTAGAAAGAGAAAAGATCGAATACGCTCTTGAAAGTTTTTACCGATCGGCTCACAGTTTATGTTTTCAATTAAATAAAAAGTATATTCCAAAATATTTAAGTATCATCAGATGTATTGATAAAAGATTTGAAACAGGAGAAATTTATATAAAATGGGATGATGCAATTGAAGCTAATTGGTTAATTTTAATTTATATAAAGAATAATTTACCAGATGACGGAATAATAATTGAAGATAAAACTGATCCAGATAATCAAACCACACATGAATTCCAACCAAATGAAATATTTAAAGCTTCAGATGTAATGGTTGATGCATTGACAAAATTACTAGATAGCGAGAGAAATAAAAGAAAAGTTAGTTAATAAGATCTTCTAGTTTTTTAATCTCACCAATTTTAAATATAATTGCCTCTTCTTTTTTGTAGCCAAACTTTTCAGCATTTTTTTTAAACCTTACTGGAGGCTCCCAAATAGGTTCTAAACTTAATATTGCCGTACCCCAATGCATCCCTATTACTTTTTTTACTTTTAAATCTCTCATTAAAGATAAAAGCTCTTCAGGGTTTGCGTGCGCTGTAGATTTATCCTTAACCGGAACAATTGGATAGAAATTATAGGCACCCAAATTTCCAAAACCTAAATCGATAGGACCAAATTTTTTTCCTAATTCTTTATAAAAAGGTGCTGGTCCTGTATCACAAGCAAAAAAGATTTTTTTACCTTTATATTCAATTAAAAAACTTCCCCAAAGTGTTCTATTAGTATTTCCATCTCCCCAAATCCACCGCTTGGACCAGTGTTGACTTGGAAGCATTGTAATTGTGATTTCATCATTAATTTTAATTTTATCAAACCAATCCATTTCATTAACAGTATCCTTTTTATATCCATTTTTTGTGAAATATTTTCCAAGCTTAAGAGGCACAAACACTCCAGCATTCTTATAAGGAAAGTTTTTTATTGTACGAATACTCATGTGATCATAATGATTGTGTGTCAGTAAAAATAGATCTATTTTAGGAAGTTCTTGAAGAGTCAAAGGAGACTCTATGTATTTCTTAGGACCAAATATCATAGGTCCATAATTTTTTTCAAAAACTGGATCAGTGATAATTGTAGTGTCTCCAAGTTTAATTATAAAGCTCGCATGATCAAGCCACATTACATAAGAGTCAAATTTATATTTTTCAAGATTTTTTAAAACTATTTGTTTATCGATTACATGTTCGGGTGGATAATCGATCTTAAGTTTTTTCTTTTCTTCTCTGAAAACTTTCCAATCCCATTTAAAATTAGGATCCCTTTTTGGACCTCCCTCAAGATTTCTAAACGCAAATAACTTACCGTCTTTATAAATGTGGTGATAAGGTTTGTTGTCCATCGCAATAACCTCAATATTAAAAAAAAGAATAATTAGCAGAAACGATGATAATTTTTTCATTATTTCTATTAATATTTGTCTCTTGTTTTGTTATTAATTTTATTTCCATATTCTTGAATTTTATCCCACTCATTTTTGTTATTTTTTTCTTTTTTTTCAGCTTTATAGGAGACAATTAAAGGAAGAATAATTAGAGCTAAAACGATTACGATACAAGCAGTTATAAGGGGTAAATTCATACCCCTTAATACCATAAATTATTTGAATTTAAATAAGTATTTAGCTGTCTAGACAATTTGACTTATTAATTCTTTTGTCAAAATCTTTTTGTGCTTCTTTACTTACTATCCAAACATAAGATGATTCTTGTAATTGGTTAGCGTCAGCAATCGTACAACGTTTTCCAATTTTAGCTATACTTCCACCTGAACAGTTAGTTAACAAAAGCAATAAAGATATAATAGATAATGTTTTCATAGTTTTAAGTTAATTAAAAAATCTGCACATTGCTTGGCATAAATTGGTCAAAAAAAAGAAAAATTTATCTTTGTTGAAATAGATCAACTTAAAGATTATTGTCAGTTTTATGGCAGACCATATTTACAAAACAAAAGTTTATTATGAAGATACTGATGCTGGAGGTATCGTTTATTATGCAAGGTATTTACATTTTATTGAACGTGCACGAACAGAAATGATATATGATCATTTAAAACTTAATCATAAACAGCTTAGAGACCAATTTAATGCAATTTTTGTGGTTAGAGAATGCAATGTTAAGTATCTTAAATCTGCAAATTTTGAGGACCATCTAAAGGTCAAAACGAAGGTCATAAAAAAATCACCTGTAAGACTTAACTTATTACAAGAAGTTTTTAAAGATAATGAAACACTAGTTACAGCACAGGTTGAATTAGCAGTTATAGACAGCAATGGGTCTGTTAGTAAATTTCCGCAAGATTTATTAGAAAAAATATAAATTTAACCAAAAGAAGTCAAATCTTTGCCTAAATCTATGGCTAAATTCAAATCAAGTTTGCAATTTTAGCATTACTTAAAACACTAAAAATAAACTAAAAAGAAAATATGAAATTAAAAGCAATCAGAAAAAGCAAAAACAAATCAACTACAAGAAAATTAAGAAGAGTTTCTTTATTCGAGCTTCAAAACTCGCCAAAAGCCTTACTTTTTAAAGCTAGAGTTTAACATCTTTCCTCCATAACTATTTAATGGTCTAATAAACATTAGGCCATTGTTTTTAGGCCCATAATTGTTAAATTAATCTGTGAAAACTAAGAAAAGAAATAATAAAGTAGCCATCATTATGGGTTCACAAAGTGATTATTCCGTAATGAAAGACTGCGAAAAAATCCTCAAATTACTAAAAGTAAAATACCAAATTTTAATTGTCAGTGCTCACCGAACTCCAAAGCGAATGTTTCAGTTTGCAGAAACAGCAGAAAAAAATGGTTTTGGTGTAATCGTCGCAGGAGCAGGAGGAGCTGCACATTTAGCAGGCATGGTTGCTTCTTTAACCACTTTACCTGTTCTCGGTGTGCCAATGGAGACAAAAAAAATAAAAGGTCTTGATAGCTTGCTGTCCATGGCGCAAATGCCAAAAGGTGTCCCAGTAGGATGCCTTGCAATCGATGGTGCATTTAATGCAGGTATTCTAGCCGCTTCAATAATTGGTAACTTTGATACAAAAGTAAAATCAAATTTGGAAAGATGGAGAAGGCTCCAAACTCAATCTATTAAAAAAAAACCTAAATAACAAATGTCAGACATCACTTTAGGGATTATAGGCTCAGGACAATTAGGTTCACTGCTTTGTCAAGCAGCAAAAAAAATTAACGTAAAAACAGTAGTCATATCTGACGATGAACAAGGTCCTGCACAAAATTATTCTAATGAATTTATTTATTCTAAATATTATGATGAAAGTAAGATAAAAGAATTTATTGATAAAGTTAATATCGTAACCTTTGAATTTGAAAACATACCAGTAGATATTCTAAAAAAGATTGAATTAAAGAAAAAGGTCTTACCTAAACCTGAAATAAATGAAATAATTCAAAATAGAAAGTTAGAAAAAACTTTTATAAATGATTTAGGTATAAAAACTACGGACTGGGCTTTTATTAAAGAAGCTGGTGATGTTGAAAAGAATAAAAATTTATTACCTGGAATTTTAAAGTCAAATACACTTGGTTATGATGGGCACGGTCAATTCGTTTTAAACTCTCTTGATGATGTAAAAAAAGATTGGTGTTTTACAGCTGATTATATTTTAGAAAAAAAAGTAAACTTAAAGAGGGAGATATCAGTTGTAATTACAAGATATTTAAATGGTGAAACTTATACTTATGAACCCATAGAAAATATTCATAAGGATCAAATTTTAAATTATTCAAAAATCCCTGCGGATATAAATAAAGAAATTTTTGTTAAAGCACAAAGTAATGCAAAACTTATTTCAGAAAAATTAGATTATGTTGGCACAATGTGTGTGGAATTTTTCATCGATTATGATGGCAATTTATTAGTTAATGAAATTGCGCCAAGAGTCCATAATTCAGGCCACTTAACAATAAATGCTTTTAATATCAGTCAATTTGAAAATCATGTAAGAGCAGTATGTGATTTAGGTCTAGAAAAAGTAGAAAAAATTTCTAACGCTGAAATGTTTAACGTCTTAGGAAAAGATATTGAAATCTATAGATCAAAAAAATTTAATAAAGATGAATTTTTTTATGACTATGGAAAAAAATTAATTAAAGATAAAAGAAAAATGGGACATCTTACAGTTTTAAAAAAATGATTATTTAATTGTTATTCTATGCATAACTCTTCTGCAGTTTTTTATTTCACTAGCCATATGCAGAATGCTTAAATTATCCCAAAGACAGATATCTCCTTTAGTCCACTCATATGAAAATATAAACTCTTCTTTGTTTACGTGATCTATTAAATAATTCTTTAAATATTTAGCCTCGTCTTCTTTTACATTTTTAATTTTCATTAAATGTCCTGGAGATATATATAAGGTTTTCTTTCCATCAACGGTTATAACTATTGGGTGTTCAGCTTCCATACTTTCTGAAGATTTGATGCCCATTTCTTTTTCTCGTTCAAGTCTTGTTACTGCTATAGGACCTGCCGATGAAAAAACTCCAGTAGCATCTTTAATTTTTTCTTTGATATTATCTGGTAATTTGTCGTAAGCATTAAAACCAGATGAGAATATAGTATTACCTTGACCAACAGGTATCTCTCTACCCATTAACATTGTGTATCTTGGTCTGTCTTTAGATAAATAACTTGTATCTTGGTGAAGCCAGTTAGAGCCGAAACTTAAATTTTTGTCATCAGGCTTTCTCTCGATTACATTTATAAATGGAAATTTTTCATCTAGGCCTTTAAGTCTTGGATACACTACGGGTTGGCCTATAGTTTTTGCAAAATTTTGATAAGTTTCGGGATCAAGATCTTGTTTTTTTATAAATATTACCCCGTATTGGTTTAAAATCTTTTTAATTTCTATTGCCTGATTTTGGTCTAAGGATTTTAAATTAATATCGTTGATATAAGCTCCAACATTATTTTTTCCTGGTGTGATAGATAAATTCATTTAATTCAAATGTTTAATTAAAGTAGGGTCATTATTTACTGGATTATTAACATCTTTTGATATCTCATAAAACTTTAAATTGGGTGGTTTAATAGAGTTTAATATTTCCATAGCATCTTTTTTAATATTCAAATAATTATTAATCTGGCTTTTATTAATAATCATTGGCTCTCTGTGATGGATGGTACTAATTTTTTCAGTAGCTTCTCTTGTAATTATACAAAACTGATTATTTTGATATATCCCAGCAAAATACATCAATTCATCATCCTCTTTTGAAAAATAATAGGGAGTTTTTGTTTTATCTTCTCTTTTCCATTCATAATATCCATCAGCTGGAATAATACATCTTGATGTCTGGATAAGATTCTTAAAAGTAACTTTTTCCATAAGGGTTTCTCTTCTTGCATTAATGAGGGGGGAAAACTTATCTAATTTTTTAGACCAACTCGGAACTAATCCCCAAGCATAGAGCTCAAGAGCCTTACCATTTGAATAGGATTTTATTACAGGTAACTTTTGAGTTGGGTGTGCATTATAATTATCTGTGTCCTCAACCTTAATGTTTGTTTTTACCAAATCAGCGGTTTTAGTAACTGGTTTCCGAATACTATATCTTCCGCACATTATTTATTTTTTCTCTCTCTTTTAAGCTTTCTCTTTTCTTTTAAAGATAACTTTGCTTTTTTCATAAAGCTTCTATCTTTTTGACTTTTACCTGAATATCTTTTTGACATAATTATTCATCTATTATTTCATAGAATTGCTCACCTAGTCCATCTACTTTTAAGTGAAGTTTGTCACCTGCTTTTAGAAATTCAGGTTTTTCCATTTCCATTGCCGTACCCGCAGGTGTCCCGGTAGTGATAATTGTCCCAGGATATAAAGTCATAAATTGACTTAAGTGAGAAATTAAAAAATTGAAATTAAAAATCATTCTTTCTGTATTACCATTTTGTCTTCTGGTGCCATTTACATCTAACGCTAAATTAATATTATTTAAGTTTTTTATTTCATCTTTGGTCACAAGGT
Source organism: uncultured Pelagibacteraceae bacterium (assembly GCA_902575095.1). Classification (GTDB taxonomy): domain Bacteria; phylum Pseudomonadota; class Alphaproteobacteria; order Pelagibacterales; family Pelagibacteraceae; genus Pelagilacustribacter. Next base: position 81,377 of record CACGPY010000001.1, read on the forward strand.
AAGGGCCTGTTGGTCCTGCTATAGATTTACCTTTGATCCATTGACCACCTCTTTCTTTTTGCCAAGATCTTTCAGATATGTCATTAACGATACAATAGCCAAATACATAATCTTGAGCATTTTCTTCTTTAATATATTTGCCTTCCCGACCAATAATCATTCCAATTTCAACTTCGTAATCCATTTTGTAAGCAGATTTAGGTTTTACTATTTGATCATTAGGACCCTGAATACATCCAGAACTTTTATTGAAAACAATTGGTTCAGTTGGTAATTTTGACTTGGTCCCTTCCGCATGTGCTTTATAATTTAAACCTATTGCTAAAAAATCTACGGGATTTGAGATACAAGCTCCAATTCTAATGTTTGAGTTGATTTCCTTTAGCTCAGATAATTTTATACTCTTTAATTTATTTAATGTTTCTTCGTTTATAGTCTGTGGATTTAAATCTTTAATGTGATCTGAAAGATCCCTAATGATATTATTACTATCTAAGCAAGCAACAATCTCGCTTCCTAACTTACCAACTCTTAATAATTTCATTAAATAATTTTAGTCTTAAATTGCTATTTTACAAATCTTTTGATTCTTTCTTCAGTAGTAGTTTCAGGACCAGAGTAAGGTGTCTCGTAGCTATTGGTTCTTGTTAGAACATCAATCCCCTTAGTAAAAATAAAGATAAAAAAAACAATAAAAAAGACTGCAAATATTTTTGCAGGATTATAATTTCCAGATTGAAAAACACTGACTGGTTGCTCTTTTTTTTTATGAAAAAATTTAAATGTTAAGTAAACTGCTATGATTAATCCAATATGCGCCATAACTACTCCAGCCCAGCCAAAAATAAAAGAGGTTACGCTAAATACATAGAGGCTAAATACAGTGGACCAAACAAAAGACAAAACAATTAAAATTTGAAGCCTCACAGACTTTGGCAAGCTTCTTAAGTCATTTTTACTATCATCAAACATGATGTTAGCAGCTTCAGTCATCCAATTTTTAAAACTTTCCATATTTGTCTTATATACTTTTTAAATTAAAATTTAAATTATTATAAATTTCGCACTAGTTTTCTTACCTTTTCCATATGTGAATTAAATTTTTCTTGTGTCATTCCTGGCAAAACCTCATAAAATCTTATGTAGGTTGTTTTCATTCCACCAAGCTTTAAAACTCCTGCTTTAATTCTCCTAAATGGAATATTTTGAAACCAGGTTTGAATTGAAAACCAATTTCCACCGTAAGACATCGACATTATAGCTTTTCTACCTTTCATCGCACCTGCAACAGGGTAACCCCAATTACCAACAAGTCTTTTAAATGAGAAAAACCATTTAGGAGCTAAAGTTAAATCAATCCAATTTTCTAAAATTGCAGTCGCTCTAAGATTGTAACAAGGTGAAATCATAAATAAAACATCACTTGCTTCTAATCTTTTTCTATAATCTAAAATTTGATCATTAGGGCCAGAACCATCAAAAAAAGGAAGCGGTGTTTCTTCGTGTAAATTAACTAAATCAACTTGATGACCTAACTTTTTTGCCTCTTCGATAAAAATATCTCTTACAGAAGCATTGAATGATTTTTTTATATTATGATGGCCGTAAACGATAAAAATTTTTTTAAACATCTTTATTTGTCTATATCATTTTTTTCATTTTTTCGTATTAGAAATCCTGAACCCATCCCCACTGCAATGGCTGATATAACCCAAGAGTATTCTTGTTTGCTGAAAAGAACCAATAGGCCAAAACCTATAATGATTATACCTAAAAGCTTATTATCCATTGACAAATATAAACCTTATATTAAAGTTTACTTACCCATCTGTCATGGGAAAAAAGACTCGGCATTCGACATGCCGGACCTATAAAGGGTTGCAAAGTCGGTAGAAATGAAAGGAGTTGCTATGAATAGATTTAGCAAACTGTATGGAAATTCTGCCGTTAAAAAAGCTGAGCAGAAACTTTCAATGCAGTTAAGTAAAAACCAAAAAGCCCCCGAGGCTAACGCCAATGGAACAGCTGGTTATATGCTTAAAAACGGAAAAAATTCCGGAAAAATTTTGAAGCATTTAAAAACTGACAAAAATCAGCTTTAAAACTTTTATAGGGTGGGGACTTTAAAATCCCCACTCAAGTCTTTAATATCCTCCTAATGGAAAAACAAAATTTTTATGATCTTAATTTTGATCAATTAAAAGCTTTTTTAATTGAAAAAGGAGAAGTTGAACCGAAAAAGGCAAAGATGAGATCACAACAACTCTTCAATGCAGTTTATAAAAAAAATATTAAAAGTTTTGATGAGCTTACAACATTTGGAGCTGATCTCAGAGGTAAGATCAAAGATTTGATTAGTTTAGAAAAACCAAAAATTATAGATGTTCAAAAATCTAAGGATGGCACTATAAAATTTCTTTTTGAGCTTAAAGATAAACGTAATGTAGAGACAGTCCTTATTCCGGATAAATCGCAAAGCAGATATACAATTTGTTTATCTGTATCAGTGGGGTGTTATCTCTCTTGTGAATTTTGTGCAACAGCTCAAATTTCAAAAAAATTAGTAAGAAATTTATCACCGGGGGAAATAATCTCACAAATCATTTTAAGTAAAGATTATATTAATGATTGGTCGACACAGAAAAAAATAACCAATCAAGTATTAATGGGCGAAGGTTCACCCTTTTTAAATTTAGATAATGTTAAAATAGCAATTGATAACTCAAAAAATAAAGATGGTTTAGAATACGGAAGAACTAGGATCACAGTCAGCACTGTTGGAGTTGGAATAAAAAAAGATAATTTAGATGCAATAGAGTGGGCTGCAAATGAATTAGATGTTTATCTTGCATGGAGTTTACATAGCTCAATACCAAAACATAGATCAGAATTAATGCCAATAAATGATAAATATTCTATTAATTCATTATTACCACAGCTAAAAAAATATTATGAAAAAACAAAATTACCTATTTTTATTGAATGGATATGTTTAGATGAAAATTTAACAAATGATCATGCAAAAGAATTAATAAAGATTATGAAAAAAGTTCCTTCAAAATTAAATTTGATCGAATTTAATCCTCTATCCAATAAAGATTTCAAACCAGCAACTCAAGAAAATATAGATAAGTTTTCTAAAAAAATTCAAGAAGCAGGTTTCCTTTCTCTATTTAGAAGAAGCAGGGGTAGAGACATAAATGCATCTTGTGGATCCTTAGCAAATAAGAAAGCAATAGGAAATGTATAATTTACATATTTTTCTAGGTGCAACAGTTGCTGATGCAGCCACCAGACCTTTGCATTGGGTCTATGATCCAAAAAAATTAAATCAATACATTAAAGGAAAAAAAGAAATTGCATTTTTAAAAAAAAGTAGAAGTCCATTTTATTCGATCAAAACAGGTAAAGTTTCCGGCTACAATGATGTTGGACAAGTAATGTTTAGAACATTAATTTCAACAAAAAAAAAATCAGATGTTTTAAAAAATTTTAGGAAAAATGTTGTCAAAAACTTTGGACCACGTTCAGCTTATTGGAAGAATTTGAAACTCAGAAAAAAATACAAAAAGATTAAATGGAAAGGGCCCATGAATGGTCCATGGATCCACCAAAACATATTAGAAACTATTCAAAACATTAAAACTAAGAAAAGCACAACTGGAGGCAAAAAGGTAAACGAGTCTGATGGTTATTGCGCCGCTTTACCTTATTTTCTTTTTAATAATTCAGAGCCAGACTTAAAAAGGATTATAAAAAGTGTAGCTAATTCTAAAGTAAATGAAACTTATGCGTTAGCAAAATTAGAGATAATAGATCTAGCAATGAAAGGTGAGAAAAGTCCTGTAAATGCTTTTGCTAAAAAGTATGGGAGAAAACTTTATTTCAAAGACGTTGTTGCTAATATTAAAAAGGTTTTAAGATTAAAAAAACATAATCATACTCAAGTTGTTAAGAAATTTGGAAAAGCGTGTAGCTATCCCGGCACATTCATGGGTTCAATTCATGCCATGATTACCTCTAATAATTATAAATCTGCAATTATTAAAACTATTAAGGCTGGGGGTTGTAATTGTTCTAGAGCTAATTTTGTAGGAGCTTATTTTGCTGCTTATAAAGGTTTAAAAAATATTCCTACACCTTGGATTAAAAAAACTTTTCCAGCTAAAAATATTTTAAGATATATTTAATTTATATAAATGATGTATAATGTTTTATGGATTCGATACTGTCATCACTAATAATTTGTTTATTGTTAGTTAACCTTATTGCAGTAATATTTTTAATTAAACGTAAACATCCAGATCAAATTGACAATAGTCAGATTTTTAAAGATGAAGTGAACTCTTTAAAATATTCTTTTAGTCAGTCATTTGGTTCTATGAGTAAAGAAATTGCAAAAGACATGACAGGAGCTCTTACGAAAGTAGATGAAAAGGTTGGAGTATTTAATCGTCAAGTAAGTGAACTTAATAAAAGCCAGGATAATTTTAGTAAAATTTTAAGCGGAGTAAAAACTTACGGTACATTAGCTGAATTTGGGTTAGGAGCTCTTTTAAAAGATTTACTTCCAGCATCACAATTCATAGCAAATGTGAGAATGAAGGAAGACACATCCGAAACAGTTGAGTTTGCTATAAAACTACAAGATGTCCTACTTCCCATCGACAGTCATTGGCCTGTAGAAAAATATAAGGCTATTGATGATGCCTATAATGCTAATGATAAAGATGCTCAAGCTGAAGCGAGAAAAGATTTAGCAGCCGCTTTTAGATTAAAAGCAAAAGCTGTTAACACGAAATATATAGCTCCACCGAAAAGTACAGATTTTGCAATTGTCTATGTTCCAACAGAAGGACTTTTTGCAGAACTGTCAAGTTACAGAGATCCAAAAACAAAAGAATTGTTGCTTCAAGAATTAAGAACAAAATACAAAGTTACAATTTCAGGTCCAAACACTTTATCTGCACTGTTACAATCTTATCATTTAGGATTTCAAACATTAAAAGTGCAGCAACATGCTACGCAAATTTATAGTGATTTAAGAAATATAAGTTCAAGATTTGATAAACATTTTGATGGGATAAAAGATTTAAGGAAAAAACTTGAGCAAGCTATGGCTGCAACTGATGGCTTTGGAAGAGATGCAAGATCAATAATGAATACACTTTCTAATATTAAAGACCCTCAACAGGTAAAAGAAACATTAGAGGAAAATTCAGAAAAGATAAAAGTTCTTAAGTAGATTTCATATGTCTAATTTTGTCTTTTATGATTTCGAGACCAGTTCCTCCAATAAATATTGGGGGCAGATAATTCAAATTGGTGCTGTCTTAACCAATGATAATCTCGATGAACTAGATAGATTTGATGCTAGATGCAGGTTAAGCCCTGGAATTATTCCTGAGGCTATGGCACTGATTGTAAATAAATCGTCACCTCAGATGTTAAAGAATTCAAATTTATCCCATTATGAGATGATAAGACAATTTGTTGAAACTTTAAAAAGATGGGGAAAAGCTACTTATATAGGATTTAACTCAATAGAATTCGACGAAGAGTTTCTAAGGTGTACTTTATTTCAAACTTTAGAATATCCTTACATTACAAGCACAAATGGAAACACTAGAGGAGATGTTCTGAGTTTAGCCAGAGCAGCTAATTTGTATTACCCAAACACTTTAAAAAATTCTGTGAACGAAAAAGGAAATGATGTTTACAAATTAGACCAAATGGCCCCTCTAAATGGTATTAAACACGTCGCCCACCAAGCAATCGGAGACGTAGCTGCCACTATCGGAATAGCTAAAATTATTTCTAAAAAAGCACCTAATGTTTGGAAAGCAAGCATGTTAACAATGGATAAAACACAATCATTAGAAATAATTAAAAAAGAACTTTTCTTTTGCACAAATGAATACTTTTACGGACGTAGTAGACCATATGTACAAACTTTTGTGTGTCAGCACCCTCAATATCAATGGCCATTATGTTTTGATTTAAGGCATGATCCAACACCTTACTTAAGTATGCCATTAAAAGAATTAGAGGCTGCAATGAAAAAACAACCAAAGTTTATTAGAACCGTAAGACATAATAAACATCCAGTAATAATGAATCCATCTTATGGAGATAAATTTGAGGAATACAAAGTAATAGGAACAACAAAATTAAAAGCTAGAGCAGAACTTGTCAGAAAAAATAAAGAATTTGCAGAAAAAATTCAATTTATAAAACGTTCAGAGGTAGAGGAAAAAGAGCAAAATAAATCGCAAGAGGACCTATACAACGAGGAAAGTATTTACGCTAAATTTACAACAACAGAGGATAATAAAGTAATGCCCGAATTCCATTCTGCTGAGTGGGATAAAAAATTGAGTGTAATTTCTAAATTTAAAGATGAGCGTTTACAATATTTTGGAAAAAAACTTCTCTATATGGAAAAACCTGAAGTATTAAGTAAAGAAGATTATAATCTAATACACAAAGATACAGCTAAAAAATTACTAAGCACTAATAATGAACGATGGAATACAATACCACGCACATATTCTGAGATAGATACTTTGAGAGCAAAATTTGAAAAACAAGAGGATCAGCAAAAATTAAAAATTTTAGATGATATTAACGCATACGTTGAAGATTTAGAAAAACATTACTCATCTGCATAGTTGACAATAAACTAAAAATACTTATTTAGACTATATGGCTATTAAAAAAATTTCAGATGAAAATTATAAAAGTGAAGTCTTAGACAATCCTAAAACTACAGTGATCAAATTTCAGGCTGATTTTTGTGGTCCATGTCACGCTCTAACCCCAATTGTCGAAAAAATTTCAGATGAAATGCCAGAAGTGAAATTTGTATCAATGGAAATTGACAAAGACGGCGTTAACACGGCAACCGAATTTGGAATTAGATCTATCCCTCAACTGTACGTCATAAAAAATGGTAAAGTCATTTCCCAAAAAGCTGGAGCGTCTGATTACGATACTATTAAGAAGTGGCTTACCGAAAACGTTTAATTCTTATTTAAAATATTTCCTAAATTATAGAGAGAACCCAAACAAATAATCAATTTTCTGTTTTTCGAAGTTATTTTTTCAATTGCTTCATCAAAATTTTTAGCTTTATCTACATTAAATCGATTTTTTTTTGCTATAACTTTTAAATCTTTAGCAGATGTGCAATTCTTCTCATTTTCTATAGGCACAGTTATTATCTTTTTAAAAATTCCTTTAAACTGCTTAATAAACAAATTAGGGTCTTTATTTTTCATCATTGCCCAAACAGCGTATTTAGGTAATTTAATATTTCTTAAATAATTTGCTAAATTTTTTGCATCTGCCTCTGCATGAGCACCATCTAGCATGATTTGCTCCTTTTTATAAAGTTTATTTTTTATCTTCCCTGTTTTTAAATACTGAAATCTTCCTTCAAAAGAAATACTTGGAATAGTTTTTTCGATGACTTTTTTATCAATCTTAAGATCAAGCGATATTTTTATTGCATGGCATAGATTTTCTAATAATCCTTTAGAATGAATATTTTTAGTAATGAGTTTAATCTTATTTTTTTTATCCTCATAAAAATAGTGTTTATTTTTCTTGGTTAATTTCCAACTATTAGGATAAGTTATTATACTTTTATTATTTTTAAGATTTTTCTTAATTTTCTTTAATACTCTAGGTCTTTGTTTGCCAACATAAATTTTAGTAAAATTACTTAAAAAACCTACTTTCTGATAAACAACTTCATCTAACGTTTTTTTTTTAAGAAAATTTAAATGTTGCTTATTAATATTGACGATTACTTGAGCTAAAGGAAAATCAAATACATTAGTCGAGTCTTTAGCAAATAATGCACCTGCTTCTACTAAGTGATATTCAGTTTTTTGTTTTGAAGCATTAATTATATAAACTACAGTAAGTACTTCAAAAATAGTGAGAGGGACTTTTAATTTTGCGATTAGCGTGATTGATTGTTTAATTTCTTGATGGGTTAAATATCTATCACCCATCCAAAACCGTTCTTTAATATCTTTTAGTGAAGGTGAGATATAAGTGGTTGTTGTTTGTTTATTTGCTTCAATAAAGCATTTGATTGAGTACAATGTTGTAAATTTTCCACTTGAGCCTAAAAAATTTATAACATTATTTAATTTTCTTTCAGGATGTCCTAATTTTTTTAAAACCAACTTTATTCTTTTTAAATTAAAATTAATTGTTTTATTGAAAAGCTTATGATTAGCTAGCTGTTTGTAGAGACTTATCGACTGTGACATTCGAGTCTTGTTTAGCTTGAGCCTCTGCTTTTTTCAATAGAACATTTAGCAATGTTCCTATAGTTGAATTCAAGTATTGTCTTTCAACTACTAAATCAATTCCTCCATGATCCTTTACATACTCAGCTGTTTGAAATTGGTCTGGTAAAGTTTCACGAACAGTATCTTGAATTACTCTTCTTCCAGCAAATCCAATTGTGGCTTTTGGTTCTGCAATTAAGATATCACCTAACATTGCCCAAGAAGCTGTAACACCACCAGTCGTTGGATCAGTTAAAACTACTACAAAAGGAATATTCTTTCTTTTCAACTCATTGACAGCCAAAGCTGTTCTTGACATTTGCATTAATGCAATAGACGACTCCATCATCCGTTGTCCTCCAGAGCAACTAAAAAACACATAAGGCATTTTATTCTCAATCGCATTTTGTGCACCAGCTATAAATGCTTCTCCTGAAGCTGCACCAAATGATCCACCAATAAATCTAAAATCTTGTGCTCCAACTATCATTTTTATGTTTTGAACTTTTCCTTTTGCGATTAAAATAGCATCATCTTGTCCTGTAAGTTTACGGGCTGCTTTTAATCTATCAGTATATTTCTTTTTATCTTCAAAATTCAATGGATCATCTTCGGGCAAAGGTGTCTCAATTAATTCAAATTCTTTATTATCAAAAAAAGTTTCAAATCTTTCTCTGCAAGTTAATTTGTGATGCGCTCCACATTTGGGACAAACCTTCTGATTAGCATCCATATCTTCTTTGTATATTAAATTTTTACATCCACATGTCGTCCAAAGATTCTCCTCTGTCTTTGAGGATTTTTTTTCAAAAAGTGATTTTATTTTTGGTTTAATAAATTTTGATATCCAATTCATATAATTTTTCTTTTTAGATTGTACACAACTTTATCTAATTTTGTGACAGGATTTTGTCCCAATTTGAGTGAATTCGTTATTGTTTTACACAACATACTGCCAACTACTAGCCCATTAGCCGATTTTAATGATGATATAGTCTTATCCGTGATACCGAACCCTATTACTAGATTCTTTTTGGGGTTGATTCTTTTTATTTTATTATAGTTTTGAAGAATTTTTTTCGGTGAAATTTTTAACTTTCCTCCAGTGGTAGATAACATCGATATATAATAAATCATATCATGTGAGTCTTTAATGATTTTTTTCATTCTATCTTTAGATGTAGTTGGAGACAGAAGTTGAATAAAATTTATTGATTTTCTCTTACATTTATCAGCAAAACTTTTATTTTCAGGGTATGGCAGATCAACTATAATTAGGCCATCAACCCCTGACAATTTGCAACTTTTTAAAAAATTATTTTCACCATTTTGGTAAATTAAATTGAAATAACCCATTAGGATAATTGGTTTTTGTGGATTTGTTTTTTTAAACTTTTTTACTATTTGAAATACATCTTTTAATTTAATTCCATTTTTAAGAGCTCGGTGAGAGCTACCTTGTATTTGCCCTCCATCAGCTATAGGCGTGTTATGTGGGAATCCTATCTCAAGAATATCTGCGTGTTTAGATATTTTTTCTAATATTTTTAAAGAATTATTTTTAGTATTATCTCCAGCAACTATATAAGTAATTAAAGCTGGTCTTTTTTGTTTTTCACAATTTTTAAAAGCAAGAGAAATTTTAGATTTCATCTTATATATGACCCTAGTTTCTGTTTTATAATATCTTTATCTTTAAAGCTATCTCCACAAGAGTTCACAATTATTATTTCAGATGAGCTTAATCTAGGCGCTAGTTTAATAGCTTCAGCAAAAGCATGTGACGGTTCAAGAGAAGGAGAAATATTTTCAAGTTTTGAAACCAGCTTGTAAGCTTTTAGCGCCTCCTCATCACTTGCAGAGGTATATCTAGCTCTTTTTGTGTCCTTAAGAAAACAATGAAGAGGAGAAATTCCAGGGTAATCAAGTCCTGCTGATATCGACTCCGTTGAACCTATTTGACCCTCTTTATCTTGAATAACGTATTGTGCAGCTCCATGAAGAATTCCAATTTTAGATCCATTTGTTAGTGGAGCAGCATGGAGTTTACTATTTCTTGGTCCTCCAGCTTCCACTCCAATGAATTGAGCATGAGTATCCATAAACTCATTCCAGAATCCAGCTGCTGAACTACCGCCCCCAACACAATTTATTAATTTCAATTTGTTAGGTATTTTTCCAAATTCTTCTTTGACTTGTAAAATTAATTCTCTTGAAATTTGAGCTGTGCTCCAAGCACAAATTTTAATAAATATGTTAGGGCCTACTGTGGAACCAACACACATGTGTGTCGTGTCACAGTTTGAAACCCAGTATCGCATACATTCACTCACTGCATCTACTAGTGTTTGACTTCCTGTAGTTACAGGTACTATCTCTGCACCATTTTTTCTTATTGCTTCAACGTTAGGTCTTTGTCTTTTAATATCCTTGGCTCCCATAAAAATTTTACATTTAAGACCGAATTTTTTTGCAGCCATAGACAACATTTTACCAGCGTAACCGGCGCCTGGTATCCCCCACAATCTGTCGAAGTCCGGCCCTTCGAGCAATTAAACAATGTACCGTAGCATTATAAATCTTGTGAGCTCCACCATTAGCTTCGGAGACTACCTTTGCGTATATTTGCGCACCTCCGAGATAATCTGATAAATTATCTAATTTAATTAAAGGCGTAGGAGCACCAACGTAAGTTTTAAAGTAATGATCTCTTTCTTTAAGAAACTTTTTATCTTTTCTTAGTCTTGAAAATAGTTTTGTTAAATCGTCTATAGGTTTTCTAAGGGTCTCAGGTATGAAATTTCCACCAAATTTACCTCCATACATAAAGTTTTTATCGTGTTGATCAATTAGAGGTGTATTTTTTTTAATTTTTAAGCTCATTAATCTTATTTATAAATTTTTTAATCTTGTGATGATCTTTGTAACCTAATTGACTTTCTAAACTAGACGATAAATCAAAAAAGTTAACCCCTAATTTGCTAATATTTTCTACATTATCTTCAGAGATAGAACCCGCTAAAGCATATTTTGTGCCAACAGGAAGTTTCGTAATAAGATTTTTAGGAAATTCTAAGGATTTTTGCATACCGGGGGTGTCAAATAATATTATATCGGCATTTTCGAATTCTTTGTGTTTATTAATATCTTGTTCATCTTTTACTTTAATTGCCTTGATGATTTTAAAGCCCATATTTTGAATTTCCGTAATTCTATCTTTTGTTTCTGATCCATGAAGTTGAATATAATCAAAGTGTCCTATTAAATTTTTATTAATAAAATCATCACTTGGATTTACCGTTACAGCTACAAAAATAGAATTCTTTTTTTCATAATTAGAAAGAATTTTAATATCTGAAAGATTTACATTACGAGGAGATTTTTCATAAAAAACAAATCCTAAATAATTTACTTTAAGGTCAATACATAATTGTACATCTCTGGCTGGATTTAAACCACAAATCTTTATTTTCATTATTTTAATTCTTGAAAAAGTTTTTGAATATTTCTTTTAATATTTCCACGAGTAATCGCTCGACCTATTACTAACCAATCAGACTTGACTTTTTTGGCTTCCATAGAACGTTTCTGATCGTAATTTCTTTTTCCAATCTGAACACCAGGTGTTATAATCTCCTTTTTAAAAATTTTTCTTACAGCGTTTACTTCATATGGGCTGCAAACTAAAGCATCTAAACCTGATTGTTTAGCAAGACTAGCTTGATGAGCTACTAAACTTTTTACTGATTTATTATAGCCAATCAGTTTTAAATCTTTATTATTTAGTGATGTCAAAGTTGTTACACCTACAATTTTTGTCGATCCAGCAACTTTTTTAACAGCTTTAAGGGCAGCTAAACCAGATGAAATATGTACCGTAAGATAATTAATTTTTAAATCTTTTAAAGCTTTAACTGCGGACATCATAGTATTCACAGTATCATTTAATTTTAAATCGACAAAAATGATTTTGTTTTTTAATTTTGAAACGAAATTTCTCCCTTTATTAGAATTCATAAATTCTAATCCAAACTTATACCCAATTTTAAATTTATCTGATTGAGATTGTTTAATAATATTTTTAATTTTAGTAAGATTTGTAGTGTCACACGCTATAAATATTTTCGGCTTTTTCATTCGTTAATACTTTTTTTTAGTTTTTTTGAGGCTCTAAATCTGACCTTAACACGTTCTGGCTTATAAATTAATTCATTAGTTGCAGGGTTGCGAGCGTTAAAATTTTCTTTTAATTTTTTACAATACCAATGACCCAGCCCTCTAATTTGCACATTGTTTCCACTCTTAAGAGCATTAGAAATAGATTTTGAAAAAATATCTATTATTGTTTCTATTTGATGTTTACTAAGTGCGGGATGCTTTTCTTTAAGCTGTTTTATAAGCTTGTTTCTCGACAATTAATTTTTATTTTTTCCCTTTTTTACCTATTGCCTTTTCAAATATACCTTTTAGTGTGGCTCCAGATTTTGTAGCTCCTTCGCCAAATTTTGCTATTAAGGACTTTTCTTCATCTATTTGGGCTGCTTTAACACTTAATTTTACCCTTCTAGCATTTAAATCAAGCTCTGTTATTTTCGCATCTAGCGCATTATCTTTTGAAAAAACTTCTGGCCTAGCATCCGCAGAGTCTTTTGCAAGATCATTTTTTCTAATCGTCACTATTAACTTTTTTTCTTGGTCAACAGCCACCTTAACTCCAGTTTTTAGGACTTCATGAATTCTAGTTGTTATAATATCTCCAACCTTTTTTCTATTATCTTTAAACCAATCCATTGGATCCTTTTCTAAAGCTCTTTTAGAAAATCTAATTTTATCATCTTTTATTTCTAAAATTTTAACGTTTAATACATCATTTTTTTTAAATTTTTTTAAATCTTCAACATTTTCTTGATAAGATATTTCTTTGTAGTGAAGCATACCTGAAAGTTTGGACTCTATTAATTCTCCAAAAATAGCTTTATCTGTAATATTATTTATCTTAATTTTTGCCTCTTTACCAATTTGATTCTTAATTTTATCCCAAGGATTTTCTAAAATTGCTTTGTAAGATAACGATATTCTTTTTGACTCTTTCTCAATATTTACAATTTTAAACTTAATTTTTTGCGAAACTGATAAAACTTTACTAGGTTTTATATTTCTGTTTGTCCAATCTAATTCTGAGTTATGAATTAATCCTTCAATACCATCTTCAATTTTAACAAAACATCCATAATCCATGATTTTAGTGACCTCACCTTCATAAATTTTTCCAACTTTGTAATTCTTTTCAATATTTTCATAAGGATCCTCAGTAAGGGCTTTTACAGATGCAGACACTCTATTAGTCTCTTTATCAATCTTTGTTATCTTCACTTTTAATTTTTGCCCAATTGTAACTAAGTCTACTGGTTTTTTTACTCTTCCGTGACTTAAATCCGAGACATGTAATAATGCATCAACACCATTAATATCTAAAAAAATACCCCAGTCTGTAGTAGCTTTTACTATTGCATTATCAATAATTGAACCTTCTTTGATATTCTTTAACGCTTCACTAATTTCAGCATTTTTACTTTTTTCTAACACAGCTCTCCGTGATACACAGACATTTCCCCGATTCTTATCTATTCTCGTAGCTATTACTTTTACAGGAGTATTCATAAGATGATCGATCCTTTTAAGAGGTCTAATATCAATTTGCGAAGATGGCATAAAACAAGGAAGTCCATCAACAGTCGTTATAAATCCACCTTTAACTTTTCCAGTAATATAACCAGTCATCTCTTCTTGTGTTTCAAAAACTTTTTCTAATTTTTTCCAAGCTTTCATCTTTCTTGCTTTATCCCTAGACACAATGATCTCACCTTTAAAACTCTCAATTCTTTCGAGATAAACATCAATTTGTGAACCGACTTTTATTTTCGAAAGTTCATCATCATTTTTGAATTCTTCAATAGGAATCATACCTTCCATTTTGGCTTTACAATCAACAACAATAAAGTTTTTTGTTATTTCTGAAACAGTTGCTTTAATAATTTCGTTTTCCTTAAGTTTTCTGTCTTTGAAATCTTGATCTAACAGACTTTGAAATTCTTTGTGAGATGAGTTTGTTTTTTTTAATTCTTGATCAGTTGACATATTATTCTGATAAAACTTTTTCTACGTAATTTGACATTTTTTTTAACATAGCTTGTTTACTTAATTTTCCGGTGTCGATTACTACCGAATCTCTATGTTTAAGTAAAGGGGAGTTTTTTCTATTTATGTCCGATATATTCCTAATTCTTATGGCTTTTTTCACCTGATGCAGTTTTAATTTTGGAGAGTTTTTTCTCAATTCTCTAAACCTTCTCTTAGAGGCCGTGTTTAAATCACAGATGAAAAAAAATTTTACTTTTGACTCTGGTAATATCTTTGTAGAAATATCTCTGCCCTCAATACAACAATTTTTGTTTTTCTTTGCAAAATTCAACTGATATCTTTTTAAGACATTTCTAATCTTATTTATTTTAGCAATTTTAGCAGATATGTTTGATATTTCCTGCGTATGTAAATTTATTTTTTCTAAATTTTTATAATTTAAGTTTCTAAATTTCCTTATTAAAAAATTTAATCTGTTTTTTGTTTTTGGTTTATATTTAATAAGTAAATATCCAGCATATCTATAAAGCAAGCCAGAAGATAAAAATTTTAAGTTATATTTTTTTGAAATCATTTTAGCACCTGTAGATTTGCCAGTTGCAGCACCTCCATCACAAGAAATTTGTAATTTTTTATTTTTGTATTTCAAATTTTGCTCCAAGACTTCTCATTAAATTTAAAAAAGATGGTGAAGAAGTGAATACCGTTTCAAAATTCTTAATATATGTTTTTGCATTTGTTAAAATTCCTAATAAAAATGCACACATAGCTATTCTATGATCTCCAAGATTTTTGATAAATATTTTTTTATTTCCTGCATCCACCATCCCTTTTCCAAAAATTTTCATTTCACTCTTAGTTAAAACGCACTTAATTCCAATTTGATTTAAAATTTTTTTCATTTCATGGGCTCTCGAACTTTCTTTATTAGCTAAATCGGATATTCCTTTAAAAGTCGAAACTCCTTTTTGCAAACTTGCAATAAGAAATAATAATAAATATTCATCAGTCGTGCTTGGATACAAATTAGCTGGAACACTCAATGGTTTAAGTTTACAACTTTTAACAAATATATCGCCCTTAGACTCATTATTTTCCTTTCTTAAATTTCGAAATTTAATATTTGCTTTTTGTTTCATTAAAACTTTATAAAAACCAATTCTTGAAGGATTTAGTCCAACATTTTTTATAACCAATGAAGATCTTGAATTTAACAGTGTAAGAGCAGTAAAAAAAGCAGCACTTGATGGATCACCGCTTACATTAATATTAATACTTTTTAGGTTATTTTTTCCGAACACTTTAATTTTTTTTGCCTTACTTTTTATGATTTTAATTGCGTTTGTATTTTTCATTAAAAGATTTTCAGTATGATCACGTGAAATTATTTTTTCATTTACACAAGTGTTCCCATAACTATTTAGTCCAGCTAAAATCACAGCAGATTTAAGTTGAGCACTTACCCCTGACTCATAGTTAATTCCAATAGGCATATTTGATGATATTAATTTCAAGGGAAATGAATATTTATTCTTTGGCAAAAAGGTTGCGCCAAATTTTTGCATTAAATTAATTAGCTTTTTCATGTTTCTCTTATTTAAAGAATGGTCACCTGAGACTCTAATATAAATATTTGGAGTTGTTGAGAGAATACCTAATAATAGTCTAGCTAAAGTTCCCGAATTTCCAAAATTTATGCTAGCATTTTTTTTTGCATAAAAACTTCCTAAACCTTTTCCATAAATATTATATTTACCTGGTTTAATTTTTTTGACTCGGATACCAAGATTTCTACAAGCGGTAATAGTAGTTTTAACGTCTTCCGACTCCAACACATTTTTAACAACCGAGATACCTTGTGATATTGAGCCGATCAAAAAACTTCTTATTGAAAGAGATTTATCAGAGTCAACTTTTATTGTTTTTTCGTAAGGACCTATTTTTGAATTTAAAAATACATTAAATTTTTTAAATTTCATTGACTTTTAAGAAAATTGAGAGCCGAAATAATGTTTTATAGCTTTTGAAGATTTTAATAATTCATTAGATGTCCCTTCTGCTATCACATTATGTTCACCTAAAACATAACTTCTATCAGTGATATCAAATAAATTTTTTACATTATGATCGGTCACTAATATTGCTGTGCCACTAGATTGAATCCTTAATATGTATTTTTGAATATCCTGTATCACAAGTGGGTCAAGAGCAGCCAGCGGTTCATCAAGCAAAACAATTTTAGGTTTATTAATCATTATTCTTGCCATCATTAATCTTCTGATTTCCCCACCTGACAGAACCGAGGCATTAAGGGATCTTAAATGTTGTAGATTGAACTCATCTAAGAGCTTTTCAGTAATAGATTTTTGCGCATCAGTGCCTTTAATTGAAATTTGCGCAATACCAATAATATTATCGTAAACAGACATGTTAAAAACACTTCTTTGTTGGGGCAAGTATCCCAATCCTTCTTTAGCCCTTAAGTGAATTGGTATTTCGTGAATAGGCTTACTTTTTAAAAAAATTTTTCCGTTATCAGGAGACAATTCTCCAATGCACATTGAAAATAAAGTTGTTTTACCACAACCATTAGGCCCTAATATTCCAACACACTCACCTGGAAAAACTTTTAAAGATAATTTTTTTAAAACGGGTCTACCGTCAAAAGATTTACTTATATCTTTAACCTCGAAAATTGGATTATCTTTTTTAAATTTTAATATTCTAAAACCTTTTTTCATTTATATATAATATTTGATTTAACTTTTTTATCTTTTTGAGAAGTTATATTAAGTGTTTTACTTTTAATATCAAATACAAGTTTGTCTGCCAGCATAGTTCCTCTTTGATCTACTACTTTTACATTATTAGAAACTGTAAGCAAATTATTAGAACTTGAAAACTTAGCCATCTCTGCAAAAAGTTCACTATTTTCATACAAGGCAATTACTTTATCTTTAAATAGCATATCAAGGTTTTTATTATTATATTCACCATATTTGGAGGTAATATTCAAAATTGTATTATCTTTAAAGTAAAAAGTTGCAAAAACATCTTTCATATTTACAATATTTTGATTAGCTTCTGAACTTATAGCTTCCTTAGATAAAATTGTGTATCTATTACCTTCTAAATCTAATCCAGAATATTTTACATTATAAAAAGTGCTTGCTTCGTTAGTCTTTTGATCTTTGATTTTTCCCTGAATTTTTTTTTCTAATTCTTTAGATATAATTTTCTCTTGACCTAAGTCATCTTTTTTTGCGTAAGTGAACATTATAATTAAAGTACCGATAAATAAAAAAATAGTTTGGTACAATCTTAATTTTTTTTTTCTATTCATCATCTAGTTTCATCATTAAGTAAAAAATGAATGTGAATAATTCCTTTCAAAATTTTATTCTTTTTATCTTTATATTTATCTGAAACAACAAGTAGGCTTGTAATTTTTTTTTCAGACATAAATGCCAATGCTTTTGATGCAGACATATTTTCATTTATAATTAAAGGATAATTTCTAGTAATTTTATTTAAGTTTCTTTGTTTTGAGGAGCTATTTAGCACTCTTCTTATATCGCCATCTGTAATTAATCCTTTAATAAATTTTTTTTGTGTAATTACTACTATACCCAACTTTTTTTCATTCATTACCTTTAATGCTTGAGAAAAGCTTTTTTTATAATCTATCACAGGCATTTTTTTTCCAGTAACCATTATATCCTTTGCCAATCTTAGAGATGTTCCTAAATTTCCTCCTTTGTGGTAGAGGAAAAAATTTTCTTTAGTAAACTTCTTTTCTGACATAATCGTAGTTGCTAAACAGTCACAAAGCATCATTACAAACGTAGTAGATGTTGTTGGAACAATATTGTTTGGGTCTGACTCTTTTAATTTTGGATATAAGATTTTGATATCACATGCTTTTAGCAACATACTATTAATGTTAGATGCTATGCCTATGATTTTAATTCTAAACCGATTAGCAAATTTAAGTAAATTTTTGAGTTCAGCAGTATTTCCGGAATTAGAAATAATTATTAAAATATCTTTTTTTTCAATTTGGCCTGCATCTCCGTGAGAAACACCAGTAGGGTCTACAAAAAAACTAGGTATACCCACGCTAGAAAATGTTGCTGCAGCTTTTTTACAAATAAAAGAATTTTTTCCAACACCAGAAAAAATTACTTTTCCTTTGCAGCTCATTATTAACTTTACAGCTTGAATAAAGGAACTATTAAATACTTTTTTAATTTTTTTTAGCTCTTTTATTTGAATATTTGCTGCTTTACTTGCTAAGTTTATGAAATTTCTATTTTTCATTAATGTTCAAAAATATCAAATTTAAATCCATTTTGATCTAATACAACTCTGGTATCTAAAAAAGTTAAGCACTTATTAAAGATTTCTATCCTCTTTTCTCTTATCAACATTTTTTCTAGCTCTGTTTTAATTTTATGTAAATAAATAACATCATTGGCTGCATATTCTAACTGCTTATCAGAAAGCTCATTTATATCTTTGTTCCAATCACTGCTACCTTGGCGTTTATCTAAAGATTTATTACAAAACTCTTGAACAAGATTTTTCAACCCATGACTATCGGTATATGTTCTAACAATTTTTGAAGCAATTTTAGTATCAAAAATATTTTTAATTTTACATTTAAGAAAAAACTCTAAAGCATTTTTATCAAATCGTAAAAAATGTCCAATCTTTAAAATTTTTTCATTTTCTAAAACTGAAACAAGATTAGGAGCTTTATAATTATTTTTGTTTGGTTGAATTATAAATACGTTTCCTTTTTCGTCACAAATTTGGATTAGGCTTAATTTATCCCTCTCAGGAATTTGAAGACCAGTAGCCTCAGTATCAATTGCTATGCTATTTTTAAATGAATTAGCTATTTCCGAAGTTATGTCCTCTTTAAACTTAGTAATTTTCATATATAAGTGTTCTAGATACCATGAAAAATCAAATTTGCACAATTTTAGGTGGTGGGGGTTTTATAGGTAGATATCTTGTTCGAAATTTGACCAAGAAAAACTATAGATGCATAATTTCCACAAGAAAAGCCTTTCAAAAAGGCTATTTAAAAACACAAGCTACTCCTGGAGCTATAGAACTAGTTGATTGGAATCCAAACAATTTTTCTGAATTAAAAGAAGCTATCAAAAATTCAGATATAGTAATTAATTTGATTGGAATTCTTTATGAAACTAGAAAACAAAAATTTTACAACATTCACTCAAAGATACCCGAGGCTATTGCCAAGATCTGTTCAGAATCAGATGTAAAAAAATTTATCCATGTTTCAGCTATCGGTGCCAATGAAAGTTCAAAGTCTCTTTATCAAAAATCAAAATATCTTGGTGAGATAAAAGCTTTAAATAATTTTAAAAATACTTTAATTATCAGACCAAGTGTTGTTTGTGGAACTGAAGACAATTTTACCAACCTGTTTTCAAAGTTAAGCTTTTTACCAATTATTCCAGTTGTAGGTATAAATTATAAATTTCAACCTATTTTGGTCGATGATGTTGCTGATGCAATAGTCAAGGCTATTGAAACAAAAGGAAATGAAAAAAAAATTTACGAAATTGGTGGACCGAAAATTATCAGTTTTGGTGACATGGTAAGATTAATAATGAAAACAATTAATAAAAAAAGATTTATTATTCCCATGCCAATGCCTATAGCAAAAATACAAAGCACAATAACTGATTTATTACCAATTCCTCCAATTTTAACAAAAGATCAGTGTGAGATTTTATCAGAGGCAGATAATGTGGTATCTAGCAACCATTTAACCTTGAAAGATTTAGGTATTGATCCATCTGATGTTGAAGAAGAAATGAAAAAATGGTTATGGCGATTTAGAGATGGCGGCCAGTTCGCAAAAGCTTAAATGAAAAGTATGACTTTACTATCAGGGTATATATATCTTGCTTTAGCGATTATCACAGGGATTGCCTCAAATGGTTTTTTAAAAACAACTGAGGGATTTTCAAAAATAAGCCCAACAATTTTTTGTGTTACAAGTATTGTAATTTGTTTATTTTGTATTTCAAAAGCAATGACAATAATTCCAGTTGGTTTTACTTACGCAACTTATGGGGCTTTAACTATAACTGCAGTAACTCTCTTTGGTATATTTAAATATAATCAAACCCCAAACACTTATGGAACTATTGGCTTAATATTAATTGTAATTGGAGTAGTTTTGTTAAATCTTTTCGGTAAAGTAAAATAAAAAACCTCTGATTTTTTAGTTCAGAGGCTTTTTAAATTTTTTTGCAAACTAATTATTTAAAGATGTAGCGATAGGCTCTTTATTTTTGTTGGCCCTTTTTTCAGCAATTTTTTTCTCAATACTAGCTATCTTCAGATCAATCTTTGATAGTTTATTCTGTTTAGCACTTATCTTATATTTAAGCTTATCGATTGATTTTAGTATTTTCTTCTTCTTCTTTTCATTTTTTTTCAATTTTTTTTTCATATTATTCCTCCAAAGGAAAAAATTTAAAATAATTTTTAAAATTTTACAAATTAATATTGAAAAATTGATTAAACTAAAAGTTGAAAAAATTTAGATGAACTTACGGAACTAATAAATTTATAAATCTGTCTGTTTTTTGGATTTCAAGACTGTTTACGTATCCACAATTTTCACCATCAACCTGAGATAGAACTTTATTGTTAACACCATTTATTTTTAATCTGTTCAATTCTTTTTTAATCACACTTTTTGCAGGAGTTAAGTCACCTTTGGTTAAAATCAACCAAACATAATAAAGCAATTTTATTCTGGTCAGGTCTTTAAATATGTAAGCCACTATCCTGTTTTCAAATATATTTGTATCGTTTGTTATAGAATGGGGTCCAGCATAGTATTTTGAATTAGTACATAAAATCCAATCAGCCATAATTTTTTCATTATCTACCTCAACCTCCATTTTATTATTTTTTAAAAATAAAAAATGCTGAAAACCTTTTAACGCGAAAATTACTTTTCCAAGATACTTTTTAATATTAGTATTTATGGACTCAACAATTCGAGAGTCAAAACCTACACCAGCCATCAAGAAAAAGTACTTATCATTTATTTTTGCTAATGAAATTTTCTTATGATTATCTGATACAAGGACGTTGTAAATCTCCTCCGCCTTTTTCTTAATTTGAGTTTCTATTTGTAAAATATTTGCAGTGCCAGCAGGTATGTAACCTACTAATTTGTCTTTTAAATTATCACTTTTAAACATTTCATTAATACCAAAACATACGCTTCCATCACCACCAGCAAACACTAACCGATCAAATTTTTTATTAGACAACTTTTTAAACACTTTTCTTGCATGATCTTCACTTTCAGTTTTAAAAAGATCTACAAGGTGATTTTTTTCTAAAAGATAAATAACCTTATTAATTAATTTAAGTTTTCTACCACCTGCTGCATTAGCGTTAAATATCACGGCAAAATTCAATTTATTATTCATGTTTTAACAATTCTGTAACATATTTATGATTCTACTTGTACTAGAGATTCGTTTTATAAAAAATATGGTAACAATTCAAACTAAATCTAAGGGAAAGATTTTAAATTACAAAAGCATCTTTATTTCCGATGTGCATCTTGGACATAGAAAAAGTGCGGCAAACAAATTATTAGAATTTTACAAACACTCTAGATCTGAGAATTTATATCTTGTAGGTGATATCATTGATGTTTGGGCTTTAAAAACAAAATTTTACTGGCCTCAAGAACATAATGATGTGATTCAAAAAACATTACGAAAAGCAAGACACGGAACAAAAGTAAAATATATTGTTGGAAATCATGATGATGTCTTTAGAAAGTTTTTACCATTACATTTTGGTGATATTGAAGTTGTAAATAGAGCCATACATGTAAGCTCAGATAATAAAAAGTATATTGTTGTTCATGGTGATGCCTGGGATGGAGTGATGAAATATGCTCCATGGCTATCAAAAGCAGGAGCTATTGCTTATAGTTTTTTACTTGAGTTTAATGTTGTTATCAATTTTTTTAGAAGATTATTTAAAAAGGGTAATTGGTCCTTAGCAAAATATTTAAAACACAAAGTAAAGAACGCTGTAAAATATATAGGTGATTATGAAACAACTTTAGCAAACTATGCTAAAAGAAAAAATGTTGATGGAATAATTTGTGGTCATATTCATCATTCTGCCGATCAAGTCTTAGATGGCGTGAGATATTTAAATTGTGGTGATTGGGTAGAAGGTGCAACTTTCTTGGTAGAACATTTTGATGGTCGCATGGAAGTTATTGACTGGGACAAAATCAGAGGTGATGTTGTTGATTACGAACCGTATCTAAAAGTAGTAAATAAATGAAAATTTTAATTGTTACCGATGCTTGGTATCCGCAAGTGAACGGTGTTTGTAGAACTTTAAAAAATCTTGGCGATGAATTAAAAAAAATTGGCCACCAAGTTGAATATATTGAGCCTAATCAATTTTTTACCGTACCAATGCCAAAATATAATGAAATAAAACTATCTCTTAATGTTTGGCCTAGAGTGGGTAAATTAATTTCTAAAGCCGATGCTGATATAATTCACATAGCTACAGAAGGCCCGATAGGAATATTTGCAAAAAGATATTGTGTAAAAAATAAGCTTAAATTTACCACTTCTTACCATACTCAATTTGATAAATATTTGAAGCTATACTATCCCTATTTGCCGATTAAGCTTGCTCAAAAGTTCCTTAAAGGATTTCACTCACAGGCAGAAAAAATTTTGGTAACAACTCAGTCAATGAAAGATGAACTTCAAGAAATTGGTTTTGATAAGGATAAGATGGTTGTTTGGACTAGAGGAGCAAATCACGGTGCATTTCAAAATCCTAAAAAGATTAATTTAGAATATAAAAGACCAATTTATCTTTATGTGGGAAGGGTATCTATTGAGAAGAATATAAGAGCGTTTCTGGATTTAGATTTAGAAGGTACGAAATTAGTTGTCGGTAAAGGACCAGATTTAGATAAACTTAAAAAAGAATACCCTGAAGCGATATTTAAAGGAGAGAGAACAAACGGTGAGCTTGCAAGTTACTTTGCTTCTTCTGATGTTTTCGTTTTCCCGAGCAAAACAGATACTTTTGGAATTGTAATTATAGAGGCCTTGAAATGTGGATTGCCAGTAGCTGCCTATCCTGTTGCTGGACCAAAAGATATTTTTAACGGCACAAATATTGGCTCGTTAAACAACGATCTTAAAAAAGCAGCAATTGAAGCTCTTAAGTCTGATAGAAGCGCTTGCATTGAGCATGCAAAAAAATATACCTGGGAAAATTGCGCGAAAATCTTTTTAAATAGTGCGGTATCAAACCGCTAAAAAATATTTCTTTAGTCTATATCTTTAAAGTATAATTAAATCATGGAATTATTATTGTACTCTATTGCCGGGATAATTGTGATCGTAGTGATTGCAGTATCCAGAAAATCAATTGTAGCAGGTATGGAGGCAAGATCTGATATTAATAGAGAGAATAAACCAGGTGATACTGAAGAGGGGATAGAAGACATCACCAATGAAAATATTGAAAAAACTAATGAGCAAGTAAAGATTATAAATCAAATCGATGATCTAATTCTAATTGTAGATAAATTTAAAAATATCAAATTTTTTAATAATAGTGCAAAAAAGAAATTTGGAGAAAATAATTTAAATAAGCACGTGGCTACTTTATTAAGAGTTCCTGATTTACTCCAAAATATTGATTTAGTGCTTTTAAAAAAAGAGTCAATTACTATGGATTTAGAATTATCCTCTCCCTCATTTCAGTTCTTTAAGGTTCATCTATTCTCTGGACCGACCTCATATGTCGATGATCCTGACTCAGTTGTTTTATTTCTAAAAGATTTAACTGATATTATAAAAGCGCAAAGGTTCAAATCTGACTTTGTAGCCAATGTTAGCCATGAACTTAAAACGCCTTTAGTTTCTATTAAAGGATTTCTAGAAACTATAAGCGGACATGCGAAAGATGATTTAGAAGCGCAAAAAAAATTCATACCGATAATGCTTGAGCAAGCTGATAGGATGGAAAGCTTAATTAAAGATTTACTTTCATTAAGTAGAATTGAGTTAGAGGAACATATACAGCCTCAAGATAAAGTAAATTTAAAAGAAATTTTAAGTAACGTTGAAGACATCCATCAAAAAAATTTAAAATCTTTTGAATTTAAAAATAATATAAAAGATGATTTCTTTATTAAAGGCGATCATGAAAAATTAATTGAAGTTTTTTCAAATATTATTGATAACAGTATAAAATATTCAGAAAAAAATAAAAAGATCGAGGTTAATTGTGGGCAAGGTAACGGAAAAGTAATAGGAGACTCTTACACCGTGTCCATTAAAGATAATGGTATTGGAATTCCAACTGAACAACTTCCGAGAATTACAGAAAGATTTTTTAGAGTTGATGCAGCTAAAAGTAAAAAAGTTGGTGGCACTGGACTTGGAATGGCGATCGTGAAGCACATTGTTAATCAGCATAGAGGTGAGTTAGAAATAAAAAGTGAGACTCAAAGGGGCACCGAAATAAAGGTTCACTTTTCTAAATTTTAGCAAATATCACAATTTTATTAAATTATGTCTTGAGATAGACAGCAAAATAGTTAAAATTCTAGTATGACTAGAATAACAAATTATATAATTCTGGTTTTATTAACTTTAACTTTTACAACTGTTAAGGCAGATGTAAACTTAATTGAGAAAACTTTACGTTCTCAACCTCTTACAGTTTTTGATCTTGGACTTTTAAGACTTAAAAACGATCTTAGGCAAGCTAAAAAGGATTTAGTTCTTGAAGTAGATAATAAAAATGTATCTACAATTTATACTGAAGCTTTATTTTCTAGAAGAGACGATGGAATTCAATTAATTGTGTCAGCACCGATGAGCACTCATTTAAATGCTAACTCGTACATGGTGGACTCAATTAAATGTAGAAAAATTTTTGAAAAAGTTAAAAATAATCTTTTAAAAGGACAAAACGAGAGCAATATGATTCACTCAAAAGCTGCATCTTATTTAAGTGAAGTATTCACCGCTCCAACACAATGGAATGCTTGGAGATATGATAAAGGTTTTACACAAAAATTAGTTAACTTTGTACAACTAGAAGTTACATTAAAGCCAACTCAATCCTACGCAGTTAAAAATAAAGTAAGACCTTTTAGTTGCGGAGGGTCTTTAGCCTCTGATTATCAACAAATCGAGATAACTAGAAAGTTCAACTAAAAAGTTATCATTTTAATAAATTTGTAACACATCTGTAATATTTAAGAGTCCTCTTAATTCTATGAATCCAATGTTTGTTAATTAATTAATAAATGAAAGGATAAACAATGAGAAAACTATCAATCGCTTTGGCTTCATTAGTTGCAATGTTAGTTGTAACTTCTGTTCAAGCTAGAGATCAGATTAAAATCGTAGGTTCTTCAACTGTATTCCCGTACGCAACAATCGTTGCTGAAAGGTTTGGTTCGTCTGGTAAATTTAAAACACCAGTAATCGAGTCAACAGGAACAGGTGGTGGAGCTAAATTATTCTGTGCCGGTGTTGGTACAGAGCACCCAGACGTAACAAATGCATCTAGAGCCATGAAGGCTAAAGAGTACGCGCTATGTCAAAAAAATGGTGTTGAAGAAATCGTAGAGATTACAGTTGGTAATGATGGAATAACGTTAGCTTATTCTAAAGATGCTAAACCAGTA
Source organism: uncultured Pelagibacteraceae bacterium (assembly GCA_902575095.1). GTDB lineage: Bacteria > Pseudomonadota > Alphaproteobacteria > Pelagibacterales > Pelagibacteraceae > Pelagilacustribacter. Next base: position 107,591 of record CACGPY010000001.1, read on the forward strand.
AACTTTACAAAAAAACAATTATGGGCAGCATTAGCAAAAGAAGTTGCTAAAGATGGTAAGTTAGTACCGAATCCATATAAAAAATGGAGCGATATTGACTCTTCATTACCAAACTACCCAATTAAAGTGATGGTACCTCCAGGAACATCAGGAACAAGAGATGCCTGGAATTCATTAGTAATGAAAAAAGGTATCGATAAAGCTTCAAAAGATGCTGGTGCTAAATATAAAGCACTAAGAGAAGACGGTGCGGTAATTGAAGTTGGTGAAAACGACTCACTAATTATTCAAAAACTAGCTGCTGATAAAGAAATGTTTGGTTTCTTTGGTTTCAGTTATTTCTTAGCTGCAAAAGACAAATTGCAAGCAGCGAGCATTGAAGGTGGTCAACCAAGCTTAAAATCTATTCAAGATTATAGCTATGCAGTTGCTAGACCTTTATTCTTCTATGTGAAAAAAGCACACGTAGGCGTTGTCCCTGGCTTACATGAATTTGTAAAAGAATTCACAAGTAAAAAAGCTATGGGTAAAAAAGGTTACTTAACTGATATCGGGTTAGTACCTCTAGATAACAAGTTATACAAAACATCTAGAACGAACGCTACGAAGTTAGTTAACATGCCTGCTAAGAAGTAGTAGTATCCATCAAACAAAAAAAAAGGGGGTATTTTACCCCCTTTTTTACTTTTATTTCGAAAGCTCATTATGAATTTAATACTTGTAACTTTTATTGTTCTCTTAGCTTTCACAAGTTATTATTTCGGTAGAAAAAAAGCCTTAGTTATTCAATCATCACAAAGACTTACAGCATTACCAAAATTTTATGGATATTATTTAGCCGCGTGGTGTGCTGCACCAGCACTAATAATTTTCATTCTATGGTCAGTTTTTGAACCATCAATCGTTAAAACATTTATTTTACAAGATTACACCGATCAAAATTTAACAAAAAATGAGCTTCAGCTTATTTACACAAAAGTTAAAGCATTAGCCTTAGGAAATTACACGGGAAATATTACTAATTTTTTAGATGCGTCTGCTGATAAGTATATTCAACTAAAAGGAATAGCCAACAGTGCTAAAGTAGCAATTATTTTAGCAATTTTAATTTTCTCTCTGAGTTACGCATATAGATCTGTTCAGAAAAATGATCGAATGAGGGAACCAGTAGAAATTTTTCTTAAATGGGTATTATTTGTTGCATCATTAGGTGCAGTTTTAGTTACAATCGGAATAATTTTTTCACTTTTATTTGAAGCGATTAGATTTTTTCAAGCAGTAAAATTCTTTGACTTTATATTCGGAACTCATTGGTACCCTGCTAAAACTTTTGTAAGAGACGGCCAGCCAGATCCTGAATTAATGAAGGATGCTTTCGGAGCTGTGCCTTTATTTGCCGGAACTTTTTTTATTGCTTTTATTGCAATGTGTGTTGCCATTCCCATAGGTTTATTAAGCGGGATTTATCTATCTGAGTATGCTGGAAGAGGTGTGAGAAAATATGCGAAACCTATTATTGAGATTTTAGCTGGTATTCCAACAGTGGTATACGGTTTTTTTGCAGCTTTAACCGTCGGTCCTTTTGTTAAAGAAATAGGTAACGCTATGGGTTTAGAAGTTTCAGCGGAGAGCGCTTTAGCTGCAGGAGCAGTTATGGGAGTAATGATCATTCCTTTTATTTCAAGTCTAAGCGATGACGTTATAACAGCAGTACCGCAAAATTTAAGAGATGGAAGTTACGCAATGGGTGCAACAAAATCTGAAACTGTAAAAAAAGTAATTTTTCCAGCAGCCTTACCTGGTATCGTAGGTTCGATACTTTTAGCAGTATCAAGAGCGGTGGGAGAAACAATGATTGTTGTAATGGCCTCAGGACTAGCGGCTAATCTTACAATGAATCCCCTTGAGTCAACTTCAACTATTACAGCGCAAATTGTAGTAATTTTAATTGGAGACCAACAATTCGGAGATCCAAAAACTCAATCAGCTTTTGCCTTAGGAATATCTTTATTTATAGTAACTTTGTTCTTAAATGTAATCGCTCTTTCAGTTGTTAAAAGATATAGGGAAAAATATGAATAATTTTAAGCAAAATTTATTAAAAAAAAGATACAACGCTGAAAGAAGATTTCAATGGTATGGCAAGATAGCTATAGGATTAGCTTTAAGCTTTTTAGCAGTTTTTATGTTTCAGATATTTTCAAAAGGTTACTCAGCTTTCCAAAAAACTTGGATAGTAACAGAAGTTCATTATGATAAAGAATTACTTTTAATCGATGCAGAAAGTCCATCAAAAGATGATTTAGAAAACGCAGACTATTATGATGTTGCTTACAAAGCTATGACCTCATTAGATCCTGGACTTCCTGAAGAAGAGGATCGTCAATTGATTCAAATGGTTTCATATAAATATGAGACAGAAGTTAAAGATCTACTTTTAAAAAATCCAGACTATCTGGGTAAAATAGTTCCCATAAAATTAACAGCTTCTGATGATGTTGATCAAGTTCATAAGGGAAATTATCCAAGAGATATCCCTGAAAAGAATAGAAGAGTAAATGATTATCAGCTGCAGATTTACGATATGCTTAATGAGAGAGGAGATATTTTATCAGAGTTTAACATTAGTTTTTTTACAAGCCCTGATTCAAGAGAGGCAGAACTAGCAGGTATAGCTAGCTCGTTTATGGGAACAGTTTTTAGTATACTAGTATGTTTAGCTTTTTCATTTCCTGTTGCAGTGTTAGCTGCAATTTATCTCGAGGAATTCGCACCAAAAAATAAATTTACAGATTTTATAGAAGTAAACATTAATAATTTAGCAGCTGTTCCATCGATAGTATTTGGTTTGCTAGGTCTTGGTGTTTTATTAGCAGTTTTTAATTTACCAAGATCGACACCACTTGTTGGAGGAATTACTTTGTCTCTTATGACATTACCAACAATAATTATTGCTGCAAGAGCTTCTTTAAAAGCTGTTCCCCCAAGTATAAGAGAAGCTGCTTTAGCGATGGGTGCAAGTAATATGCAAACAACCATGCATCATACTGTGCCACTATCAATGCCTGGAACTTTATCTGGAACGATAATTGGCTTGGCTCAAGCTTTAGGGGAAACAGCCCCTTTAATTTTAATAGGAATGGTTGCTTTTGTGAATACAATACCTGGTACGCCAGTTGACCCTGCTGCAAGTTTACCAGTTCAGATATATATATGGTCAGAAAGTGCTGAGAGGGGTTTCGTTGAAAAAGTATCTGCATGTATTATGGTGCTTCTAGCTTTTTTAATTTTAATGAACTTGGCAGCTCAAATCGTTAGACACAAATTTGAAAAGAAATGGAGTTAAATGAGTAAAATAAAAGCGGAAAATGTAAATGTTTATTACGGATCCAAACAGGCATTATTTGACGTCTCTATAGATATAGCAGAAAAAGAAGTTACAGCTTTAATTGGACCATCTGGGTGTGGAAAGTCTACTTTCTTAAGATGCTTGAACAGGATGAACGACGTCATAGAAATTTGTAGAGTTGAAGGAAGTATTAAAATGGACAACCTAGAACTGAATTCAAGAAAGTTAGATGTTGTGAGACTTAGGGAGAGCGTTGGTATGGTTTTTCAAAAACCCAATCCATTCCCTAAAACAATTTATGAAAATGTAGCTTATGGTCCTACTATTCACGGTATTGCACAGAGCAAAGAAGAAATGGATCAAATAGTTGAAACAAGTTTGAAAAAAGCTGCCTTATGGAACGAAGTTAAAGATAGACTTGATGAAATCGGAACTGGTTTATCAGGAGGTCAACAGCAACGACTATGTATTGCTAGAGCTATATCTGTAAGTCCAGAAGTGATTCTTATGGACGAACCATGTTCAGCGCTTGACCCAATAGCAACAGCTCAAATTGAAGAACTTATAGATGATCTTAAAAAAGAGGTCACAATTGTGATAGTTACCCACTCAATGTCACAAGCAGCTAGGGTATCTCAAAAAACAGGTTTCTTTCATTTGGGAAAACTTATAGAATTTGGACCAACAGATAAAATATTTAAAAATCCTGATAATCAGCAAACTCAGGATTATATTACAGGAAGGTTTGGTTAATGAGTGAAAAACCGCACATTGTAAAATCTTACGAAGAGCAACTTCAGTTATTAAAAGATACAATAGTGAAAATGGGAACTGGAGTTGAGAAACAACTTGAAAACACTATTCAATCTTTAGTTAAAAAAGACATTAGTTTAGCAGAAAAATCTATCAAAGATGACGAATTGACTGATAAGTATGAAATAAATATAGAAGAGCAAGTTGTAAATTTGATTGCCTTAAGGCAACCTATGGCAATAGATTTAAGAGAAACAGTTGTTGCCTTAAAAGTTTCTTCAGACTTAGAGAGAATTGGTGATTTAGCAAAAAACATCTCAAAACGATTAACTAAAATTGGAACTGATTTACCTAATGATATTACTAAAAATTTCGAAATAGCTGGTTTAAAAGCATCAAAACAAGTCAATGCAGTTTTAAATTCGTATTTACATAGAGCTAAAGACACAGCAGAAAATGTTTGGAATTCTGATGAAGAAATAGATCAAATGACTAATTCTAATATGGAAGCTGCAGTAAAGCATTTAGAAAAAAATAAAAACGATATACAAAAAGTAACCCAACTACTTTTCATGCTTAAAAATATTGAGAGGATTGGAGATCATGCAACCAATATTGCAGAGCAAGTTTATTTTCTGATTACAGGAGATTATTTAGAGGGAGACCGACCAAAAGGATAATGAGGGCAAATTTATTCATTGTTGAAGATGAAATGCCCATCGTAACTTTACTTAAATACAATTTAGAAAAAGAGGGTCACAAAGTTGATTATGCAGTCAATGGAGAAGACGCTATTAGAAATATAAAGGAAAAAAATCCTGATTTAATTTTATTAGATTGGATGTTGCCAGATATTTCAGGTGTTGAAGTCTGTAAAAATTTGAAAAGAAGCAATCTTCACAAAAATATCCCAATCATTATGTTAACAGCCAAAGGTGAAGAAGAAGACAAACTTAAAGGATTTGAAACAGGAGCTGATGACTACGTAACTAAGCCATTCAGCCAAAAAGAACTTATTGCAAGAGTTAACGCTTTATTAAAGAGATCTAAACCAAGTGTTGCCGCTGATGTTGTAGTATTTGAGGATCTTAAAGTAGATAGAGTTCAACGAAGAGTTTATAGAGCAGATAAACAAGTTATAGTCGGCCCAACCGAATTTAAACTAATTGATTTTTTAATAAAGAATCCAAAAAGAGTATATTCGCGTGAGCAACTTCTAAATTCTGTATGGGGAGATGATATTTATGTTGAGTCCAGAACTATAGATGTTCATATAAGAAGACTAAGAAAAGCAATAAATATTGATGGCAAGAAAGATCTTATCAGAACAGTAAGATCTGCTGGCTATTCCTTAGATGTTTGAAGATCTTTTGGCTTTATAAATGATATTAATTTTCCTTTAACTTTTGATAACTTTCCCCAATCATTGAAATTAAAACTTACTTCAGCAACGGCTGCAGTAGGAAATTTTCTTTTTAAATTTTCAAATTGTTCAGAGTTTTCTTTAAGACAGATTCGATTTATGAGTTCACTAATTGAAGGTTCATGATTGATTAAAAGTAAAGTTTTATAATTATCAACTGTTTGTTTTAAGATATGAATAATTTCATCCTCACTAGCATGATAAAGCGCTTTTTTTTTAATAATTTTCTTAAAACTGATTTTTTCTGACAAAATATTTAATGTTTGTATTGTCCTTTTAGAGGATGAGCAATAAACTAAATCAAATTTAAATTTCTTTTTAATAAAAAATTCACAAATTAATTTTGCTGAATTTAACCCTCTTTTATTCAATGGCCTGTCATGATCATCTAAATCTGGAAAATCCCAACTAGATTTAGCATGTCTCATCGCATATAATTTAAACATATTTTTAATTTAACATTTAAATATGTCGAAAGCATCATTTTCAGAAAACGCTAATATTAGCAATCAACTCATAAACAGAGAATTATCTTGGCTTCAGTTTAATGATCGTGTTTTAGAAGAGTCAAAAGATAAAACAAATCCTCTATTTGAAAGAGTAAAATTTTTATCAATCGCAGGTACAAATTTAGATGAATTTTTTATGGTAAGAGTCGCTGGACTTTTTAATCAAATTAAAGATGGTTTTGACGAATTAAGCGCAGATGGATTAACTGCAGAGGATCAATTGAATAGGGTCGTATTAAAAACTAAAGATCTATTAAAGAAGCAAAACGAAGCATTCCTAGATTTGAAAAAAGAGCTATCGAAAGAAAAAATTTTCATTCGAAAAATGTCAGAACTAAATAAGAAGGATCTTATGTATCTAAGAGAATATTTTCAGGAAACAATTTATCCTATAATAACACCTACAGCCATTGACCCATCACATCCCTTTCCTTTTATACCAAATAAAGGCCAAGCAATTTTACTAAGAATGACTAGAATAAAAAAAAAAAGAGAACTAAATGCAATTATAGTTATACCAAGAGCACTTCCAAAATTTATATCGCTAAATAATTCTGAAACAATAAATGAATTTGTCACAATTGATGACGTAATTTGTAAATTTGCTAATGAAATATTTCCAGACCATAATATCGAGGCAAGTTTGCAGTTTAAAATAATTAGAGACAGTGAAATTGAAATAGATGATGAAGCTGCTGATCTTGTGAGATATTTTGAAAAAGCAATTAAGAAAAGAAGAAGGGGAAACGTAGTTAAACTCGAAGTACTCACTAATTCAAACAAAAAACTTTTAAATTTTATTTCAAAAAAATTTAAAATGGATGAAGATCATATTTATGAGGTTGAAGGATTGGTTGGAATACAAGATATAGATGAAATTTGTAAAAAGAAAGATCCAAAGCTGAGATTTAAAAAGTTTAATCCTAGAGAAGTTGAAAGATTGAAGGAATTTGATGATAAATTTTTTTCAGCTATAAGAAGTAAAGATTTTGTTGTACACCATCCTTTTGAAACTTTTGATGTAGTAATTCAATTTTTAGAAGCTGCAGCAAAAGATCCCAAAGTTATCGGTATCAAACAAACTTTGTATCGAACCACACCTGACTCTCCTATCGTAAAAGCACTAAGTAGAGCAGCAGAAAACGGAAAAGTTGTTACAGCCGTAATAGAAATAAAAGCTCGATTTGATGAGGAAGCTAATATTGAATTATCTAGGAAACTAGAGAAAGCTGGCGTTCAAATTGTTTACGGATTCGCAAAATACAAAACGCATGCAAAGGCAAGTTTAGTTTTAAGAAAAGAAGGAGCTAAAACGCGAAGCTATGTTCACTTAGGTACAGGAAACTATCATCCTATTAACGCAAAAATTTATACTGACTTATCACTGTTTAGCTCTAATCAAGACTTGGCCAAAGATGTCGAAAAATTTTTTAATTATGTAACTGGTTATGCAAAACCAAAAAAATTGAATAAAATTTTTATGTCTCCATTAAATAGTAGGAATTTTTTTGAAGAAAAAATTGAAAATGAAATAGTAAATGCAAATAAAGGAAAACCTGCAGAAATATGGGCAAAAATGAATTCTCTTGTAGACCCAGGAATTATTAAGAAATTTTACGAAGCTTCAAACGCAGGAGTAAAAATAAATTTATCGGTAAGAGGAGTATGTTGCTTAAGACCTGGAATTAAAGGTCAATCTGAAAATATAAAAGTAAAAAGCCTTATTGGCAGATTTTTAGAACACTCAAGAATTTATTGTTTTGCAAATGGTAGTTCTATGCCCTCTCGAGAGAATCAGGTATATATTTCATCTGCAGATTTAATGCCTAGAAATTTAGATAGAAGAATTGAAATTATAATTCCGATAGAAAACAATACTGTACATGAGCAAATTTTAGATCAAATTATGTTAGCCAACTTTAAAGATAAATCGGAAACATGGTATTTAGATAGCATAGGAAACTACCATAAAGAACAAGAAAAAGGCTTTTCCGCACATTCCTATTTCATGAAGAACCCAAGTTTATCAGGTCGTGGTAAGTCAATTTTAAGAGCTAAACCTCAAAATTTGAGATTAGTAAAATGAAACCAGAATTAAAAAATCTTTTTAAATCTCAGTCTAATAGAAAGTCTAAGCAAGCCATAATAGATCTTGGGTCAAATTCAGTAAGAATGCTCATATACGATAATTTTAAAATTTCTCCAATTCCAGTCTTTAATGAAAAAGCAGTTTGCAAACTTGGAAAAAATTTAGATAAATCTAAAAAACTAAATCCCGATGGAATTAAAGGTTCTTTAAAAGTTCTAAATAGATTTAAAGAAATTTTAGATATTTCAGACGTTCAAGATTTAGAAATTATTGCAACAGCGGCTTTTAGAGAGGCCACTGATGCAAGTGAATTTTTAAGAGAAATTGAAAAAATATTTAATAAAAAACCACTAGTATTATCTGGCAAGGAAGAAGCAAGAACATCAGCAAACGGTGTAATGGTAGGATTTGATGAAGTAGATGGACTAGTTGCAGATTTAGGAGGTGGAAGTTTAGAACTTGCCAGAGTTTCCAAAAATCAAATTTTTGAAACAACCTCTTTACCTCTTGGAGTACTAAGACTTGAAAATAACCCTATTATAAAAAAAAAAAATTTGGGAAAATATGTTAGAAAACTTTTAAGAGATGAAAAATGGCTTTTTAAAAAGAAATTCAAAAATATTTATTTGGTAGGAGGGACTTGGAGATCATTATTTAAATATCATCTCTTTAAAGAAAAACACCCATTACATATTTTGCATCAATATAAGCTCTCAAAAGATCTAGCAGTTAAATACTTAAATAGGATTTCAAAATTTAATAAATCATCTTTGAAATCAATGGAGTATATAACTAAATCTAGAACTCCCTATTTACCGTTTAGCTCTATAATACTTAACGAAATAATTGAAGCAGCAAGCCCTTCAAAAGTTATTTGCTCAATCAGTGGACTGAGAGAGGGGCATATGAATACAATTATAAACCAAGGAATGAGCGAGGATGAAATTTTCAAATTAAAAACTGATGGTATATCTTTTAAAAAAGGGGACTATGGAAAGAGTTTTGAGAAATATTTTAACTTTATTTTACCATTATTTGAAGACAACGAATATTTTAATCGAAGATTACTAACCTTGGCTTGTATCTTAAGTAAAATGGATTGGGGCTTAGGAGCTTTTCAAAAAGCAGAATTGGTTTTTATGGAAGTTTTAAATACTCCATTACTAAAACTAGAACATAGAGATAGAGTAAAAGTTGCATCAGCAAGTTTTTGGAGACATTGTGGTTTAAAATATAATCCGAATTATCAGTTTTTATCCTTATTAAATAACAACGAAATTTTATCTTCAAAACAAGTGGGATCTGCTTTAAGATTAGCAGAATCACTTACAAGCATGTCTTCGTTATTGTTAGATGAATTTAAAATTTATAAAAGAAATAAGACTATTTTTTTGAAAATACCTAACAATCATAGTGATATAGTCTCAAAACAAGTAACTAAAAGACTTAATAACCTGGCAAGAGAGATGAATGTCGACTCTAATATCATTTATTCTTGAAAATTAATAAATCTTTAACTTAATTTAAATATTTTTTTAGCATTTATATATTATCAACTGTTTATCAGTCTCCCAACTGTGATGTTAATTAATTAGCCCAAGGTATCAATATTACCTTGGGCTGCCCTCCAATTACAAAATAATTTTTCTGATTAAATAGACAGCCAATATTCCACCAAGCATCTCAGCAATGATATAGCTAGGAGTATTTAAGTAATTAATTCCAGTAAATGTGTCTGTAAAAGTTCTTGCGATTGCTACCGCTGGATTTGCAAAAGAAGTTGAAGAGGTAAACCAATACCCCGCTGTTATAAAAGTAGCTACTGATGAAGCGACCGCAAGTTTGCCGCTCTTTAAAGATCCAAATATCACAAAAATTAATCCAAAAGTTGCAATGATCTCAGCTGTAAAAATATTTATTCCAGGTCTAATCTTCTGTGAAAGCTGCAACAAAGGAAGATCAAACATAAAATTTGCTAACATTACCCCTAACATGCAACCTAAGATTTGAGCAGAGATATAAGTGATAATTAAATTTTTTTTAATCTTGTTGGTAAAATACATTGCTAAAGTAACGACAGGATTAAAATGTGCGCCGGAGATATCACCGATTGAAGTAATCAGAACAAATAATCCTGCACCTGTAGCTAAAGTATTCGCTATTAACATTACAGCGATATCATCAGTTAGATTTTGAGCCATAATACCTGAACCAACAATAATCATGACTAAAAAACAACTTCCTATAAATTCACCAATAAATATCTTTTTACTTTTCATTTTTTACCCAATGTTTAATTTTTTCATTAATTATATTATAAGTTTCTTCAGCTATTAAATTTATTTTATCTTTATTTTTAGTTTTTTTAATTTTTTCAACAGGGTCCGCGATGTCCCAGTGCGTAATGGTCTTTTTTTTGGGCCATACAGGACAAACTTCTTTATTGGCGTTATTACAAACTGTAATCACGTAATCAATATCAATATCATTTTTTAAAAATTCATCAAAATTTTTTGAATAATAAGTGTCTACATTAAATTTTTTTCCTTCAAGATACTCTTTTATGTAAGGATTGATTTTTCCTGAGGGATTACTTCCGGCGCTAAATGCGATGAATTGATTTCGGAAATTATTATTTATAATACTTTCTGCTATTATGCTTCTCGCAGAGTTTCCAGTACAAACAAATAATATTGTTTTTATTTTACTCATAAAAAATGTCTTGAAGTGTCCCGAACTTACGGAACCAAAATTTGATAAAAACCAATAATAAATAATGGAATCTGTAACCCAAAATTGGTTAATATTGCTTTATCCTTAGAAATAAAACCTGCAATAGTCCAACCAACTACTCCCGCTCCATGAAACATTATATTTACTGGATACATATTCAAATTTGTTAATAAAATACCTGTAAGAACTAAAAAAGTACTTAACCATTTAAGGTATTTTTTAATAAACTTCATAGTCAATTATATGATTGTAATGTTAAAGTTTTGTTAACCAGACGAGGCTTTAACTTTTTTCTCAATAAATTCTGGAATATCATCTTCTTTATCAAGAACCTCTTCTTTTGTGCCTTTAGGTTGAAATGCGTATAACACGTGTAATTTACAATACGGGAATTCCCCCTCAGGTTTCCTTCCACAGAAATAAAATTTTTCTTCATTAGGATGTCCTATTGGCCACTTACAAGTTTGATCAGTCAACTCCTCTAAAGATTTAGGGTTTTCCGGTTCAAAATTTTTATCTAGTAAAATTGATTGAAATTTAGCTTTCCTCGAAATAGGGGCAGATCCTCTTCTTACCGGTCTATTTACCGATAGTGTTTGACTAGATTGTTTAGATGGAGCTCTCGCTTCTAAGTTTAATCTATGAGCTTTACCAATGACAGCGTTTCGCGTTGTGTCACCTAGAGCTTCGGCTATCTGACTTGCGGTATGGCCTTTAGACCAGAGTTCTTTTAATTTAGCGACTTTTTCTTCTGTCCAACTCATAGTATATAATTACAATATTTAGTAATTAGGAAAAACTTAGGACATAATATTGGGGTTTAAAACATTAAAAGACCTTAAAGCTGTGAGTAGTTTTAGTTGTGCACAGTTTTTTTAATAAGAGGTTATAAGACTATCAATGGTTGAAATTACAAAAAAATATAAAATTGGATCGAGAAGATTTGGATTAATAAATTGGATTGGAGCTTGGACTTTATACAAAAAAGAAGTCCTAAGATTTTTAATAGTTTGGATACAAACTATTTTTTCTCCGCTTATTTCATCTTTACTCTTTTTACTTGTTTTATCTCTAGCAATAGGCGCAGATAGAGGAGATGTGCTTGGAGTTCCTTTTATAACTTTTTTAGCGCCAGGGTTGATTTCAATGCAAGTGATTCAACAATCATTTTCACATTCGTCTTCATCTTTTATGATTGGAAAAATACAAGGTAATATCGTTGATCTACTTTACGCGCCATTGTCAGCAACAGAAGTAACCATTTCAGTAACTCTTGCAGCAGTTACAAGAAGTGTTGTAATAGCAATCGTTTCCATCATTGTATTTAAACTCATTATAGATATTGAGATCAAAAACTATTTAACGCTTATAGCATTTACTTTGCTTTCTTCTTTTGTTTTAGGAAATATAGGAATAATAGCGGGTTTATGGGCTGAAAAATTTGACCATATGGCAACAGTAACTAATTTTGTGATTGTTCCATTATCTTTTTTATCGGGTACTTTTTACTCAATTGAGAGATTACCTGAAGTTCTTCAAATTATAAGTAAAGCTAATCCATTTTTTTATATGATAGATGGTTTTAGATACAGTTTTATTGGCAAAGCAGATGGATCAATTTTTATTGGATTGGTATATTTATCGGTATTAAGCTTCGTTAGCTGGTTTGTTACTTACTTATTGTATAAAAAAGGATATAAAATTAAATCTTAAAAATGAGTGCAATATTAAATACATATAATAGAAAAAAAATTGCTTTTACTAAAGGAAAAGGCTCTTTCCTTTATGGGACTAATGGAAAAAAATATTTGGACTTTGTTCAAGGAATAGCAGTTAATTGTTTAGGCCATGCCAATAATTACTTGATTAATTCAATTTCTAAACAATCTAAAAAATTATGGCATGTTTCTAATGCTTTTATTATTCCTGAACAAGAAAGATTGGCTAAAAGATTGAAGCAAAAAACATTTGCTGATTATATTTTCTTTCAAAATTCTGGAGCTGAAGCTACAGAGGCTGCTATCAAATTTGCTAGAAGATATTTTTACTCAAAAGGTCAGCTAAGAAAAAATAGAGTTTTATGTATAAATAATAGTTTTCACGGAAGAACACTTGCCACAATTTTTGCGAGTAATAGCAAAAAAGCCACAGAAGGTTTTGGACCTAAGGTAGATGGGTTTGATCATTTTAATTTTGGTGATCATAAAAGTTTAGAAAAATCTATTACCAGCAGGACCGCTGCAATTATGGTTGAGACAATAATGGGAGAAGGTGGAATAAAAGTAATACCAGATTATTGTTTAGTAGGATTAAGAAAATTATGTAATAAAAAGAAAATTTTATTAATTTTAGATGAAGTCCAGTGTGGAATAGGAAGAAGTGGAAAATTTTTTGCATTTGAACACGCAAAAATAAAACCTGATATTGTGCCAATCGCAAAAGGAATAGGGGGCGGTTTTCCTATTGGTGCTGTATTATTAAATAAAAAAGTAGCATCAGGTATGAAACCAGGCACACACGGATCTACTTTTGGAGGCAATCCTTTAGCAATGAGCGCTGGAAATGCAGTAATGGATGTGATGTTTAAAAAAGGTTTTTTGAGCAATGTTACTAAAAATGGAAATTATTTTTTAAAAGGTCTTAAGAAATTAAAAGAAAAATATCCAAAAATAATTAAAGAAGTCAGAGGAAAAGGTTTATTGATTGGAATATGTTTACATAGAGATCAAACTAAATTTATTCAAAAGTTAATGGACAATAAGCTTTTAACTGTAAGAGCTGCTGAAAATGTAGTCAGACTTTTGCCTCCTTTAAATGTCACAAAGCAAGAAATTAATTTAGGTTTAAAAATATTAGATAAGGTTTGCAAAAACTATAGATGAAAAATTTTATAAATATATCTGATCATTCATCAAATGATCTAAGAGCTATTATTGATGAGGCAAAAGCTAGAAAGCTTAAAAGACAAAATTTAAATAAATCTTCTCCAGATGAAGATAAACCTTTTGAAGGAAAATCTATGGCGATGATTTTTGAAAAACCTTCCACAAGAACTAGAATGTCTTTTGATATTGCCGTGAAACAATTAGGCGGTACATCGATTATATTAAATCCAGACGGGATTCACTATGGCAAAGGCGATGAAACACTTAAAGATACAGCAAAAGTTTTAACAGAGTACGTTGATATAGTAATGCTTAGAACGTCTTCTCATAAAAATCTTGAAGAGTTTGGAAAACATTTAGATATTCCGATTATTAATGGTTTGTCAGATGTAGGACATCCTTGTCAAATCATGTCAGATATTCTTACATACGAAGAAAGCAATGGGGCTATTGAAGGTAAAACAATTTCTTGGTTAGGAGATGGAAATAATAATATGTCCAACTCTTTAATTGAGGCTGCAGGAAAATTTGGTTTTAATCTAAAAATTGCTTGCCCTAAAAAATACTCACCAAATAAAAAGATATTAAGTTGGGCAAAGAAAAATAAGGTAAATCTTACTGTAACAACAAACCCTGAAGAGGCTGTAAAAAATTCAGATTGTGTGATGACTGATAAGTGGGTTTCAATGAACGATAAAGTAAATAAAAAAGCAAAGAAGAAAATCTTAAAACCTTTTCAAGTAAATAAAAAGTTAATGGGTAAAGCTAATTCAGAAGCAATTTTTATGCACTGTCTTCCTGTGGGAAGAGGGGAAGAAGTAACGGACGAAGTGATTGACGGCAAACAATCTGTAGTTTGGAGACAAGCTTTAAATAGAGTACACGCACAAAAAAGTATAATAAAGTGGTGCTTAGATTAAGGTAGAGGTTTTGGATTATTACTTTTAGAGTTCATATATAAAATTACAGAAGCTCTATCCTTTTCTTTTCGTAATCCTGCAAAAGCCATTTTCGTGCCTTTAATGTGAGCTTGAGGTTTGATTAAGTAGCTATTCATTTCTTCAAAAGACCATTCTTTTGCGTGAGCAATCATTGCTTTAGAATATTTATAATCGCTTATTGATCCTGAAGTTCTACCAATGACGCCCCATAGGTTTGGTCCAATCATATTTTTTCCACCAGATGCAATTTGGTGACAGGCAGTACATTTTTTAAAAACCTTTTCTCCATGTGTTAGATCACCCATAGCTAAAAGAGCTTTTATATCTACGGCTTCTACAACTTTTACTTCAGCACTATCAACTGAACCATTAGTAGCAGCAACTTCTAAACCTTCAATTTTGTAGGCGGACTCTTTAGGTTTCTCAACATGAAATAAAATATCAGTGAATTTTCCAATACCAATAATAATTAAAGCAGTAAGAAGAACTGCAGCTATAATTTTATTTATTTCAAAACTGTCCATAATTTTGGTAAAACCTAAGTGACGTATAACACGACTTTAATAAAAAAACTTAAATTACTTAATTTTTTTTTGCGTCTTTGGGACGCATAACTATGAACAAAACTGTAATAATAATACCCTCTCGGTTAGATGCTTTAAGATTACCCAATAAGCCATTAAAACTTATAAACAACAAAGAAATGATTCTTCATGTTTATGAGGCTGCAAAAAAAACTAATTCAGAAGTGTATGTGGCAACTCCTGATCAAAAAATTATTGATGTTATTGATCATAATAAGGGCAAAGCAGTTCTTACATCAATTAATCATCAAACTGGAACTGACCGAGTTTATGAAGTTTTTAAAGATCACTTAAACAGTGAACCAAATCTAGTTATTAATTTGCAAGGTGACATGCCAAATATAGAGCCCCAAGCTATATCCGACTTAATAGATTATATGCAACAAGGAAATTGTGATATCGGGACTTTGGCTAGTTCATTCAGCTCCGATGATGAACTTGCAGATGAGAATAATGTGAAAGTAGCTGTTAAAGATCAATTAATTGCTGGTAAGTTTAGTGAAGCAATAGATTTCTTCAGAGTAAATAAAAAGAAATATGAAAATTATCATCATCATGTAGGTATTTATGCCTTTACTAATAAAGCGTTAGTAAGGTATGTAAGCTTAAAAAGATCTAAGCTTGAATTGGAAAGAAAATTAGAACAATTAAGAGCTCTTGAAAACTCAATGTCAATTCATGTTGGATATATCAACTCATCGCCATTAAGCGTTGATACAGAAAAGGATTTAATGGAAGTTAAAAAGATTATGAAAAAAAGAAATTAAAATGAAAATAGGAATTCAAGGAGAACTCGGAGCTTATTCGCATATAGCTGTAGAAAATCTTTATAAAAATGCAGATATTAAAACTTGCTCAACATTTGAGGATACTTTTAAATTAGCTTACAACGATCAAAACTATAAAATAGTTATTCCAATTGAAAATTCTTTGGCAGGAAGAGTTGCAGATATTCATTATCTTTTACCGAAATATAAATTACAAATTCATGGTGAATATTTTCTTCCAGTCGAACATAATCTGCTTGGAAAACAGGACGCTTCAATTGAAGAAATTAAATATGTTAGAAGTCACGCACAAGCCATCAGTCAATGTCAAAAAATTATAAATGAAAAAAATTTCAAGTCTATAATTTCAGTAGATACAGCAGGATCTGCTAAAGATTTAGCTAAAGGAAAAGATAAATCTATAGCTGCAATTGCATCGGAACTTTCAGCTAAAATGTACAATTTAAAAATATTAAAAAAAAATATTGAAGATGACAAAGGAAATGTGACAAGGTTTTTAATAATGGGGAAAAATATTGAACAACCAGATTATGATAAAAATAAAAAATATTTAACTAGTTGCATTTTTAGAGTTAAAAGCGAACCTTCGGCTCTCTACAAATGTTTAGGTGGATTTGCAACTAATCAAGTAAACTTAACGAAGCTAGAGAGTTTTTCAGTAAAAAATACCTTTGAACAAGCAAATTTCTATTTAGATATTGAAGGGCACTTGGAACAACCTAAAGTAAAAAAGGCTCTAGAGGAATTAGGCTTCCATACTGAGACTTTAGACATCCTCGGGGTGTACGAATCTTCAGCATTTAGGCAAAAATAGTCCACAAAATTTAAATCAAGCCTTGTAGTATTTAAATTGATCTTGATATACTCATGTTGAGGTTGGCATCAGGTGGATGTTTCATAAACCCGGTCAGGTCTGAAAAGAAGCAGCCGTAGTGAAAATTTTTCAGGTTGTTGCCTGCCTCTTTTAAAATGACAAACAAAATTTTAGCACTTAAATATAGACCACAAGAGTTCAAAGATTTAATTGGCCAAGAGGTCATGGCTAAAACAATTACAAATGCAATTAAACTTGGAAAAACTCCTAACGCGTATTTATTAACTGGAATAAGAGGTGTAGGTAAAACTACAACAGCTCGTTTAATTGCAAAAGCTTTAAACTGCCAGAAAAATAACGATCCTAAAATAAGTTGTTCGAGTGAAAAATTTTGTCCGACTTGTCAAGAAATAATAAATTCTAATCATATTGATATCTTGGAGATGGACGCTGCATCAAAAACTGGAATAGATGATGTGAGAGAATTAATAGAAAATTCGAAGTATAGCCCAACTAGTGCAAAGTTTAAAATATTTATAATTGACGAAGTTCACATGCTTTCAAAACAAGCATTTAATGGATTGTTAAAAACCTTGGAAGAACCACCACCAAGTTTAAAATTTATATTAGCAACTACTGAAGTAAGAAAAATACCTGTTACTATTTTATCAAGATGTCAAAGATTTGATCTTAAAAGAGTAAGTGTAGAACAACTTTGCGAACATCTTAAAAAAATTGCAGACAAAGAAAAAGGAAAAATATCTAACGATGCAATAAAATTGATTGCAAGAACTTCGGAAGGATCTGTTCGAGATTCTATATCGTTGTTAGATAGGTCTTTAATTTCTCAATCCATTAACGAAAACAAACAAATAGAGGAACCCGATGTCAGGATGATGTTAGGATTGGCAGATAAAAGTAAAGTTGTTTCTCTGTTTAAAGAGGTTTTAAGCGGTGATGAAAAGAATGCTTTAAATATATTAAAAGAATTAATAAACGATGGTTTAGATGCTAAAAACTTTCTTAACGATATCTTAGAAGTTCTTTATCTTTTTAGTAGAAGAATTAGCCTTGGCCCAATTAAAAAAGATATGGCAGTATCAGAAACCGAAGCACAAATGATCGATCAGTATTCAAAAAATATTGATATGCAAGATATAGGATTATTTTGGCAGCTTACCATTAAGACTATTGATGATTTAAGAATTATTGGAAATGAAAATTTAACATTAGAAATGTATATCATGCAGTTAGTACATTTAAAAGGTATAGAAACAAAAAAACAAATTTCAAATTTAGATAATGAGGGTAGTCGGACATCCAGAGATTCTTTAGTTGGAAAAAAAATTGATGATCAACCCGTAGACAATATTCCTAATCAAATAAAAAACCAACTTAAGAATATTAATCAAATAAAATCAAGCCCAATTAAAAATTTATTGAAAGAAAATAAAAACAAAAAAATCGAAATAACAAGTTTTCAAGATTTAATAAATTTAGCCAACAAAGAAAAAGAAATAGAACTTAAGTATGACCTTGAGAGGAATGTAAAATTAGTAAGTTTTAATAGAGGTAAAATTGATATTAGCTTTAACGAAAAACTAAATAAAAATTTTATAAAAAATCTCACGGAAAAATTATTTTCATGGACAGGAGAAAGATGGATTATAGCTCTGAGCAAAAATAATGAAGCAAAAAGCGTTTATGAAAAAAATTTAAAAGATAAAGAAAATACGATTAAAGAATTTGAGAAAAGTAAAATGGCACTAGATATACAAAAAGCTTTTCCCGACGCAAAATTGGTTGATTTAACAGAAGAGGAATAGATGACAAATTTTTCTGATATGCTTTCAAAAGCAAAAGCAATGCAAGATAAAATGAAAGAAGCTCAAGATCAAATTAAAAAAATTGAAGTCGAGGGTGAAGCTGGGGGAAATCTTGTAAAGGTTAAATTGTCAGGAGATTATGAATTAAAATCCATCATCATTAGCGATGCTGCAAAAAAAGAGAAACAAGAAATAATTAATGATTTAATTATTGCAGCATACAATAATGCAAAAGAAAACTTAAAAAAAAAATCTGCTGAAGAGCTATCTAAAGTGACAGGTGGACTTAACCTACCCCTAGATTTTAAACTTCCTTTCTAATGGACAATGAAATTCCAGAAATAAACGAATTAATCCAGCAATTTTCTAAATTGCCTGGCTTAGGTCCAAAGTCAGCAAAAAGAATAATACTAAAGTTGATTAACAATAAAGATAATATGGTTAAACCTTTGGCTAAATCTTTAGCTGAAGTTTATAAAAAAGTAGTAAGGTGTGTAGACTGTGGAAATTTAAAAGTAATAGATAAAGTGTGTATTTGCTCCTCAGATAATTCTTATGACAAAATATGTGTTGTAGAAAATTTAGCTGATATGTGGGTTATTGACTCTGCTAATATTTATAAAGGTCATTATCATATTTTAGGAGGAACATTAAACTCTAACGAAAATTATGAGCAAAAAAATCTTCTTATTGAGTCTCTTGTAAAAAGGATTAAGAAAAATAATTTAAAAGAGGTAATAATTGCTACTAGCGCTACTGTAGAGGGACAAACTACAGCCCATTATATTGAAGACTCTATTAAAAATAATAAGCTTAAGATTACCAAGTTAGCTCAAGGTCTACCTGTTGGTGGGGAAATTGAACAATTAGATGATGGAACTTTATTTTCGGCTTTTAAAAATAGAGTTCCAGTTACCGGCGGTTAATTACCTGCTTTTTTTTCTAATCTTTTTTGGTGGAGTAAAGGCTCTGTGTATCCTGATGGTTGAGCACGACCTTTAAATACAAGATCGCAAGCTGCAGAGAAAGCTATGGATTTTTCAAAGTTATCTGACATTTTCTGATAAGCAGGATCATCTTTATTTTGTTCATCAACAATTTTAGCCATTTTCTTCATTACTCCCAATACTTGATCTTCTTTACAAATCCCGTGATGCAACCAATTTGCAATGTGTTGAGATGAAATTCTAAGTGTTGCTCTATCTTCCATAAGACCAACATTATTTATGTCAGGAACTTTAGAGCAACCAACACCTTGATTGATCCATCTTACAACATATCCTAATATCCCTTGTGCATTATTTTCCAATTCACGGTTGATATCATCTATTGCCCAATTAGGTCTATCTGCAATAGGTATTTCCAAAATGTCATCAAGTTTAGCTTTAGATCTAGATTTAATTTTATTCTGTTCTTCAAAAACATTGATTTTATGATAATGCATTGAATGCAATGTAGCTGCGGTTGGTGAGGGAACCCATGCACAATTAGCCCCAGATTTTGGGTGGCCTATTTTCTGATCCATCATATTTGCCATCTGATCAGGCATAGCCCACATACCTTTTCCAATTTGAGCTTTACCTGAAAAACCACAACTTAATCCAACATCGACATTCCAGTTTTCATAACTGCCTAGCCAAGTAGATTTTTTCATATCTCCTTTAAAGATCATCGGCCCAGCTTCGAAAGAGGTATGCATTTCATCCCCTGTTCGATCTAAGAAACCAGTATTAATGAACACAATTCTATTTTTAACTTGCCTTATGCATTCTTTCAAATTGACCGTAGTTCTTCTTTCTTCATCCATTATTCCAACCTTGATTGAGTATTTTTTTATTCCAAGAGCTTCTTCAACTTTTCCAAATAAATCATTTGTAAAAGCCACCTCTTCTGGTCCATGCATTTTTGGCTTAACAATATAGACAGACCCAGTTCTTGAATTTTTTTTATTTTTAAAATCATGAAGAGCACACAGTGTTGCTATAAATGCATCCATTATTCCTTCTGGAATCTCCGAACCATCTTTAAGTATGACGGCAGGGTTGGTCATTAAATGACCTACATTTCTATTTAATAATAAAGCTCTGCCATGAAGATTAATTTTATTTCCATCTTTTGATAGGTAAGTTCTATCTAGATTCAATTTTCTAACAAATTTTTTCCCATTTTTTTCCACATTGGCAGTCAAGTCACCTTTCATTAAACCTAACCAGTTACGATAGCATTTAATTTTATCCTCAGCATCGACTGCGGCAACCGAGTCCTCATTATCAATTATAGTTGAGAGAGCCGACTCAACAATGAAATCTGAGATTGATGCTTTATCTATTTTTCCAATAAAATGATTAGGGTCAATTACAATATCAATATGAAGATTATTATTTTTTAATAAAATCGAAGCAAGATTTTCTTTTTCACCGTTATATCCAATGAATTGATCTTTACTTTTTAAGTATACTTCTTTTTTATTTAAAAGAAAAACTATGTCTCTAGCTTTAATTTTCATCCCAGAAATTTCATTCCAACTTCCGTTTTCAAGTGGAGCAATTTCAT
Organism: uncultured Pelagibacteraceae bacterium; assembly: GCA_902575095.1. Taxonomy (GTDB): domain Bacteria; phylum Pseudomonadota; class Alphaproteobacteria; order Pelagibacterales; family Pelagibacteraceae; genus Pelagilacustribacter. The sequence continues at coordinate 128,838 of CACGPY010000001.1, forward strand.
CTAAAAATTTTCTCACGTAAGCTATTACCGTTTTAGCTCTTTGTTCATCAAAATCCTTACTTTTATTACCAGGAATTACATCTGTTCCGTACAAAGCATCATATAAGCTACCCCATCGAGCATTGGCCGCATTTAAAGCGTACCTAGCATTGTCAACGGGAACCACAAGTTGAGGACCAGCTATCGTTGCTATCTCATTATCTACATTTGTAGTTTCAATATTAAACTTATCTTTTTCTTCAATAATATAAGAAATTGATTTTAAAAAATTCAAATATTCTTTCTTGTTTAATTCTTTTCCTTTATTTTTTTTATGCCACTCATCTAATTTTTTTTGAATGTCTTCTCTTTTTTGAATTAATTTTTTATTAATAGGAGCTAGTTCATGAACAACTTTTTCAAATTTAGACCAAAATTCATCGGGTTTAATGTTAGTTCCTGGAATAATTTCATTATTAACAAAATTTAATAATTTTGTATTAATTTTAAGGCCATTTTTCTCTGTAATACTCATAGTAACCGATCTTTACATTTTATTATAAAACATTAATAGTAGCATTATTGGCTCAATATGAAAAACTATTTAGAATTTGAAAAAGAAATAAAAGCTCTTGAACAAGAAGTTGACAGTTTAAAAAGCCCATTTGGATCAGAGGGAATTTCTGAAGTTGATACACAAAAAATCAAGAATACTCAAAATGAAATTAATGAAAAATTAAAAGAAACATACGCTAACCTAAATAGTTGGCAAAGAACTCAAGTAGCTAGACATGAGGACAGACCTAAAGCAAATTTTTATATAAAAAAAATATTTTCTCAATTTACGCTATTATCTGGTGACCGCTACTTTGGTGACGACAAATCTGTAATAGCTGGTTTTGGATTAATTGATAACAAATCTGTATTAATTATTGGTCAAGAAAAAGGAGAAGACCTTAACAGCAGAATTGAACGAAATTTTGGAATGATGAGACCTGAAGGATATAGAAAATGTATTAGATTGATGAAGTTAGCTGATCGTTTTCAAATTCCTGTTATTAGTTTCATTGATACTCCAGGAGCATACCCTGGTTTAGGAGCTGAACAGAGAGGCCAAGCCTCAGCAATTGCAAATTCAATTGAGTGCTGTATGTCATTAACTGTTCCGAACTTATCAATTATTATTGGCGAGGGAGGATCTGGAGGAGCAATTGCTTTAGCTTCATCAAATAAAGTTATCATGTTAGAAAATTCTATTTACTCGGTAATTTCACCGGAGGGATGTGCATCAATACTTTGGCGCGATCCAAGTAAATCATTACAAGCAGCCGAGGCAATGAAATTAACTGCAAAAGATTTATTAAAACTTGGTGTTATTGATGAAATAATTTCTGAGCCATTAGGTGGAGCTCATAGAGATCCAGAAAGTATAGCTGCAGATATTAAGCACTCAATTATTAAAAATTTAAAAAGTTTTGATAGTCTTAGTAAAGAGGAGATTTATGATCATAGAAAATCAAAATTTTTAAAAATTGGTAGAGGACAAGGATTTGCTAAATCTTCAAATCTTGAGGGTGGAGGGTTAAGTTATAAAGAGGCAAATTTACATAAAATGCTCACTCATGTCGAAAAAAATAAACTAATTTATGCCGGAATAGCCTTATTAGCCCTATCAAGCTTGATTGTTTTCATTTTTTAACAGTTGTTGCAAAAAAACAATCAATTTAAAAAATATTTTTACCCATTGACTTTTATTGTTCAAATCTATTTAAAATGCATTAACTGATCTTTGATTGGTTAAAGTTAATAATAATAAGGAAAAGCAAAAATATGAGTACACTAAAAGGTAAAGTAAAGTGGTTCAATGGTACTAAAGGATATGGTTTCATTGAAAGAGAAGACAAAGAAAAAGACGTGTTCGTTCATTCTTCAGCTGTTAGAGAAGCTGGTTTAAAATATTTAAACGAGGGTGATGAGTTAACGTTTGAAGTGGAGAGCACAGAAAAAGGTCCTTCAGCAGTCAAACTGCAGAAAACATCTTAATCTAAATTTCCAAAATCACTGGTTAACGGGGCATTAAGATAAGCTTAGCTTTTTTACTGTCCCGCTAATTCCTCCTTGAAAAAGACACAATTATTTTCTACATAGGCAACATGATTATAATTAAAAAAGTATCTACATTAAGACACCATTCTCACAGAATGCACGCTAAGCTATTGCTTAGCCTATAATCAAAAATATATAAATTTAACAAAAATTAAGATAAATATAACTAGGATGCAGCAGTAGCTCAGTTGGTTAGAGCACTAGTTTGTGGAACTAGGGGTCGGTGGTTCGAATCCACCCTGCTGTACCAAACAATGACAAAAGAAAAAAATAACAAACCTTCTAAAGAACTTCCATTAGGTTTTGTAGATAGAAAAGAAAAAGAATTACTCGTACGCGATTTCATAATTTCAAATATTAAAGAGGTTATGATCAAATACGGCTTTCAATATCTCGAAACTCCTAGTTTTGAGTATTCAGATAGTATTGGAAAATTTTTACCTGATAAAGATAGACCGGATGAAGGAGTATTTTCATTCAAGGATGAAAATAAATGGTTATCATTAAGATATGATCTCACAGCACCACTCGCAAGATATGTTGCAAAAAATTATTTAGAAATTCCTAAACCATTTAAAAGGTATCAATTAGGAAATGTTTGGAGAAACGAAAAACCTGGACCAGGTAGATTTAGAGAGTTTTTACAATTTGATGCAGATTTTGTGGGAACAAAAAGTTTACAAGCAGATGCTGAATTATGCGTCATGATTTCAGAAATTCTTGAAAAATGTGGTCTTTCGAAACCAGAATATACAATCAAGATTTCATCTAGGAAAATCACTGAAGAATTATTCAAAAAAATAAATATTAAAGACAACCAACAAAAACTTACCACGCTTAGAGCCCTAGATAAAATTGATAGACTTGGTTGGAATGGGGTAAAAGAATTATTAGCCGAGGGAAGAAAAGATAAATCAGGCGATTTCACAAAAGGTGCAAATTTAAATCCTCAGGATATAAAAGTAATAGAAGAAACACTTAAAAAAAGTTCACCTGAAACAGAAGATTTAATTGAGATGTTGAAAATTTTTAAAGATTACAAGTTTAACAATTTTGAATTCGACCCATCAGTAATTCGAGGACTTGAGTATTACACAGGTGTAATTTTCGAGGTGAATTTAAAATTTGATGTAACTAACAACAAAGGGCAAGTCATTCAATTTGGATCCATAGGAGGCGGAGGAAGATACGATAATTTGGTGAATAATTTTGGCAATTATGATGCTCCTGCCACCGGAATATCAATTGGTTTAGATCGTTTAGTTTATGCTTTGATGCAAAAAAAAGAATTCAAAGTAAAACAATCTAAACCGATCGTGATTTGTGTGTTCAATAAAAACTCGATGAAAGATTATATAAATGTTCAAACAATATTAAGAAAAGCTGGTGTTAGCACTGAAATTTATCCTGGAGAAAGTAAATTAAAAAAACAAATGGAGTATGCGAACAAAATTAAATCTCCAGCAGTTATTTTATACGGTGAGAATGAAATTATATCAGGGAAGCCAACTTTAAGGAACTTAGGCTCAGGTGAAGAAAAATCAATTGAAATAAAAGAATTAGTTAATGAAATCAAAAAAATTATCTGAAGTAATAATTAAAACCTTTAAGAGTAATGGTTTTGTTTTATCAGAACCTGATGTTCTTCTAGACTCAGACTATATCATTGAAAGGTCAGGTGAAAAATTTAGAAGCTCAATGCTAACTTTTGATAGAGAAGATGGAAAAACGATGTGCCTAAGACCAGACTTAACAGTTGCATCATGTATAAGCTTTTTACAAAACAAATCTTCCTCAAAAATTTATTACTCTGGCCAAGCTTATAGAAGATCAGGAGGAAAGGGTACTAACTTCATCAATGATCAATTAGGTATCGAAATTCTAGGTTCAAAAAATCTTATTAAAGATGATTTTAAAGTAATCAGTACAATCTTAAATTCTGCAAAAAAAATTAAAATGAAAAAAATTAAAATTAAAGTAGGCGACATAAGTTTATTTAAGAGCTTAATCAATGCTCTTGAGATGCCCGAGAGATGGAAACTAAGATTAATAAGACACTTTTGGAGACCAGGTTACTTTGAAGAACTTTTAAAGAGGTTAGAAAACAACACAGATATTGATGCTGTAACTTTTGATACAGATAAGAAAAGATTTTATGAAATGAAAAAATTTGAACCTAATAAAGAAATTGCTGGAAGGTCAATATCAGAAATTTTAAAAAGATTTGATAAAAAAATTAAAGACCCAAGATCATTTGCAGACGGAAAAAAAATTGTAAAAATTATTAGAGCTTTTTTAAAAATTAATTGCAAACTCTCAAAATTAGATGATGAGTTGTTAAATTTTGCAAAAAAAAATAAACTTAAAATAAATATATTTAAAAATTTTAAATCTATTCAAAACTTAAAAAAACTTAATCAAGATATAATTTTTGTTACAAATTTTGGCAGAGACATCGAGTATTATACTGGAATGGTATTTGAAGTATTTTCGGGTACAAAAGAAATTGCTTCAGGTGGTCGTTATGATGATTTGCTAAAAAGTTTAGGAGCTAAAAAGAGTATTCCTGCCGTTGGTGCAGCAATAAATTTAAAAAATTTATGAAAGAATTGATCACAATAGGTTTACCAAGTAAAGGGCGATTAAAAGAAAAATCAATATTATTTTTTAATGATAGAGGATTAAAAATTGTACAAAGTAAAAAGGAAAGAAATTATTTTGGCGCTATCGAAAATAAACCGAACGTTAAAATTATATTTCTACATGCTAAAGAAATTATTCAAAGAATAGGAGACGGAACGCTAGATATCGGTATATCTGGTCTAGATCTTTTGAAAGAGTCCGACATAAATTTACAAAGTAAAATAAATATCCAAAAAAAACTTGACTATGGAAATGCAAACTTAGTGATTGCTGTGCCAGATGACTGGGTAGATGTGCAGACAATTGCTGATCTTGAAGAAATATCATTTGATATTAGATCAAAAAGAAATACTAGGTTGAGAGTAGCAACTAAGTATCCAAATTTAACTAATGATTTTTTGATTTCAAAAGGAGTTACCCAATATAAATTAATACCTAGTCTTGGTGCTACAGAGACATATCCTTTTATAGGCTCTTCAGAGATAATCACTGATATTACATCTACAGGGAAAACTTTAGCAGATAACAATTTAAGAGTACTAAAAGATGGAGTGATACTTAGTTCGAATGCGTGTTTATTCATTGCAAAAAAAAAGGCTGCAAAATTGCAGCCTTTTTTAAAATCTTTAGGATAGGTTAAACTACATACCCATTCCACCCATGCCGCCCATTCCACCCATGCCGCCACCCATAGGAGGCATTGCAGGACCAGCATCTTTTTCTTCAGGTTTGTCAGCGATCATTGCTTCCGTTGTAATTAATAGTCCAGCTATAGAAGCAGCGTCTTGTAATGCAGATCTAACAACTTTTGTTGGATCAATAATTCCTTTAGCAAACATATCTACGTAGTCTTCGTTTTGAGCATCGTAACCTTGAGAAGCTTTTTTGCCCTCTAAAAGTTTACCAACAACTACAGAACCATCGACACCTGCATTAGCTGTGATTTGTCTGATCGGAGCTTGAAGAGCTTTTTTAACTATTTCAACACCAGCTTTTTGGTCATCACCTTTTACTTTTACGGCATCTAAATCTTGTGCAGCATAAAGTAATGCACAACCGCCACCGATTACTACTCCTTCTTCAACAGCAGCTCTAGTTGCATTAAGAGCATCTTCAACTCTGTCTTTTCTCTCTTTAACTTCTACTTCTGTAGCACCGCCAACTTTAATAACAGCAACACCTCCAGCAAGTTTAGCTAATCTTTCTTGAAGTTTCTCTTTATCGTAGTCAGATGTTGTCTCATTTATCTCTGATCTTATTTGATTACATCTAGCTTCTATGTCAGATTTTTTACCTTCTCCAGCTACAATCGTACTATTCTCTTTATCGATTTTAACCTTCTTACAAGAACCTAGGTCTCCTATCTTAACATTTTCTAATTTTATACCCAGATCTTCTGAAATAACTTGTCCTCCAGTTAAGATAGCAATATCCTCTAACATTGCTTTTCTTCTGTCACCAAATCCAGGTGCTTTAACTGCAACAACTTTCAAACCACCTCTTAATTTATTAACAACCAAAGTCGCTAAAGCTTCTCCTTCTACATCTTCGGAGATAATCATTAATGGTCTGTTTGCTTGAACAACTGATTCTAAAAGTGGAACCATTGGTTGCAAGTTAGTTAATTTTTTCTCTACTAAAAGAACTAATGGATTTTCAAGTTCGGTTGTCATTTTTTCTGTATTAGTAACGAAATAAGGAGAGAGATATCCTCTATCGAATTGCATACCTTCAACTACATCTAATTCTGTTTCAACTCCTTTTGCCTCTTCAACTGTAATAACGCCTTCATTACCAACTTTTTGCATTGCTTTAGAGATCATATCACCGATAGATTTCTCACCATTTGCAGAAATGGTACCTACTTGAGCTACCTCTTCGTTAGCTTTAACTTTTTTTGAAGAAGTTTTTAATTTGTCGATTACCTGTTCAACAGCTTTATCGATACCTCGTTTGATATCCATCGGGTTCATCCCAGCCGTAACATATTTAAGACCTTCATTTACAATTGCCTGAGTAAGAATAGTTGCAGTGGTTGTTCCATCACCAGCGTTATCATTTGTTTTGCTTGCAACTTCTTTGACCATTTGAGCTCCCATATTTTCAAACTTATCTTCAAGCTCAATTTCTTTTGCAACTGAAACACCATCTTTTGTAGTTCTTGGAGCGCCATAAGATTTATCCATGACAACATTACGTCCCTTTGGACCGAGTGTAACTTTTACAGCGTTTGCTAAAGTGTTGACCCCAGTGAGCATTTTTGATCTTGCTTCTGTGTCAAATTTAATTATTTTTGCCATTTCATTCTCCTCTAAAGTTTATTTTTTACTTTTTGAAATTCCCATTATGTCAGATTCTTTCATAATGCTATATTCTTTGCCGTCAATCTTAACCTCTGTTCCAGACCATTTTCCAAATAGAACTATGTCTCCAACTTTAACGTCCATAAGAGCAACTTTTCCATCTTCATTTTTAGCACCAGGTCCTACAGCAACAACTTCACCTTCTTGAGGTTTCTCTTTTGCAGTGTCTGGGATGATAATTCCGCCAGCAGTTTTTTCTTCACTGTCTAGCACTTTAATAAGCACTCGATCGTGCAAAGGTCTAAATTTCATATGTATTTTCTCCTATAAATTTTTATGTAGTGTTGATATGGTATGTTTTAACTAGATTTCAAGAGGCAAAAATCATTAAAAAAACCTAAAAATACTATATTTTGTGAGCATAAAGAGGAGAAAGAATTAGAAAATTGAGAGAACTTAGTCATTTATCTGAGATATACAAAAAATATGACACCTTTATTATAGATTTATGGGGCGTGATACATAATGGAGTTGCGCTTTATCCAGAAGCGATAGTGGCTATAGAGCAATTACAAAATAATTCAAAAAAAATTGTTTTTTTATCAAATGCTCCAAGACCTAGCTCAAAGGTAGTAAATTTTTTATTAAAAATGAATATGGATAGAAAATATCTTTCAAATGTTATGACTTCAGGTGAGGCAGCTATGCATGCAATTAATAAAAACCAATTTGGTAAGACCTTTTTTCATTTAGGGCCACCGAGAGATACTTCTGTTTTTGAAAAAGTAAAAAATAATAAGACTGACCTTGAAAGTTGCGATTTTATTATTTGCACTGGTTTATTTGATGAGCACGAAGATAATTTAGAATACTACTCAAATTACTTAAAAAAATATATTTCAAAAAAATTGATCTGTACTAATCCAGATTTAACAGTTCACAGAGGAAATGTTGAAGAGCTATGCGCTGGATCAATAGCAAAGGTATTTGAAAAATTAGGCGGCGAAGTAGTTTATTTTGGAAAACCTTATAAAGAGGTTTACAAAATGTGCTTTAACTCAAACGAAAAAGTTTTAGCTATTGGTGATAATCTAAGAACAGATATTAAAGGAGCTAACAACTTAAATATAGATTGTATATTTATATCACAGGGAGTTCATCGAGATGAATATAAAAATAAATCGGAATTAGAATCTCTTTTGAATAAGTATGAAGTAAAAGCAAATTTTTTTCAAAAAGAATTAAAATGGTAATGAAAATTTATAATAATGTGAATTTAAATCGCAAACATTTAAACGGCGTAATAGCCATAGGAAACTTTGATGGACTACACCTAGGGCATCAAAAAGTAATAAATGAAGCGAGGCAAAAAGCAAAAAAACTTAAACTCCCACTAGGAGTAATGACTTTTGAACCGGTACCTGTAATGTTTTTTAGTAAAAAAAATAAAGACCATAGAATTAATTCTTTACAACAAAAAAAAATACAATTTGAAAAATTAAAATTAGATTTTTTATCAATAATTAAATTTGACAAAAAATTTTCTTCTTTATCAGCAGAACAATTTATAAGTAAAATTATTTATAAAAAAACAAAATGTAGATATTTATACGTAAGTAAAAACTTTAAATTTGGATATAAGCGCCATGGTAATATACAAACTTTAAAAAAGTTCGAGAAAGAATTTAATTATAAAAATATTATAACCAGCCCTTATAAAAGAAATAAGAAAACAATCTCTTCTTCATTGATAAGAAAAAAAATTAGAGCAGGTAAAATTGCTGAAATAAATAAATTGTTAAATCGTAATTGGTGTATACAAGGTAAAGTTATAAAAGGAAAAAAACGGGGACGTAAAATAGGTTTTCCTACATGCAATATGAAACTCAATGATTATGTAATTCCTAAGTTAGGCGTATATGGAGTGACAGTTAATTTTGGAAAATATAACAAAAAAGGTATTGCTAATATAGGTTATAGGCCGACTTTTAAGGGACAAAGCCTATTGTTAGAAACAAATATCTTTGGAATTAATAAAAATTTATATAATAGAGTATTGGGCGTAAGTTTTAAAAAATTTATTAGACCAGAAAAAAAATTTAAGAATTTAAAACATTTAAAAAAACAAATAATACTTGATATAGAGCAGGCAAAAAAATAAAAATGTCCAAAGATACTTTGCTATTACCTAAAACAGCTTTTTCTATGAAAGCCGGCTTACCACAAAAAGAGCCCGAAATTTTAAAAAAATGGGAAAAAAATAAAATTTTTGAAAAGCTAAGAAAAAAATCAAAGGGAAAAGAAAAGTTCGTGCTTCACGATGGTCCACCTTATGCGAATGGGCATATACACATGGGCACTGCTTTAAATAAAATTTTAAAGGATATGATTACTCGTTTTCACCAGATGAATGGAAGAGACTCTGTTTATGTTCCTGGTTGGGACTGTCATGGTCTACCCATAGAGTGGAAGATAGAGGAACAGTACAAAAAAAAGAAAAAAAATAAAGATGAAATTCCAATTAAAGATTTTAGACAAGAGTGTAGAGAGTTTGCAAAAAGTTGGATTGATGTACACATTAAAGAGTTTAAGCGACTTGGAGTAGTAGGGGATTTTGAAAACTATTATTCCACAATGAGTTACGAGGCCGAAGCTCAAATTGTTAGAGAATTGGGTAAATTTCTTTTAGATGGGAGTTTATATCAAGGATTTAAACCAGTTCTTTGGTCTACTGTAGAAAAGACTGCTTTAGCTGATGCTGAAGTTGAATATTTAGACCACACTTCTAATACAATATATGTTGCATTTAAAGTTAAAGAAACTAACAAAGACTTTTTAAAAGATACAAATATTGTAATTTGGACAACAACGCCATGGACAATACCAGCAAATAAAGCACTAGCTTTTAATAGCAATATTGAATACGCAGTTTTGGAAATTGAAAATCTTGAGTATTTTAAAGACAAGAAAATTGTAGTTGCTAAAAATTTAATTAACTCAATAACTAAAGAGTGTGAAATAAAAAGCTTTAAAGAGTTAAAGACTTTTAAAGGTTCAGAGTTTCAAGGAACAATATGTAGTCATCCCTTTGTCAAAATGGATTTTGACTATAGTGTTCCAATGTTGGATGCTCAATTTGTTAATTTGGAACAAGGGACAGGAATTGTACATTGTGCGCCTAGTCATGGGCCAGACGACTTCAATTTGTGTTTAAAAAATAATATACCATCACTTTATACAGTTGATAACGCCGGCATTTATACAAAAGAAGTACCATATTTTACAAATACACATGTATTTAAAGCAGATCCGATCGTAATAGAAAAACTTAAAGAACAAAATAGATTACTTAGAAATGACAAACTTAATCATAGCTATCCTCATTCTTGGAGATCTAAGGCTCCATTAATTTATAGAGCAACTCCTCAATGGTTTATTTCTATGCAAAAAAATAAATTAAGAGATAAAGCCGTTAAAGCTATTAATGAAACTGTCTTTTACCCAAGTAAGGGTAAAGATAGACTTCTGTCAATGATTGAAGGAAGACCAGACTGGTGTGTTTCAAGACAAAGAGTTTGGGGGGTTCCATTGCCAATATTTATAAATAAAAAAACAAAAGAACCATTAAGAGATCAAAAAATTATAGATAGAATTGCCTCTATATACGAAAAGCAAGGTTCCGATTGTTGGTTTACAGATGACTTAAAAATCTTTTTAGGTAATGATTATGACTCAAAAGATTATGAAAAACTAAATGATATTGTTGAAGTTTGGTTCGATAGTGGCTCAACACACAGTTTTGTTTTAGAGAAAAGAAAAGATTTAAAATGGCCCGCAGATATGTATTTAGAAGGCTCCGATCAGCATAGGGGGTGGTTTCACTCGTCCTTATTAGAATCATGCGGAACTAGAGGCAAAGCACCGTTTAAAAGTATCCTTTCACATGGTTTTGTTGTGGATGGCAAAGGTATGAAGATGTCTAAATCGATGGGCAACGTCATTTCTCCAGAAGATATATTGAAAAATTACGGTGCAGATATACTTAGAGTCTGGGCTTCAGCATCTGATTATGCTGAAGATTTAAGAATAGATAAAAATATACTAATACAACACGCAGAATCTTATAGAAAAATTAGAAATACCTTTAGATTTATGCTTGGCAACTTAAAAGATAATTTTGAAAAACAAAACTTTGAAAAAATTAAGCTAAACGAATTTGATGAATTAGAACAATTTATTTTACATAAGCTATTTTTAGTAAATAAATCTTTTAATGAAAATTTGAAAAATTACAATTTCCATAAATTATATAAAGAACTTTTAAATTTTTGCACACTTGATCTTTCTTCTTTTTATTTTGATATTAGAAAAGATGTTCTTTACTGTGATAGTATAAATTCAAAAAAAAGAAAAAACTGTGTAATTGTTCTTAATGTAATTTTAGAAAGTTTATTAAAGTGGTTTGCTCCAATTTTAGTTTTTACTACCGAAGAAATTTATAACTTAGTAAATAAAAATAATGATGAAAGTATACATGAAAGTCATTTTGTAAAAATTCCAGTGAGTTGGGAAAATAAAAAACTAAATGAAAAATGGTTGAAATTATTCAAAATTAAACAAGATGCAAATATTGCGATAGAGGAGAAGAGAGCTAGCAAAGAAATTGGATCAAGTTTAGAAGCTGATATTAAAATAATACTAAAAAAAAATGAATTTGATCTTTTTGATAAATTAGATTTACCAGATTATTTTATTGTTTCAAAAGCTAAAAAAGAATTGTCAAATAATGATGAAATTAAGATTGAAGTTAAAAAGGCTCAAGGAATAAAATGTGAAAGGTGTTGGAAAATTTTAGAAAAAAAATGTCAAAGAGAAAATTGTCCAATAAAATAGAAAGTAAATATTTTGATTAACTTTAAAGAAATAAAGAGCAAAATTATTATTAAAAATAATATTTATTATTTGTGTATTATATCAATAATTTTTTTTTTAGATAGATACACAAAATTATTCATCCTTAATAATTTTACTGAGAACACTTACTATTTAAATGATTATATCAATTTAGATTTAGTCTGGAATATTGGTATAGGTTTTGGCTTATTCAGCACAAATTCTTACTTGTTTTATAACTTAGTTACTCTTTTGATAGGGTTGGTAATAATAATAATATTTTATGTTTTTATAAATTCAAATAATTTTGATAAATTCGTTTATTCAATAATTATTGGTGGTGCTTTAGGAAACTTCTATGATAGAATAACATATAATGCAGTACCAGATTTTATAGATTTACATTACAATAATTTTCATTGGTTTGTTTTTAATATTGCAGATATATTTATTACATTGGGTATAATTACTTTATTAATTGGAGGACTTCTTAAAAAAGATTAAATGAAAATCGTTTATTTTATGTTTGGGGCTATGATACTCCTCGTTTCATGTGGAGATGTTGGGAAAGCTTTAAGAAATGAAAAAACAACAACGACAGATGAATTTTTAGTAAAAAAGAGAGGGCCATTAGTTCTTCCACCTAATTATGAGGAAATACCAAAGCCTGATACTATTTATAAAAAAAAGGAAAGCCAAAAAGATAAATTAAAAGATATATTGAAAGCTCCAAAAAAAAAAAATACATCTAGATCGTCAACAACAGAAACATCGATACTAGAAAAAATTCGTAAGTGAAAAAAAATAATTTAAAAACAGAAAATTATATTCAAAGCAAGCATCTAGATAAAACCTTACTTTCAAAATTTGGTAAAAATTTTAATATAATTGAAGAAAGAATAAATAAAGATATTAAAAATCCAAAGCATACTTTAAATGTCCTAAGCAAAAATTTTGAGTTTAACTTTTCAACTAAAGATTTAAATAAATTTAAAAAATTTAAAAAAATTGCTATAATCGGCATGGGTGGGTCGATTTTAGGAGCTAATTCAATTTATGAAATATTTCAAAGTAAAATTAAAAAAGATTTCTTTTTTTTTGACGATATTGACCCCAAAAAAAATTTTTTTTTTAAAAAAAATGAAAAATTAAAAAAAATTTTATTTATTATTATTTCTAAATCAGGGACTACAACTGAAACTCTATCAAATTTTTTAAGCTTAAAAATATTAAAAAAAAAAGCAAAAAATATAATTATCATCTCTGAAAAAAAAGAGAGCCCTCTTCAAATCATCGCAAGAAAATATAATTTATTCTTTGTTGAGCATAAAAAAAATATTGGCGGAAGGTATTCTATTTTATCAGAAGTTGGTATGATTCCAGCTTATTTAATGGGATTAAATATTTTTAGACTTAGATCTGATATTTTAAATTTCTTAAACAATAAGAAAAAAATATTTTTAAAAGATAGTGTTGTTAAGTTAGCTAATTTATTAGAACAAAGAAAAATTAAGAATATTATCTTCTTAAATTATGCGCCAGAGTTAGAAAAATTCCTTTTATGGTGCCAACAACTTATCGCTGAAAGTTTAGGAAAAAAAGAAAAAGGCTTTCTTCCAATGATATCAAGCGTACCAAAAGACCATCATAGTTTGTTACAGCTTTACTTAGATGGACCCAAAGATAAATTGTTTCACATATTCAGTATAAATAGTAAAACCAATGAACAAGTTGTAACGAATAAAATTTTAAAAAATAAGTATTTTTTAAATAAGAAAAAATTAAATGTGATAAAAGAAGCACAAAAAAATGCATTAATTCAAAGTCTTAAAAAAAAAGAAATTCCTTTTCGAGAATTCGAAATAAAAAATATAAGTGAAACTACCTTAGGTGAATTATTTTCATATTTTATGTTGGAGACAATAATTATTGGCGAATTAACAAACATTAATCCATATAATCAGCCAGCTGTTGAGCAAGTGAAAATTTTAACCAAAAAGAATCTTACTTAAAAGAGCCAAATATTATTTTTGATCGTCCATATTTTCTTGTAAGGAAAATGTTCAGATAATCATTTAAATTTTCTTCACTTTTCTTATCTCTGTGAATTACAACAACATGGCTATTTTTATAAACTTTACTTTTTTTAAAAAATTGTAGATTTTCAATAAAAGTTTTATCGGCGAAAGGAGGATCAAAAAAAAAAAAGTCATACTTAAAAGTCTTTTCCTTTTTTAAAAAAAACTCAACACTTGTATCAACTACTTCTGCTCTATTATTCAACGATAAAAGTGTTAAATTTTTTTTTAGGGTATTTAATGCATTTAAATCATTTTCCACAAAAGTAACTTTTCTTACACCTCTTGATAAACATTCAATTCCAAAAGAGCCTACACCTGAATATAAATCTAGTACATTTGAGTTATTTAATTCCACTTTGAATAAACTTGAATGCGTAATAATATTAAATATATTTTCTTTAACTAGATCTTTAAGCGGTCTAGTAGTAGAGTTTTTTAAATAGTTTATAGTTTTACCTTTTAATGAACCACTTATAATTCTCATTATTTTTTAATTATTCTCCAACCAATATCTTTCCTAAAGAAACCTTCGCTCCAACTAATCCTTTTTATAATTGAAATAATATTTTTTCTAATATTTTTAAAATCTTTACCTATTGATGTGATATTTAATACTCGACCGCCGTTTGATACCAACGAACTATTTTTAAATTTTGTTCCTGCGTGATAAATAAAATCATTTTTAGTTAATTTTATTTCATCAAGTTTTTTAATTTCCAAAAAGTTCTTATATTTACCAGGATATCCTTTAGAACATAAAACAATAGTCATACATTTATTTTTTTTCCAAGAGATTTTAATTTTTTTCAATTTATTATTTACTGCAAAACTAATTATTTTAACTAAGTCCGTATTTAATCTCGGTAATATTACTTGACATTCGGGATCTCCCATTCTTATGTTAAATTCTATTAAATATGGATTAAAATCTTTTATCATTAAACCAATATATAAAAATCCATTGTAATGACTTCCCTTCTCTCTCAAAGCTGATAGTGTAGGTTTAATAATCCTAGATACAATTTTTTTTTCCAAACTTTTTGTTATTATTGGAGCAGGTGAATAAGCACCCATACCTCCAGTATTTGGTCCTTCATCATTTTCGTAAACACGCTTGTGGTCTTGAGCGGTTCCAAAAAATCTAAAATGGTTGTTATCTACTATGATAAAATAACTAGCTTCTTCTCCCTCAAGAAATTCCTCAAGAACTACTTTTCTTGATGATTTAAACTTTCCTTTAAATATTTCTTTAGAGACTTTTATAACTTGCTTTTTTGTTTTACAAATAGTTACACCTTTTCCAGCAGCTAGACCATCAGCTTTAACCACAACTGGCAAATCACACTTTTTTAGAAAATCATTTATTTCACTTATTTTAAAACAAATTTTAAATTTGGCTGTAGGAATTTTATATTTAGAGCAAATCCTTTTCATAAATGCTTTTGAGCCTTCAAGTTTTGCAGCATATTTACTAGGACCAAATACTTTAATCTTGTTTTTTTTTAAATAATCAACAATTCCTAAAACCAAAGGCTCTTCAGGACCGACTATCATCAAATCAATTTTTAATATTTTTATAAAAGTAAGAATTTTTTTAAAATCTAAAATATCAACATTGACATTAGTAGCTAATTTTGAGGTCCCAGCATTTCCTGGAAAACAGAAAATCTTATTTATTATTTTAGACTCATGTATTTTTTTACATAAGGCATGTTCTCTTCCACCACTACCAATTAATCCAATATTCATGACTGAATATATATTGTATAATTTATTGATGAGTAAAAAAAAAGCTAAACTTATTTTTAAACACAATTATTTTGAAGTTGTAGAAGATGGAGATTATGTCTTATGCGCAATATCGGGTAAAGAAATAAAATTACAAAATTTAAATTACTGGAATGTAGATCTTCAAGAGGCTTATTACTCACCATTTGAGGTTAATGAGCGATTTAAAAAAAGAGAAAAATAAGATTTTACTTCCATCTATTATGCGTCCAAATCCATTGATAGGGGTTTCGCACAATCATTTCTTCAAGGATTTTATTCAATTTTAGAGAAAGATCTAATTTGTTTTTAAATTTTCCAGGATTTATAGCCTTTAGAAATTCTATTACAAAATCATTTTTTTCATTTCTCTTAATGTAAACTGGAACTATATTTAAATTATATTTTATAGAAAGTTGAGCAGGTAGAGTAGTTGTGAGCGCTGGTTTGTTGAAAAAATTTATTCTTTCTCCCTCACTTACTCTTTGATCGATCATAAGTGCAATACTGTGATTTTTTTTTATAAAATCTATCGATTCACGTACTCCATTAATTCCTTTTTTAATTTGATTTTTACAAATATATTTTTTTCTCAAATATTCCATGAAAGGATTAAGAAAAATATTATTTAGAGGCCTATATATTGTGGCCAGTGGGATATCATTTTTTGTTATTTCCATGGACATCAGCTCAAAGTTTGCAAAGTGACCTGATACAAAAATGACAGGTTTTTTTTCTTTTATTATTGAGGCCAAGGTGTCCTTACCTTTAATGACCATGTGTAAATTATGACTTTTAAATTTATTTAAATATACGTACTCAATAAAAGTCATACCATAGTTCTTCCACATTTTTTTTATAATTTCATTTTTATTAAACTCTGGAAAATTTTTTAAAAAAATATCTAAATTGTTATTAATTATTTTTTCAGACTTAAAAAAAGGACCAAAAATTGAAAATAAATTACCAAATATCTTTCTACCAATATTTAATCTTGTTATAAAACCAAAAAGAAAAAAAATATAAATTAAAAGGGATTGTAGAAAGTAATTAATTATTTTTATCATATAATTCTTTTATTCTATTGAGAAATTTTTCCTTATCGTCTAATTTTAGTGATACTTTAAGAAATCCAATATTTTTTAAATTTAAATTTAAATTTTTTATTCTCAAATAATCTTTCTCGGTCATAACGATTTGGTAATTCTTATCTTCTGCATTTCGAACTATATCTTCAAATTCTTTTTTTCTGAAATTGTAATGATCAGGATAAATAATTTTTTTTTCAATTTGTAAATTATTTTTTTCAAGAAGTTGAAAAAAATTTTCAGGATTACCAATACCGGCAATTGCCATTAATTTTTTATTTTTAAATTCAAATATATTCACTGGTGTATAATGCGAATAAAAAATTTCAATTTTTTTATTAATTTTTAGAATCTTATCTTCAAATTTTACATCCCGGTCTCCATTTATTAAAACAATATCTGCTCTTTTTAGGCTTGATAAACTTTCTCTCAAAGGACCTGATGGCAAAATCATACCATTTCCTATTAATTGGTTGTGATTAAAACATATAATATTCAAATCTTTATTGATTGTATAATCTTGAAAACCATCATCAAGAATAACACTATCAAAATTTTTTTTTTGAGCCGTTATAATTCCTTCTTCTCTATTGTTGGCTAAAATTAAGTCTTCATGATATTTCTTAATCAGACTATGTTCATCATCATGGTTTCTATAAAATTTTCTTAATATAACTGGCTTTCGATTTAATTTTTTTAGCTCATTTCCAACATAGATAGAAGTAGGAGTTTTTCCTGTCCCCCCAATATAGATATTTCCAATACAAATTATAGGAATATTAAATTTTTTAGCTTTTACTAACTTTTTTTTTAACATAAGAATTATTAAAACTATAAATGTAAAAGGATATAATATTATTGATATTACGCTCTTCTCTTTGTCCCAAAACTTTGGTTTTTTAAGTATCATTTAATAAAGCTATTAATATTCAACATCGTTTTGTCTAATATTTTTTGACCTAAAACCTTTAGCTGATCTGTAATACCAATTTCCGATTTTTGGTGACTAAGAAGATCTTTAATTAAATTCTCACTTAATTCCTCGTATGTACCGATTTCTTTTGAGATATTATATTTATTAAGAATTTTATAAACTTCTTGAAAATTATATACATACGGCCCGTGGTAAACCTTACATCCCAGTTTAGCTGCATCTATAGGATTTTGACCTCCAGAATATTTAAGTTTTTTTAAGGTCGATTTACCGACAAAAACACTTTTTGCATACTTGAAATAATCATTCAAAACTCCGAATGAATTAATTATAATTATCTCTTTATTGTTTAAAATTATTTCACCTTTATTCAGTATCTGAGTTTTTAAATTAAGTTTATCGGCTAAAATTTTAATATCTTTAACTCTATTAATATGCCTAGGTATAATGAATGTAATTACATCATTATATCTTTCCTTTACTTTTTTATGTGTCTTTAGACAAAACATTTCTTCACCTTGATGAGTGCTTGCCGCAATCCAAAATCTTCTCATTAATAAAAAATTTTCATTTAAATTCTTAATTTTATCTTTATCCACTTCATCAATGAATTTGATATTACCATGAAAAGAAATATTTTTTGCTTCGAACTTTTTTAAATAATGTTTTGTTTCATCATTTGAAGTAAGGCATAAATCAAAAGCACCAAAAATTTTTTTTGCTGTTTTAGGAAATTTTATCCATTTATTAAATGTTTTTGCAGTTATTCTTGCGTTAATTAGAGCTAAAGGAATTTTTTGATTTTTTGCTAATAAAATCAAGTTTGGCCAAATTTCTGAGTCTACTAAAAAAATATAATTTGGTTTCCATACGTTTAAAAAATTCTTTATTAAAAATTCTATATCATACGGAAAATAACGATGATGTACGTTACTAAATTTTTTTAATACAATCTTTGATAAATCCCCTGAGCTTAAAGTAGACGTAGTTATCAGAACTTCAAGATCTTTATAATTATTCAGCAAACTTTCTACTATGGGTATGATACTTTTAAACTCACCTAAACTTGCAGCGTGAAACCAAATTAATTTTGATGATACTTTTCTATTAGAATCAAAATTAGAAGATAATATTTTTTCTTTAAATCTAAGTGGATCCTCTTTTTTTAAAAATTTTCTAAAATATATAAAAACAATTAAAAATGGATATAATAATAAAGTTAAGACCCTATATAAAAGAATCATATTATTTTAATTGTTTTTTATAAAGAGATTTATATTCTTCACAGCTATTAATTAAGAAATCATGTGTTCCAGAGTTAACAATTGATCCGCTTTTCATAACAAAAATTTTATCAGCATTATGAATTGTTGAAAGTCTGTGAGCTATTACTAAAGTTGTTTTATTCTTTGTTAAATTATTTATTGCATTTTGCACAATTTCCTCTGAGTCAGCATCTAAAGATGATGTAGCTTCATCTAACAAAATAATTGGCGATTCTTTTAAAACAGCCCTAGCAATAGATATTCTCTGTTTTTGGCCTCCAGAAAGCCTAATTCCATTTTCTCCAATTAATGTATCATAACCATCAGGAAGTCTTTTTATAAATTCATCTGCTGCTGCATACTTACATGCTTTTGAAATCTCATCATCAGTTGCACTCTCTTTTGCGTATGCAATATTATTTTTGATTGTGTCGTCGAATAAAATTACGTCTTGGCTTACCATGGATAAACTTTTTCTTAATGAGAATAATGAAACTTTATTTATATTTTGATTATCTATCCGTATTACTCCTTCCTGGGGATCATAAAACCGAGGTAAAAGATTAATTATAGTACTCTTTCCTGCACCACTATGACCGACGAAAGCAGCCATTGTGTTGCCTTTAATTTCAAATGAAATATTTTTTATAGCTTTTTCATTAGTAGAAAGATATTTAAATCCCACTCCCTCGAATTTAATATTCGATTGTTTCAACTCCAAATTAGGTAAGCTAGCATTTTCCCCAATATCAATTTTTTTATCAATTATTTTACTAATACGTTTAAAGGCAGCTGCCCCTTGATATGCTGCCATGTTTATTGTAGCAAGAGATCTTATAGGTTGATAAGCAAGCATCATTGCAGCTAAAAAAGAAAAAAAATTATTTACACCAAGTTCTCCATTAGCAATTAATTTTCCAGCAAAAACTATAAAACCAGCAATCATGAAACCAGTTAAAATCTCCATGATAGGAGTTGCTCGAATTAAAACGCTACCAATTTTTATATTCTTCTCCACCAAATCATCTATAACACTTTCAGCTTTTTTATTTTCCTCTTTTTCTTGCTGATAGATTCTGATCATCCTTGATCCCTTAAATATTTCAGATAAAAACGCTGCTAACTTTCCCGAGGACTCCCCGGCTTTTGAGGTAGCTTTACCAATTCTTTTGCCTAAAGATTTTGCTAGAGTTCCCGCTAATGGCATCATTAAAATAGCAAAAAAAGCTAGCTTCCAGTTTTGGTAAAACATTAAAGATACTAAAGCAATAACAGTTAATGTATCTTTTATTAAATTTAAAACTCCAGCACTTACAAGGTTTTGAACTTGGTTTGCGTCAAATAAAATATTAGAAATATATTTTCCGGAGTGTCGGTTATCTAAAGTTTGTATGTCAGATACAAGAATATTATTTGCTATTTGTTTTTGAATTTTACCAGCAACTTCCTGCCCTACTCTTATAATGTTTACTCTTGCAAAATACAGAGACAACCCTTTGCTAGCAAAAGCAATAACTATTAACAGCGGTATAGTCATTGCATAAACTTTGTTTTGTTCTTCAAATATTTTTTTTACAGCAGGATCTAAAAGCCAAGCAATAGCAGCTGTACTACCCGCAACAATTACGGATAAAAAAAGAGCTAAAAAAATTCTTTTTAAATGCTTTTTTACATATTCATAAAAAAGCCTTTTTAGTATTAATTTAAGTTCATCAAATTTCATTTAATTATTTACTGTTAATATAGTTACAAAGAGAATAAACCCAGAAAAATTGTTCAACTTAAACATTTGCAAGCAACTATTTGGATTATCTCTATTAAATTTTATTACTTGATAAAAAAGCGAGCTAGCATACGCACAAAATAGTAATGAAAAAAAATTTATACTAATAAAATCTTTAAATAAGCAAACTAGCAAAAATATATTTATAAAGTACATGACAGATACAAAAAGATTTATATTTTTTTTGAATTTAATCGAAGTTGATTTAAGACCAATAATTTCATCATCAGACATATCTTGAGCTCCATAAATCGTGTCATAACCCAATGTCCAAAATATGGCTGATATATAAAGCAATACTATTTCCAAAGATATATTATTACCAATTGCGGCCCAGGCCATAATAATTCCCCAATTAAAGGTAATGCCTAAAAACAATTGAGGCCAGTATGTAATTCTTTTCATAAAAGGATAAGAAAATGCCAACAACATAGAACTCATACCAAGAGCAACTGTTAAGAAGTTGAACTGGATTAAAATCATCAGAGCAAGTAAACATAGTATCATGACATAAATCATCGACTGCATAACAGATATTTTACCCGCTGCTATTGGTCTAGTTTTTGTTCTACTAACTTTTTTGTCAAAATCTTTATCTACAATATCGTTGAAAATACATCCTGCACTTCTCATAAAAACTGAACCTAAAAAAAATAATAATAAATAATTCAAAAATAAATCAAAGTTTTGATCAACATAATAAGCAAATGCTAATCCCCATGAACATGGCCAAAACAAAAGCATAAAACCTATTGGCTTATTTAATCTAGTTAATTCTATGAATATCTTTAAATGATGCATGAAATATTACTTGTAAATATCAAACAGTAACTTCATAATCAATTTGATTCGATATGGATATTGATTACACAGTAGCAGCATTGATGTTTCCAGCTATCCCTTTAATGATGACAATGTATAGCAATAGATTTCACACATTAAGTGGGTTAATAAGAAAATTGCACGATCAACTAACTTTTGATAAAAAAGCACCACCGCAACTAGAAAATCAACTTCATGTTCTAAATAATAGAACTAATCTTTTAAAATTTACAATGGGTTTCGCAGCATTTGGTTTTTTATTTAATATGACTACGGTTTTGTTATTGTATCTTGGGAGCTTACAAGTAGCGAGATTAAATTTTGCAGCCTGTTGTATTTGTATGATTATTTCAATATTTCTATTTTTACAAGAAATTAGACTTTCTAATCAAGCCTTAAAATATCATCTGAGCGATATGGACTCGATGAAAAATGATTTATAATTTTATTTTTCTTCTAACAAATTTTTCTTAAATAATGAAATACCTTTAGCTATTTTATGGTTGTAAGACTCTTTAAAAGTTTCTAGTTGCCAACCTTGCATTCTATTAATGATTATTTTCAAATTTTCCTTTTTCCAATTGTCCTTTGTGTTTACATCTTTCCACATCTTCTTTTCTTTATTAGTCCTTGCACAACCATAACAATATCCTGTTACGGGATCAGTTCTACAAATACTTATACATGGAGAAATAATATTTTTTACCATTATGGGACTAGAATAGCTGGACCAGTAAGTTTTCTTGATTCTAAATCCCTATGAGCTTTATTAGCATCTAATAAGCTATACTCTTTTGCAATTTTTATTTTAATTTTACCAAATTTTACTTTTTCAAAAATAGCATTTGCACCTGCTTGAAGTTCTTTTCTATTTGTAAAATACTGACCAATTGACGGGCGCGTTAAGTAGAGACCTTTTGGCTGAATATCTTTTGGGACGTTAACTGGATCTAAGGGTCCCGACGCGTTTCCAAAACTTACCATCATCCCTCTAGTTTTAAGACATGCTAATGAACCATAAAAAGTATTTTTTCCAACACCATCAAATACGGCTGGAACCCCTTCGTTGTTGGTGATCTCCATTACTTTTTTTGCAAAATCATCTTTCGTATAATTGATAACATTTGCGTAACCATTTTCTTCGGCGATTTTAATCTTTTCATCCGAACCTACCGTCCCTATAACTTTTGCACCGATACTATTAGCCCACTGCGCAAATATTTGACCAACTCCACCTGCAGCAGCATGAAATAAAACAGTTTCACCAGCTTTAAGATTATAAGTTTTACAAAGTAAATAATTTGTAGTTAAGCCTTTAGTCATTAAGGTTGCAGCTTGTTTATGAGATATACCATCAGGAACTTTTACGGCTATCTTAGAAGGGATAATTCTTTGCTGTGAATATGCACCCAGCGGTACTGAGGCGTAAGCTATATTATCACCTATATTAAATTCATTTACGTTTGATCCAACTTCCTCAACTTTACCTGCAGCCTCTAATCCAATTCCACTTGGTAACTTAAGGGGATACAAACCTGATCTGTGATAAGTATCAATATAATTCAAACCAATTGCATAATTGGTAACTTTAATTTCATCAGGACCAGGAACTCCAACCTTAACATCTTGAAGCTCTAAAACTTCAGGTCCTCCATTTTTTTTTATAATTATTGCCTTTGGCATTTAGAGAAAGTACTTGAACTTTTAATATTTAGCAAATGTTCCGTTATTATAATCTTGAATAGCTTCAAGTATTTCTGCTTTTGT
Source organism: uncultured Pelagibacteraceae bacterium (assembly GCA_902575095.1). Taxonomy (GTDB): domain Bacteria; phylum Pseudomonadota; class Alphaproteobacteria; order Pelagibacterales; family Pelagibacteraceae; genus Pelagilacustribacter. The sequence continues at coordinate 152,269 of CACGPY010000001.1, forward strand.
ATTCATCACAAAAGGGCCACCTCTCGCAATAGGTTCACCTATAGGTTTTCCAGCAATAAATAAAAATTCAGATTTTTTTATTGCTTTGACAATAAGTTTATTACCTCTCTCAAGTAAAATTAAATTTGAGTCAGAAGTTTTTTTGTGATCCTTTTCACCTATTTTTAATTGACCCTTAAGTAAATATATAAAACTGTTGTGCCCATCTGGAACCTCACAACAAAATTCTTTTTCTTCATTTAAATTTACATGTAAATAAATTGGTTCTACATTATGATTTTTTTCAGGTCCTTCAGCATTTTCATATTTACCAGCAATTACTTTAACAATTTTTTCGTTGTCTTTGTAAACTCCAAGATCGTTACCTTTAATATAAAGATATTCTGGTTTATTTTTTTTAAGTTTCGCAGGCATGTTTATCCATAATTGGAATCCTAGCAGCTTACCTTCTTTCATAGCAGGCATTTCTGAGTGTATAATACCTCTTCCTGTTTTCATCCACTGTACATCACCGGATGCCATGATTCCTTTAGCGCCCGTGCTGTCTTGATGCTCAAATTCTCCATTTAACATGTAAGTAACTGTTTCTATTCCTCTATGCGGGTGTGGAGGAAAGCCTGCAATATAATCATCTTTATTTTCTGAACCAAACTCATCAAGCATTAAGAAAGGATCAATATAATCTGCTTCAGGTGTACCAATACTTCTTTTTAATTTAACACCTGCACCATCTGATGCATTTAAAGCTTTAATAATTTTTTTAACCTCAATAATTTTCATATTTTATTTTAAATTATGCGATCCATCACACATTGGCTTATCATTTGTTTGTTTGCAAGTGCAGAAGAAGACCTTTTTAGACTGATCAGCTTTATATGGCAAGGGTTTAAAAGTCGTATCTTTGTGTGAACCATCACAGAAAGGTTGTTTTGAACTTTTACCACAAGTACACCAATAATAAGATTTACCTTCTAAAACATTAACTCCGATTGGAGCATCTCCCGCTCTTTGTCCTTTAGTCATTTAATTTCTTCAGTTTTTAGCTTATACTAAATCTAATAATTGTTTCAAATTATTTATTTCATTTCTAGGTTTATAATCAAGATTATCAAAAATATTTTTATTTCTATTTACCCAAATAGAATTGTAACCGTAGTTACCGCCACCTGATACATCCCAAGTATTTGCACTTAAAAATGCAACTTCGTCTTTTTGTATATTATATTTTTTAATTGGCAGGTCATAAACCTTTGAGCTGGGTTTATAAATTCCTACTTCTTCAATTGAAAAAACATCATCAAAAATATTTTTTAAATTATTGCTTTCAATTAATTCATTGAGAAGGGCAGGTGTTCCGTTTGAAAGAATACCAAGTTTATAATTCTTTTCTTTTAAAATTTTTAAAACTTTATGAACCTCTTTAAAAGTTGAAAGTACTTTATAAAGGTTTAACAATTCATTTCTCATTGAAATATCTATATTAAAAGCTTTCATTGATTTATCTAAACTGTCTTCTGTCACTTGCCAAAAATCTTTGTGCTTATTCATTAAACTTCTTAGCCAAGTATATTCAAGTTGTGTGGTTCTCCAATAATTGGCAAAATCTTCCCACTTGCTACCGATTTTATCTTTACATTTTTCTGCAGCTGAATTGACATCAAAAAGAGTGCCATATGCATCAAAAATTATTGCTTTAATATTTTTCATATCTTAAATTGATCTTAATGAGCAATATTAGATTATTTCACCCAGAAAATATAATAGAAAATACTACTAGCCTATTATCTAAAGAGCACACTCATTATGTTGTAAATGTAATGAGAATGAAAAGGGGTTCTAACATTAATTTTTTTAATAAAGATGGAGAATGGCTTAGCGAGATAGTTTTTCTAGATAGAGATCGGGTTGAGGTAAAATTTTTAAGTAAATTAAAAGAGCCAACTAAGAATTCTAATATTGAATTAGCGATTTGCTTAGTAAAGAAAAGTCCAATGGACACCATTTTACAAAAAGCCACAGAACTTGGTGTTACTAAAATCACACCGATTGTATCTGAAAGAACAGAGGTTAAAGAATTAAATTTTGAAAGAGCAAAAAAAATTGTTATTGAAGCTACTGAACAATCCAATCAATTAATTCCTCCAGAAATTTCTCAAGTAATTAAACTTAAAGATTTTCTAAATAATTTAGACAGTTCTTCAAAACTATTATTTGCAGATGTTAATTCTAAAGATAATTTAAAAAAAGAGATTTTAAGAGAAGCGAAATCTTTATCCGTACTTATAGGTCCAGAGGGAGATTTCTCACCTTCAGAAATAGAGCTTATTCATGGGAATCCCAACGTGGTGCCATTTACAATATCTAGAAACATTCTAAGGTCAGACACTGCTGTAATAGGCGCTATTTCATTAGTTAATTTTATCAATAACTTTCATTAATTGTCGCATTAATTGAAATTGTGAAATTGTTTAAAAGCTGTATAAAAACTCATGCTTAAAAAAATTGCATACTCTTTATTATCGTTAACGCCGATATCTCTATTGGCTAATGAACCAGTAGATTGGCAATTAGGTTTTCAAAAATCAGCCTCAAAAACGATGGATGATATAGTCTGGTTTCATGACTACATGTTATTACCTGTTATTACTGCAATAACAGTTTTTGTTCTTTTTTTAATTGCATACGCTTGTATAAGATTTAGAGCTTCAAGAAATCCAGAAGCTTCAACAACAAGCCATAACACAGTTATCGAGGTCATATGGACTTTAGTTCCTTGTTTGATTCTAATCGTTTTAGCAGTACCATCATTTAAAGTTTTATACTCTCAAGACGAAATTCCAAAAGCAGATGTAACTATTAAAGCTATAGGTTACCAATGGTACTGGGGATATGAATATCCCGACGAGAATATAATTTTTGATTCATACATGATCGAAGAAAAAGATTTGAAAGAAGGTCAACCAAGATTACTTGCAGTAGATAATGAAGTTTATGTTCCAGTAAATAAAGTAGTTAAAGTAATGATTACAGCTAATGATGTTTTACATGCTTGGGCTTTACCTTCATTTGGAGTAAAGCGAGACGCTGTTCCAGGAAGAATTAATGAAACATGGTTTAGGGCTGATAGAACTGGAACTTTTTATGGGCAGTGCTCAGAACTATGCGGAATTAAACACGCTTTTATGCCAATTACTGTTAACGTAGTAACTGAAGAAGAATATAATAAATGGTTAGAAAAAGCCAAAGTAGAATTCGCTAAGGAAGAAATTAATAACAATATTAAAGTAGTTAAAAAAATTAAGGAGATACAATAATGTCTGCAACAACAGCATCACACGAACATCATCATAACCCAACTGGTTGGAAGCGATGGGCTTATTCTACAAATCATAAAGACATCGGAACAATGTATTTAATTTTTGCGATTATCGCCGGAATTATTGGAACAGCTTTTTCAGTCCTAATGAGAATGGAATTAGCGCATCCAGGTGATGGAATTCTTGGAGGAAATTATCATTTATATAATGTATTAGTTACAGGACACGGACTGATCATGATTTTCTTCATGGTAATGCCAGCTATGATAGGAGGATTTGGAAATTGGTTTGTCCCAATCATGATCGGAGCTCCAGATATGGCATTTCCACGAATGAATAATATTTCTTTTTGGTTATTGCCAGTAGCTTTAATTTTATTAATCGCATCAATTTTTGTGGATGGCCCTCCAGGTGCACAGGGTGTAGGTGGAGGTTGGACAATTTATCCTCCGTTATCTTCTAAGACAGGTCAACCAGGACCAGCAATGGATTTAGCAATTTTAAGTTTACACGTAGCAGGAGCCTCTTCTATCTTAGGGGCAATAAATTTTATAACTACAATTTTAAATATGAGAACGCCGGGTATGACTTTACATAAAATGCCATTGTTCTCGTGGTCAATTTTAGTAACAGCTTTTTTACTTTTATTATCATTACCAGTTTTAGCAGGAGCAATTACAATGCTTCTTACAGATAGAAATTTTGGAACTGCTTTTTTTGAAGCTCAAACAGGGGGAGATCCAGTCCTATTCCAACACTTATTTTGGTTTTTTGGCCACCCAGAAGTTTATATTTTAATTCTTCCAGGTTTTGGAATGATAAGTCATATAGTTTCAACTTTTTCTAAGAAGCCAGTATTTGGATATTTAGGAATGGCCTATGCCATGGTTGCTATTGGAGTAGTAGGGTTCGTTGTATGGGCTCACCACATGTATACAGTTGGTTTAGACACAGATACCAAAGCATATTTCTTAGCTGCAACTATGATTATTGCAGTACCAACAGGAATAAAAGTTTTCTCTTGGATTGCAACAATGTGGGGTGGATCTATAAGTTTTAAAACACCAATGTTATGGGCAATAGGTTTTATATTCTTATTCACTTTAGGAGGAGTTACTGGAGTAGTCTTAGCTAACGCTGGTGTAGATACTGCCTTGCACGATACATATTATGTAGTTGCACACTTTCATTATGTACTCTCAATGGGAGCGGTATTCGCAATATTTGCTGGCTTTTATTACTGGTTTAGTAAAATGAGCGGATACGAGTATTCAGAATTTTTAGGAAAACTACACTTTTGGTTAACGCTTGTTGGAGTAAATTTAATTTTCTTTCCTCAGCATTTCTTAGGACTAGCAGGGATGCCAAGAAGATATGCTGATTATCCAGATGCATTTGCAGGATGGAATTATATTTCTTCAATAGGATCATATATTACTGTCGTAGGTTTAGCAGTTTTCTTAATCAATCTTTTATATGCTTTTGCTAAAAAGAAAAAAGCAGAACAAAATCCATGGGGAGAAGGAGCAACAACTTTGGAATGGACAGTATCTTCGCCGCCGCCGTTCCATACTTTTGAAGAGCTGCCTAAAGTAAAGTAAATTGAGCCAGATACTTTTAAAAACGAGAAACTCTAAACTTGGTTTAGCATCAGATCTTAACTCATTTTTTAATCTAATGAAGCCAAGAGTAATGTCTCTTGTTTTATTTACTTGCATGGTTGGTTTATTGATTGCACCTTATAGCGTTGATCTTAAAACTTCTTTAATATCATTACTAGCAGTAGCAATTGGCTCTGGTGCGGCTGGAGCTTTAAATATGTGGTATGAGTCCGATGTTGATGCCCTAATGAGCAGAACCTGTTTAAGACCGATACCAACAGGCAAAGTAAAAAGAAATCAGGCTTTATATTTTGGAATTATTTTATCAATTATTTCTGTTGCTATGCTTTACTATTCAGCAAATACTATTTCAGCAATATTATTAGCATCAACTATTGGTTTTTATTTTTTTATTTATACGATCTGGCTTAAAAGAAAAACTCCACAGAATATTGTCATTGGAGGTGCAGCCGGAGCTTTACCCCCAGTTATTGGATGGACGATAGCTACAGGAACAATAACAATCGAACCAATAATACTTTTCTTAATTATTTTTGTTTGGACACCTTCTCATTTCTGGGCATTGAGTTTATATAAATCGGGAGATTATAAGAAAGCTAAGATTCCAATGTTACCAGTTATTGCTGGAACAAAAACTACAAAAACGAATATATTGGTTTACTCATTTGCTATGCTTCCAGTTGTAATAGCTCCATATTATTTTGAGTTTGCGAGTTTATTATACTTAGTTACAGCTTTAGTTATGACATTATATTATAATTATTTATGCTTAGAGTTGTTTAAAGCAAAGGTTATAAAATTCTCAAATAAAATTGCAAGAAAAGTATTTATCTACTCAATCTTTTATCTATTTTTTGTTTATCTAATTTTACTTATTGATAATGCTAGGAGCCTTTTTTAATGAGTAAAAAAAAGAAAAACATAATAACTGCAGTGCTATTAGTATTATTTATGATCTTTCTATTTGCACTTACCTTTTACAATATTGGAATTTATAATAGAGAAATTTAATGACCGTTAACAAAAAAAATTTGACTCCAGTAGCCTTAGTTTCAATATTTCTTTTAATGTTGGCTTTATCTTTTGCAGCAGTGCCCTTGTACGATTTGTTCTGTAGGGTTACTGGCTTTGGGGGAACAACACAAAATGCTTCGGATAAAGAAATTCCAAAAATTATTGTTAATCAAGATTATAAAATGAGGTTTGATACTAATGTTCATAGCACTTCAGATTGGAGGTTTTATCCTGAAAAAAATACTTTAGATTTAAAACCAGGCCAAGTTCACACAGTCAAATTTAATGTAGAAAATCCAAGCAACCAGACTTCATCAGGTTCAGCTTCATTTAATGTTTCCCCCTCTTCATTTGGCAAATATTTGAATAAGATTGGCTGCTTCTGTTTTGAAAAACAAACATTAAAACCTAATGAAAAACAAGAATTTGTTTTAACATTTTTCTTGGATCCCAAAGTGGTTGATGATAATAAAACAAAGAATATTTCTGATGTAACACTATCTTTTACATTCTTTGCATCAGAATTTTATGAAAAGGAAAAAACTTAATGTCATCTGAAAAAAAGAAACATGACTTTCATTTGGTTGATCCAAGTCCTTGGCCAATTTATGTATCTTTTGCAACGTTGGTATTAGCAGTGGGTGCAGTTTATTATTTTCATTCCAAAGCTCTTTGGCTTTTATTAGTAGGTTTTGCTCTAGTTGTCTATGGAGCCTTTATGTGGTGGAGAGATGTAATTGAGGAAGCAGAGCACCAAGGTCATCATACTCCTGTAGTACAAATAGGTCATCGATATGGAATGACACTTTTTATTGCTTCAGAAGTTATGTTTTTTGTTGCATGGTTTTGGGCTTATTTTAATGCAAGTTTATTTCCAACTGAGTCTATCGGAGGAACCTGGCCTCCACCCGATATAAAGACATTTGATCCATGGGATATACCATTAATCAATACTCTTATTTTATTATTATCTGGAACAACAGTAACTTGGGCTCACCATGCAATGTTAGAGAATGATAGAAAAGGATTGGTGAATGGATTGATTGCAACTGTATTTTTAGGATTTATATTTTCATGCTTTCAAGCCTACGAGTATCATCATGCCACTTTCACTTTAGATGGAAATATTTATGGTTCCACATTTTATATGGCTACAGGCTTCCATGGATTTCATGTGATCGTTGGAACAATCTTCTTAGCAGTGTGCCTATTTAGATCAATGAAAGGTCATTCAACACCGACTCATCATTTTGGTTTTGAAGCAGCTGCCTGGTACTGGCACTTTGTTGATGTAGTTTGGTTATTCCTTTTTGCAGCAATTTATATTTGGGGAAGCTAAACTCAAATTGAAAAAAGCATTCTTATTTCAACTATTCGTTATTTTTTTTATAACATTATTTTGTGCACTAGGCACTTGGCAGCTTTATAGGCTTCAATGGAAGTTAGAATTAATAAGCGAAATAACTTTTGGATTAGACTCTCAACCAATTGAATACTCAAGTTCTATAAAAAAAAATTACCAAAGAATTAATGTTAAGGGAAAGTTTAATTTTGATAAACAAATCTACTTATATAGTTTGAATGAAAAAGGAAAACCAGGATATGATGTAATTACCCCATTTCGAACAAACAAAAATGAGAACGTATTAGTAAATAGAGGATGGATAAATAAAGAACTTAAAGGTAACTCTGAAATAAACCTGAATGCAGCAAACAAGCAAAATATTGTTGGTCTTTTGAGAGAAATATATAAACCAAACATGTTTACACCAGACAATGATATTAAAAATAATATTTGGTTTTCAATTAATTTAGAAGATCTGAAAGAGGCTACAGGAGAACAATTCAATGGGTTTGTAATCTTTTTGGAGGACAATCAAGTTAAGACACCAGTTCCTAAGAAGATCAGTATTGATGTGCCAAACAACCACCTCAAATATGCTATAACATGGTATGCTATATCAATTTCGATAATTTTTTATTATTTATATTTTAGAAGAAAAAAATGAATTATTTTAGCACAAGGGATAAGTCTTTAAAATTAAGTTTTAAAGATATTTTCTTAAGAGGACTTGCGCCAGGTGGAGGGTTATTTTTACCCTCTGGAATAAAGAGGTATAATCACGAAGAACTTAATTATTTAAGCCAGCTAAATTATAATGAACTTGCAACAGAAATTATCCTTAATTTCTGTTCAGGTGAAATTAAAAAGGAAGAACTTTGCTCACTAATACAAAAATCTTATAGTAGTTTTAAAGATAAAGAGGTTGTAAATATAAAAAAAATTGGGAATATAAATCTTCTCGAACTTTACCATGGGCCGACTTTAGCTTTTAAAGATATTGCAATGCAGGTAATTGGCAATATGTATGATTACTTAAAAGTCGCTAAAGATAAAACTGTAAATGTCGTAGTAGCTACATCGGGAGATACTGGTTCAGCAGCTATTGCAGCATTAAGTAACAGAAAAAATATAAATCTTTTTGTTCTGCATCCGCATAATAAAATTTCTAATATTCAAAGAAAAATAATGACAACAATTGGAGGAGCTAATATTTATAATATTGCTATTGAAGGTTCATTTGATGATTGTCAAAAAATTGTTAAAGAGCTTTTTAACGAAGATAGTTTTAGAACAAAAATAAACATGTCTGGTGTAAATTCTATTAATTGGGCAAGAATTGTTTGCCAGATTGTTTATTATTTCTATTCTTTCTTCAAATTAAAAAAAAGTAATATTAACTTTTCAGTACCAACTGGAAACTTTGGAGATATTTATGCGGGATATGTTGCAAAAAAAATGGGTTTACCAATTAATAAACTTATAGTCGCTACAAATAGAAATGATATTTTACAGAGAGTAATCAATACAGGTGAATATAAACCTGATAAGGTGATCTCAACTATCACACCAAGTATGGATATCCAAGTTGCCAGTAATTTTGAGAGGCTGCTTTATTATATATTAGATGAAAGCGATAGTAAGGTAGAGTCATTAATGAATGATCTATCGTCAAAAAGTTTATTTAATTTAGAAAAAAAACAAATCGACAAAATAAAAAAAGATTTTGAAGCAATAAAAGTAACAGACGAAGAGACAATAAGTATTATTGATGAGATATACAAGGAACACAAATTTATAATTGACCCTCACACTGCTACTGGAGTAGGAGCGGCAAAAAAATTTAAAAATTTAGGTGATGTAGTTGTTCTTGGTACAGCTCATCCCTACAAATTCAGCGATACTATAAAAAAAGCTATAGGTAAAAATTTAAATTCACCTGAACATCTAAAATTGAATATGGATAAAAAGGAAACATTTGATATTGTTGGTAATTCAAATTCAGAAGTTAAAAATTATATATTAGGTAAAATACAATGAAAATAAAAATAGGAGATAAACTTCCGGGCTCAGAATTATTTTATCTCGACCAAAATAACAATGTAAAAAAAATTGATGTTTTAGATCTATGTAAAGGCAAAACTATTATTTTAGGTATGCCTGGCGCTTTTACTAAAACTTGCTCAGCTCTTCATCTCCCTGGGTATATAAAAAATTATGAATTAGCCACTAAAAAAGGAATTACAAAAATTGTATGTATTGCTGTAAATGACCCTAACGTTATGAAGGCTTGGGGAGAAAATCAAAATACCGGTAGTAAAATTTTTATGGCTGGTGACCCCTTTCTTAAATTTACAAAAGCTATTGGAGCAGAAGTAGACAAATCTGAAAAAGGATTGGGAGTCAGATCTAATAGGTACACTATGCTTGTAGAAAATAACGAAGTAAAAAAGGTAGAGGAAGAAAAAGAAACAGCTAAATGTGAATTATCTGCTGCTGAGAGTTTTTTAAAATCTATTTAGTTTCCAAAACCGCTAATTCATCAGCAAGATTATTGTATTTGTTTCCAGCGTGAGCTTTTACCCATCTCCAAGTAATTTTATGTTTCAAGCAACAATCATCTAATTTAATCCAAAGATCTTTATTTTTTACAGGTTTTTTATTTGAACCTTTCCAATTATTTAGTTTCCACTTTTTTATCCAATCAGTAATTCCATCTTTCACGTATTTTGAGTCTGTAAAAATTGTAATTTCAGATTTTTTTTTTATTTTTTTTAATGCCATAATTGGAGCCATTAATTCCATCCTATTATTAGTCGTACTACTTTCACTTCCAGAAATACTTGATTGATTTAAATTGTTATCTAGTATGATAGCCGCCCAACCTCCTTTTCCAGGATTGCCCGAACAAGCTCCGTCAGTATAAATTTTTAATTTCATTAAAAAAAATAATCCTCATGGTTTTTTGCATTTTTATGAAATTCTAACCTTTTTAAGTATTCTATGGGATCTTTTACTTTTACCATTGCTCCTTCAACAGTGTTTAAAGCATCAAAAACGCGAGTTAGTAAAAACCTTAGAGCAGCTCCTTGAGAAAGCACCTTGATACTTTTTTTTTCTGAGCTTGATAATTTTCTTACCGAGGAGTAACCATTAATAAAGTGTTTAGCTTTTGTTACATTAAAACTCAAATTTTCTTTAGATCCGTCAAAACATAATGCATTGAAACATATAGCTATTTCGAAAGCAAAAAAATCCTCACATGAAAAATAAAAATCTATAATTCCACTTAGTTCATCTTTATTAAAAAAAATATTATCATGAAATAAATCTGCATGAATAATTCCTTTTGGTAAATCTTTTGGCCAGTTTTTTTCAACATTATTAAGACTCTCCTCTATCAGTGTGGGCAGATCTCTATGTAATTTAGAGCACTGATCTTTCACAGTATCGAATAAGCTTCTCCACGAATTAATGGATAGATCATTTTGCCTTTTAATTTTAAAATTTTTTGTTAATTCGTGCATTTTAGCTGTTTCTATTCCAATGGCTTTACAATTATCAGGAGATAAATTTGACTTTGCTTTTCCTTCAAGAAAAGAGACTATCATTAATTTTTTACCTTCGAAATTTGTAATTGTCGAATTATTATTGTTTAAAACTGGAGCAGGGCATTTAAAATTTGCTTTATTTAAAGAAGACATCAAATTAGAAAAAAAAGGAAGATCTTCAGTTTTAACTCTTTTTTCATAAACAGTAAGTATCAACTTTTTTTTATTTACTGACAAAAAATAATTTGTGTTTTCTATCCCTTCCTCAATTCCTTTAAATGAGTCCAATTTTCCTAAACTATAATTAGATAATATTTCTTCAATTTTGGTTTGGTTTAGTTGAGTATAGACGGCCATTAATTTAGATCTTTTGGTAATTTAAATACGACTTTTTCTTCTGCAACTACTATCTCTTCAATTGATACTTTTCGATCTTTTTTTATATTAGCAAGCAAAGCTTGTACTAATTTTTCTGGTGCTGATGCACCAGATGAAATTCCAATAGTATCCGATTTCTCTATTTCGTTAAAAGGTATCTCTTTTTCCGAATGCATTAATTGAGAGTTTTTGCACCCCGCTTTTTTTGCTACCTCCACTAGTCTTACTGAATTTGATGAATTTCGACTGCCAACTACAAAAAATAAATCACATTTAGATGCTATTTCTTTAACAGCAGCTTGACGATTAGTTGTAGCGTAACAAATATCTTCTTTAATTGGACCTTTAATTTTAGGAAATTTATTTTTAAGAGCATTAATTATTTCTGAAGTATCATCCACAGAAAGTGTTGTTTGAGTAATATAAGCTAATGGATTGCTAAAGCTGTCAGCTTTAAGATCTTCAACATCAGTTTTAGTTTCTATTAATTTAATAGATCCTTTAGGAAGCTGACCCATTGTGCCAATAACCTCTGGGTGATTTTTGTGTCCAATTAAAAATATTTCATATCCTCTTTTGTGTAACTGTTCAGACTCTCTATGTACTTTTGAGACCAAAGGACAAGTTGCATCTACATAGGATAAATTTTTTAACCTCGCTTCGTCAGGAACTGATTTAGGAACTCCATGTGCAGAAAAAATTACAGGTCTACTTCTGTCTTTAACATCAGAAAGTTCGTCTACAAAAATTGCACCTTTTTGTCTTAATTCATCAACAACTTGTTTGTTGTGAACTATCTCATGTCTAACGTATACAGGAGCACCATACTTATTTATTGCCTTTTCGACAATCTCAATTGCTCTTTTTACGCCAGCACAAAATCCTCTAGGTGAAGCTAAATAAATTTTAAGATCTTTTTTCATTCTTTTCTAACAAGTACTCGAGCAATATATGCGGAAAAGTCAAAGACGCCAAACCAATAAATATTACCTTATAAATAGCCTCGTCGAGCTTATAGTAGCCATTAAGAAAATATAACGCTATTAAAAACATCACACCAGTTACAAAAGTTAATGGAATAGCTTTGTTAATAAATTTCTTTAGTCCTGATCTAAAAGACTTATCTAGCTCGAAGATTAATGTAATTGAATGCCTTATAGAATGAAGAAAGCAAAAATAAATTGTAAAAGCCAAAACAGGAGTTAAAAAGAGATTTAATATAATTAAAGAAAAAAAATCCATAATCATCAGTGCTTTAAAGTCAGCCTTTTTCTTATTAGAGATAATGAGAGATGATAAAAAGCTTAAACACAAAAAAATTATTAAAAATTGATTATTAAATAATTGAGACTCAAAAATATTAAAGTTTAAAATTTCAAATATTTCGATTGTTTTCTCTCTTTGAAATAATAACGGAGCAAAAATTACTGCCGATCCTTTTAAAAAGTACAAAAACTCAGATATTAGAAATTTTTCTTTAAATGAGAATACCGTATCCTCCTTGCCAAAGTGATAAGCTGCCACAACAAGAAATAATAGTAAAATAGTATTAGGAAAAAATACCCACAAAAAAACTATTAAGATAGAGATTAAAATATATACACAATAAAAAGAAAAAAGAGATCTATAACCAAACAAATATAAAAGTTTTTTTCCTTTTAAATTATCTAATGCTCCATGCGAAATTCCTAAAATTAATACTAAGATTAAACAAAATATTATAGGCTCATAATTTACCATAAAGTAGAATGGGCTAATTAAAATACAAAAATTGAAAAATATAAGTGAGTGTTTAAAATTTATCTTTTCCATTACTGAAATAGAGCTCTCATAAAAATTAATTTTGGCATTCTTCCTACAATATTAATATCTTCAAAGATATTACTTTTGTTAGATAAAAATTTTATTACACAGCTTGACGAAGCTTTAAACATTTCAAAAAAAATTTTTGGCATTTTATCTGGGTTATTTTTTAAAACTCTTAAAAATATTTTATCCAAAAACTGATATTTCTTTCCTATATTGTACATTTTCATTTTTTCAATTTTATCAATATTTTCGACAATATATTTACTATGCTCTTGGATGTTTAAAAAAGTATACCCTGTACTTAACCTTGTCATTCCGCCAGCAGATCCAATATACACAGTTTTCTTATTATTTTTATTTAATGGATGGAATAATGGTATAGCTCCTTTTTCAGTAAAATTTACTTTATAGTTTTTTATACCTAAATTATTTTTAATATAATTTTCTAATTGAAGATCGTAATCCATTAAGCTTTGATCATCTAAAGCTGAAAGCCAAGTTGTTTCAATTAAGGCTTTATTTTTACTAAATGGTAAAGTGTAAAAAAAGTGAACATCATTTCTTTGATCACAATTAAAATCCATTAAATTTATTATTTCTTCATCAAAAATATTTTTAGGTGTTTCTATCTCGATACCTTGAAAGTGTTGCCATAATTTAGATTTATCTAATTCTTCTTTATGAATACTATTAAAAATTATTGAATTTTCTGAGTTAATTTCACTTAGATTTTTAAAAAAACTAATATTAGAATTTGCGGAGAGCTTAGAGTTTATTTTTTTATAGAATTTACCACTATCGATACTTTGGTAAGGAAATTTTTCATTTGTTAATTCATGTGAATTATCCGAAGAATTTATTGTAAAACTGTTCCAACTTTTAATTACACAATCGTCAAAATTATGGTTAAAAACCTTCCAGAAAGACCACGTTTTGTCTCTTTTATATTCATCACGAGTTTCAATAATTGCTAGAGTTTTCTCTTTTAATATATCATTAACTTCAAGTTCGTAAGCTAAAGATAAACCTGCACATCCACCACCAATAATTATATAATCAAAATCTTTCATTTAAATTAATCTCTTGTTCTAGAATATTATGATTTTCTTGATTTTCGTAATTTAAATTTTTGAAAAATAGTAATTTAATAAAGTCAAAAATAGACAAAAAGGTCTGAATTGCCTTTTCAAATATGGGAACATAGATTTTGCCAGCTTTGTTGTAATTATCCATATTTTTTTGTTTAAGAATATAGTCACCTATTTTTCTGTAGACACGCCTTGCAACAATAACTGAAAATCTCGATCTAAACGGTATTTTTCGAATAGAACTAAATGAGTTTTCATAAAATATTTGAGACTCTTTTATTATCTCCTGAATTGAGAAAAAATCATGTCTGACATATTGTCTATTACGTTCTTTATCTTCACAAACATCTCGGGCAATATTAGTAAGCTGCATGGCTATTCCTAGATCAATTGCACCTTTTAGGGCTTCTCTATTTTTGACTTTTAGTATTTTTGACATCATTAATCCAACTGTTCCAGCAACTCTATAAGAATAGACAAGTAAATCTTTTTTTGAATTAATTACTACTTTTTCCTTTAAGTCTGTCTCAACTCCATCAAACAAATCTAATACTATTTGTATAGAAATATTTTCACTATCAATAATCGACCACATATCTTTTATAATTTGATTGTTAAGACTTTTATTTTCGAAATCCATTTTAAATTTTGAAAAATTTTCTTTCTTTACTTCCAGATTATTATTATTATCATCAACTATATCGTCTAAGGTTCTACAGAAATTATATAGAGATGAGCATTTATCTAAAGTGTTACTTGATAAAAAAAAACTCGCCCAATGAAAAGATTTAGCGTGTTTTTTTAATAAATTATTTTTCATTAAAATAAGTTATCTAAAACTTTTGCTGATGAAAGAACCCCTGGCATACCAGCTCCTGGGTGTGTTCCGGCACCCACAAAGTATAAGTTTTTATATATTTCAGATTGATTATGAAATCTAAAATAAGCTGATTGAGAAAATTTTGGTTGAATTGAAAATCCAGATCCATAAAGAGTTGCTAGATCGATTTCGAAATAATCAGGAGTTAAATAAAAATCACTAACTACATTTTCTTTAATACCAGGCAGAACTGTTTTATTCATTTTTTCTAAAACTAAGTCTTTAAATTTATCACCTTCTTCGATCCATTTAATTTTAGATAAATTATTTGGAACTGGAACCAATACATAAAAAGCATCTTGGCCTTCCGGAGCCATACTTGGATCTGTTGCAGATGGCCGATGTAAATAATAGCTTATGTCCTCAGAAAGTATTTTCTTTTCAAATATTTTATGTAGATGTTTTTCATAAGCTTCTCCAAAATAAATTGTATGATGTGCAACATTGTTATATTTTTTTTTAGAGCCAAAATAATAAACAAATAATCCCATAGAATAATCCATTCTTTTCATTTTTTGTTTAAATAAAAAATCGTAATCTTCTTTTGATCTTATTAAGTTATTATAAACATTCGGAGGATCAGAATTACAAATTATATAATCGCTATTAATTATTTTTGAATTATTAATTTTAACACCTTTAACCTTTTTATTTTCGGTAAGTATTTCTGTAACTTCAGCGTCTTTAATAATTTTGATATTTTCCTCGATCATTAGTTTTTCTAATGCTTTAACAACACTTCCTGTTCCTCCCATTGAGTAGTGAATACCCCATTTTTTTTCTAAAAATAAAATCAATGTATATATCGAAGTAGTGCTGAAAGGATTTCCGCCTACCAATAGAGGATGCATACTAAATACTCTTCTTAATTTTTCATTGGATATATAGTTTGAGACCAGGCTGTATACTGATTTATAACTTTTTAATTTTAATAAAGATGGAATTTGTTTCATCATAAAAACCAAATTGTTAAAAGGTTTATCCGATAAATCTGTAAAGCCTTTATTAAAAATTTTTTCAGTAAAATTTACTAAATTTTTATATCCATCATAATCAGAGGGACTAAATTTTTTAACTTGTTCTTCCATAGATTTATCATCCCCATTGTAGTCGAACGTATCCCCATTATTGAATACAAATCGGTACCATAAATCTAAGGGTACTATCTCTACGTAGTCAGAAATTTTTTTATTAAATAGTTTAAATAATTCTTCTAACAGATATGGTGCAGTTATAACTGTTGGACCGCCATCATATATAAACTGATCCTTTTTAAAAACTCTTGCACGACCACCGAGATCAGGATGTTTTTCTACTAAAGTAACTTTATGGCCTTTAGCTTTCAATCTAAGCGCAGCAGCTAGACCTCCAAAACCTGAGCCTATAACTATTATTTTTTTTGCCATTAGTTTATGGCCTATTCTAACTAGATTTTTTCTTAAGTGCTAATTTTGTTTCCTCAATGCTAGTGCTATAAATTTTATCTAATTTGCTTTTATCTAGTGAATTTTTAATGAGTTTTTCAACTGACTCAATGGCAATTTTTACTGAAGTATTTTTAATATCTTTTAAAGCTTGATTTTTAAGTTGTTTAATTCTCTCTTCAGCATTTTTCTTTCTAGTCTCCATCAAATTATGAAATTCTTCATTAGTTTTAATAACATTTTTTTCAGCTTCTTCATTTGCCTTATTAATCATTTGTTCCACCTCTGTTTTGGAGTTACTAATTTTTTTTTCATGCTCAGTTAAAATGTTCTTAGCATCTTCTTTAAGCTTATCTGCTTCATCGATTTGTTTTTTTATATTATTAATATTTTCATCTAAGGTTATTTTGATTTTTTGAGGAATTTTAAAATATACAAGTAGGCCTATGAAAGCAAAAAAAGATATCATTACCCAAAAAGTTGCATCAATCATCATAAATATTTACCTAAGTTTTTTTTTGATATATCTTCTACTGCCGCTTTAATGCTACTTTCATTAAGCTTGTCACCAGAAATTTTTTCAATAATATCGGAAGCGATATTTTCTGATATTTTTTGAATATCAGAAATAGAGTTTTTTTTGAGATCGCTAATTTCTTTTTGAGCTTTAATAATTTCTTTTTCAATTTCTTTTTCGATTACCTCTTTCTTTGATTGAATATCTTTATCTAAAGAGTTTTTGGACTCTATATAAATTTTAATAACTTCTTTTTTGGCATTTTCTAAAATATTTTCATATTCTCTAATTTTTGACTCTGATAACTCTTTAAATTTATTAGCATCATCTAAATCATCCTTAATTTTATTTTCACGATTTTCTAAATTATTTTTAATTTTAGGCAGGTAAAATTTAGCTAAAGAAATATATAAAATGGAAAAAACTAAAATTAGCCAAAAAGCTTGTGAAGCCCAATATTTTGGATCCAGCTGAGGCATGCCTACCTCAGCTGCAAACAAATCATTTTGTATAGCCAATAAAGCTATAGTAAAACTAAAGTATTTATTCATAATTATTTATTTAAAATGCAAATAAAATAATTAAAGCTACCACAAGACCGAAAAGTCCAGTCGCTTCTGCTAAAGCAAACCCCAAAAGTAAGTTCGGGAATTGCTTCTGAGCTGCTGACGGATTTCTCATTGCACCAGAAAGGTAGTTACCGAAAATAATTCCAATACCTACACCAGCTCCTGCTAATGCGATTGCAGCAAGGCCTGCCCCAATCATTTTTGCCGCTTCTAACTCCATTTTTCCTCCTTTATTAATTAATGGTGTAAATTTAATGCATCATTTAAATAAATGCAGGTTAATATTGCAAAAACATAAGCTTGAAGAAATGCTACTAATATTTCTAAGCCTGTTAATGCTACCGAAAAACCAAGTGGCAACCACCCACCAAGTAATCCTAAACTTATAACAAATCCACCGAAAACTTTTAACATAGTGTGCCCTGCCATCATGTTTGCAAATAATCTCACTGAAAGACTCACCGGTCTACTTAAATATGAGATAATCTCAATTACGGTGATTAATGGTAACAACAACGCTGGAACCCCACTTGGAACAAATATACTTAAATATTTAAAACCATGTTTAGCAAATCCAATTATAGTTACTGCTATAAAAATAAAAAGAGCCATTATTAAAGTAACTATAATGTGACTAGTTACTGTAAATGAGTAGGGCAGCATTCCTACCATGTTACAAAATAAAACAAACATAAATAGACTAAATATAAAAGGAAAGTAAGGTTTAGCTTTAGAACCTGCTGTATCGCTTATCATTTTAGCTACGAAGGTATAAAACATTTCTGCAATTAGTTGAATTTTATTTGGAATGATTTCTTTTTTTTTAGTTCCTATAAATAAGAACAACAATATAGCTGACGCGCTAATGACCATAAATAGGCTTGCATTTGTAAAAGATAAATCTATTCCTGCAATTTTAATTTCAGGTCCAATTTTATGAACACTAAATTGTTGCATTGGATTACTTGCCATAAATTCCTTTAATTAGTCATCTTTTTGCATACGATTAGCAGTGCGTATTACGTTTAAAATTCCTGCTGCAGTACCCAAAAAAAAGAAAATTATTATTAACCAAGGTTTAGTATCAAACCAACTATCTAAAATAAACCCAATTATTGTCCCAACAGCCACTGCAGCCACAAGTTCTGTGCCTAATTTGAAAGCGCTGCCCATAAATTTGCCTTTTTTCTCACTGTCGGATTGTACTTGTTTTTGAATTTTTGATTTTGCAATTTTTAGGCGAGTCTTAAAATCTTCTGGAATTGTCATTAAAAATTAAGCAACTAATTCTTCTGCTTTTTGTAAATCAACCGAAACCAATTGACTTACGCCTTGTTCAGCCATTGTAACACCATAAAGTCTATGCATACGAGACATTGTAAGTGCAT
Organism: uncultured Pelagibacteraceae bacterium; assembly: GCA_902575095.1. Classification (GTDB taxonomy): domain Bacteria; phylum Pseudomonadota; class Alphaproteobacteria; order Pelagibacterales; family Pelagibacteraceae; genus Pelagilacustribacter. The sequence goes on from CACGPY010000001.1 coordinate 171,168, forward strand.
GGTGCGTAATGATTATAAATTTTGTTTTCGTAATTTTTGTTAGTTCATCAAGTAAACCACAAAATCTCGTTACGTTAGCGTCATCTAAAGGCGCATCTACCTCATCCAAAACGCATATAGGAGAGGGATTTACTAAAAATACCGCGAAGATTAATGACAAAGCCGTCAAAGCTTGCTCTCCTCCTGATAATAAAGTGATCGACTGTAATCTTTTTCCTGGTGGCGAAACAAACATTTCTAAACCGGCCTCTAACGGGTCATCGGAGTCAACTAATTCTATTTTTGCATTACCGCCATTAAATAATTTTGTATAAACCTCGTAAAATTTTCTATTAACTTTGGTAAAAGCATCTAGAAGTCTTTCCCTTCCTTTTTGATTCAATTCTTCAATACTTGTTTTTAATTTTACAATTGCTGAATACAGATCTGCTCTGTCATCCTCCATCTTTTTTATTTCTGTTTCATATTTTTTGGTTTCTTCGTCTGCTCTTAGATTCACTGAACCCAAAGACTCCCTTTGTTTTCTAATTTTTTCAACTTTTTGTGACTGTTCATCTAATGATGGAAGGTTTTCAGGAGAAATTTCGTTTAAATCCGATTGAGGTAAGATTGAGTCTTCATTTGAAATATTTAATTCACTTTTAACAGAATACAGTAAGTCTTTTTTTCTATTTTCTATTCCTTCGATAGTGGCTTCGTTTCTAGCTTTATTTTCTTTTAATCCAGATAATTTTATTTGAATTTCTTTAATATTTTGATTGATTGAGTTATATTTTTTTTCAGATTCAATCAGTTCATTTTCAATCTCCTCATTTCTTTTTTTTGTATTTTCTAAATTTTGAAGATTTTGACCTTTTGAGGTCGCAATACGTTCAGGGTTTTTTTGATTTTCATTTAATTCCAAGACTAATTTATTTTTCCTTTCAGTTAATTCAGAAGTCATTTTTTCTGAATTAGAACTCAAGCTCCTCCAATTTTCTAATTCTACATCTATATTCTTTATTCTTTCTTTTCTTTTAATAGAGTCACTTTGTATTGATTTATCTTTACCAAATTTTTCTGCATATTCTTCTTGAGATGAAGTTATACTTTTTACTAATTCTTTTAATTCTCTGAAAGTTTTTTTTGAAAGTTTTTTGTTATCGTCAATATCTCTCTCAATATTATTAAGCAACTTTTCAAGATCGCTTTGCAAATTATCCAATTTAGCTTTAGAATTTTTCAAATCTTTTGAAGAACTTGTTTCGACCGCTATTAAATCTTTTTCAGTTTTTATAAGTTCCGTTTTTTCTTTAGAAATTCTTTTTTCATTTAAATTAGCATCTATAGAAATGCTTTTCTCCCTCTCTAAGTCTGACGTGACTGTTTTGATTGATTTTTCAAGTTTATCTTGTAATGATTTAATACGCGCCTCTTCCTCAACTAAATTTTCCATATCCAAATTCAGTTTTTGTAAACTTGCAGCACTTTCCATTTTTTTATCTCTTAATGGAGAGAGTTTTGTATTTTCCTCTTCTAAAAGTGTATTGTTGTGATTAAAGTCAATATTAACAGCGCTTATTTCGTCTTCTAACTCACTTAGCTTTTCAATTATTTTTTTTTTATCTTTTTCTATTTCTCTTATTTTCAAAAAATACAATCCAGCTTCTGCTCTTTTAATGTCCTTAGAGATTTCTTTATATCTAGTTGCCTCCTCAGCCTGTTTTTTTAAATTATCAAGCTGCTTTTGTTGTTGTTTCTTTAACTCATCCGCTCTTTTAAGATTATTTTCAGCTGCATTAAGTCTAGTTTCTGCTTCTTGCCTTCTAGCATGAATTCCAGAGATACCTGCAGCTTCTTCAAGTATAGATTTTCTCTCAATAGGTTTCGCAGTAACCAACTGCCCAATTTTTCCTTGACTGATTAATGAGGGAGAGTGGGCACCTGTAGATAAGTCAGCGAAAAAAGTTTGAACATCCTTGGCTCTTACTTCTTTATCATTAATAAAATATTTTGAACCTTTCTCCTTTTCAATTTTCCTCTTTACAGTTATTTCATCAAATTCCCTATATTGAGCAGGACCTTCTTTGTTCAAATTATCTAATAATAAAGTTACTTCTGAAATATTTTTTGAAGGTCTATTAGAAGTTCCTGAAAAAATAACATCTTCCATTCCAGATCCTCTCATGCTTTTTGCAGAATTTTCTCCCATACACCACCTTAATGACTCAACTATATTAGATTTGCCACAACCATTAGGACCAACTATTCCCGTCAATCCCTCTTCAATCAAAAAAGTTGTTTTTTCTGAAAATGATTTAAATGCAGTAATGTCTAGTTGTTTAAATTTCATTTATAAATTTTTATCAATAATTTTTTTAAAAGTTTTAAAATCTAATTTATTTGTATATTTTTTTTCATTTACTATTATTGTAGGCGTAGAATCGATTTTATATTTTTTTTGTGCTTCTATTCTTTGATTAAGTATTTCATCTTGAACTTTACTATCACTTAAGCATGTATTCATTTTTTCCTCGGTTAAATCAAAGCCCATACCAATTTGTTTAATTAACAAATTAATTTTATTTATGTCTGAACCAATTGCCCAAGTTTTTTGTCTATTATAAATTTCTTCCAATAATTCAAATTTTTTTTTATTATCGCTTTGACATCTTATAACAACTTCAGCATTTAATGCTGCTAAATCCAATGGAAAGGCATGATGTTCAAATTTTACCAACCCTTTATCAATATAATTTTTTTTCAAATCGTTAAAAACAGACTTATGGAAAGTTGCGCAGTGAGGACAAGTTAGGGAAGAAAAAACTTTTACTGTTACTTTAGCATTTTTACTTCCAATACTTAATATTTTGCTTTCAGCTAGAGTAGCGAATGAGAAAAATAGACAAAAAAATATTAGAAAAAATTTATTTATTTCTTTCATTGAATGCCTTTAAAAAATTGTTGAGAGAACTTTTTAGTTCATTATCAGTTATTTTATCCATTTTTTTTTCTATTTTAGAAAAGTTTTTGATTTCTGGAAAAACTTTTTTTTTAGTATCAATAGTATCTTGTACTATTTTCAATGTAACTTGACTAATACAATTATATCCAAAAAAACTGTTTATTTTATCCATTATCTCTTTTTTTTCGTATTCGACTTCAAGCTCTTTCCCGTGCACTACACTTAAAACTAAATTACCATCTTTCATTTCTTTTCCCATTTTTACAGTTAAAGGGTAACATGCGTTTGATATTTTTTTACTCACCATTTTTGTCCAATTGTCTATGATATTAGAATAATTGTATCCACCTTTTCGAAGATGCTTTTTAAGCGTTTTTGGAATTGAACTTGAAAACGGACGAAGTCCTTGTATGTACGTATGAGTTTTATTATTATTTTTATTATGCATTTAAATGCAACATTATCAAAAAATATTCTAGCTTGGTATGATAATAGCAAACGAATTTTGCCTTGGCGTGTTAGCAAAAAATCACCTAAAAAGCTTTATTACAGACTATTAAGCGAATTTATGCTTCAACAAACGCAAGTTAAAACAGTCATTCCTTATTTTAAAAAATTTACGAAAAAATACAAGTCACTAGAGTCCCTATCAAAAGCAAATGAAACTCAAATTTTAAAAATGTGGGAAGGTTTAGGTTATTACAGAAGGGCTAGAAATTTGCTCGCATCAGCTAAATTATTAATAAAAGAGCATAATTCAAAACTTCCAAATACTTTAAAAGAAATAAAAAAATTACCAGGGGTTGGAGACTATACTGCTAATGCGCTGATAGGTTTTATTCATAATTATCCAACAATAGCTTTAGATGGTAATGTAAAAAGAGTATTCGCAAGATATCTTAATAAAAAAGAGTCTAAGATAAATTTTGAAAAGTTAATTGATTCCAATAAAAAAAATCTTTTCATTACAAAAAGAAACTCTGATTTTGTTGAAGCATTAATGGAATTTGGAGCTTTAATTTGTAAGCCAAAAGACCCAAAATGTAGTCAATGCTGTTTGAATAAAAGTTGCAGATATTTAAAATCATCTAATAAGATTGAAACTAATAAAAGAAAAAAAACGAAAGTTATGAACTATAATATTTTTTGTTACGTGAGTAAAAAAAGACAAATAGCTTTGACAAAAGAGAATGAGATAAAATTTCTAAAAAATTTTAATCTACCATTAATAAAAGAAATGAAAAATAACCCTGTAAATAAAGATTGGAAATTTTTAAAAAATTATAAAAATTCAATTTCAAACTTAAGTCTTAATATAAATTTATATTATAAATTTTCAAATAAGATTCCAAAATCATATAATTGGTATTCTTTAAATAACAATAAAGAATTTATTCCTAGTTTTACCAAAAGAATATTTAATCAACTTTCAACTTTATTCTAATGAAAAAAAAAATTGCAATAATTGGCGCTGGTATAGCAGGATTAACTCTAGCAAATTTAATTAAAAAATATACAGATCATGAATTTATGGTTTACGAAAGAGAAGAAAGCTTATCTCTTGAGGAGGGCTACGGTATTCAATTAGCAACGAACAGTATAAAAATATTAAACCAAATAAATTTTGATAAAATTAACAAAGAAAAAATTTTTCACCCAAAAACAATAGATTTTTATAATATACAAAATGAAAAAATATGTGATTTAAATTTATCTAAGTTTAATAGTCCTGATGCAAAATATACAACGCTTCAAAGATCTACTTTAATCGAATTTTTGAAAGAGGAAATTTACACACAGCATTTAAGATTTGGAAAAAAAATAAAAGAGGTATCTGAACTAAAAGATAAAGTTCTTATCAAATTTGATGACAATACAAATGATCTAGTAGACTTCGTTATTGCTGCTGATGGAATATTCTCAAATACCAGGTCATTTTTTGAAATAAAAAAAGTTGAACCAAAATTTAAAAAAGCTATTGCAGCAAGAATAATATTAAATTCAAAATCTGAATTAGATATAAATGAAGAAAATATAAGTTTAATGCTAGGTAGTAACAGTCATATTGCTCTTTATCCGATAAATGAAAAAAAAGAACTTAATATGGTTTGCATAATGAGATGTAAAAAATATGATCCAGATAATACTAAGCAGTTAGTCCAAGAAATAGTTTTAAAACAAAATCCAAAATTAAAAAATGTATTCGAGAATGAAATAAAAACATGGCCTTTATATTTTACTCCAAAAATTATTCCTTCTTCTAATAAAAAGGTATTTTATATTGGGGATGCTTTTAATGGGTTTTTGCCAACACTCGCACAAGGTGCTGGACAATCTATAGAAAGTGCTTTTGAAATATTTAATTTATTAAAAAATGATAAGCTTGATAAAGAAAATAATTATTTTGAAATTAGATCAAAAAGAGCAAAAATTATTAGAAGTAGATCAAATTTTAATTTCTTCGCATTTCACTTTTCAAGCAAAATTACGCAAAATATAAGAAATCTATTTTTAAAGTTTTTGGTAAAACGTAGATTTTTTGTAAAAAGATACTTAGGTAAAGTTTACAAGAATTAGGCTTTAGTTTCAGTGATAAATTTTTGTCTTAAACTATCAATTACAACAGTGGATCCATTAATATTACAATGCCAATAAGTCCAACCATTATAGCTTTCAGCTCCCATAATTCTTGCTGCTACTTTGTGAATAGAACCTTCAGACTCTTTATACTTAATACTTCCATCAGCCTTAATTTTAGCATTAATCTTCTTCTTCGGATCAAATAGGGTAGTACCAGGCTTCAATATTCCTAGTTCCACAAGAGAACCAAAAGGTATTCTTGGTTTTGATTTATTGTTTTCAACAGTATCCAAATATTCATCCTCAATTACCTTAGTTTTTTTTATTCGTTCATTAGCAGCTTTAAAATACTTTTTATCTCTTTCTATTCCAAAATATTTTCTACCTAATTTTTTAGCAACCACTGCTGTTGTTCCAGTACCTAAAAATGGATCAAAGATGGCATCACCTTTATTTGTAGTAGCTAAAATAATTCTATGTAAAAGCGCTTCAGGTTTTTGTGTAGAATGAATTTTTTTTCCGTTTTTCTTTAGTCTCTCTTTTCCATTGCAAATAGGCAATGACCAGTCAGATCTCATCTGTAAGTCATCATTTAAACATTTTAAAGATTGATAATTAAATGTGTATTTTGATTTCTTATTTTTTGAAGCCCAGATAAGAGTTTCATGTGCATTCGTAAATCGTGTACCTCTAAAATTTGGCATAGGATTATTTTTTCTCCAGATGACATCGTTTAGTAGCCAATAATCTAAATTTTGCAAGTGATAACCTAAGCGAAAAATATTATGATAAGATCCTATTACCCAAATACTTCCATTATCTTTTAGAATTCTTTTACATTCATTAAGCCAAGTGATGCAGAATTCATCGTAATGTTTGAAAGTATTAAATTGATCCCACTTATCATTTACTCCATTCACTTTGCTTGCATCAGGTCGAGTTAATTTTTCACCAATCTGCATATTGTAAGGAGGGTCAGCAAAAACTAAATCAAAGGACTTACTAGGAATTTTTTTTATTTCCTTTAAACAATTACCATTAACAATTTGATCAAAAAATTTTGACATTTTTAAATTCAACCCTAAATTGAATCTAGGGTCAAACGTTTTTGATTAAAAAATGAGTCTTATTGTGTTTGATGTTCTTAGTTAGACAATATCTTGTGTACGGGTTTAAAACCTTTTCTATGATGCGTGGTGATACCAAATTTTTTTAAACCTTCTAAATGAGCCCTAGTTCCATAACCAAAATTACTCTCCCAAGAATAATTTGAAAATTTATTAGCAAGTTTAATCATGAGATTGTCTCTATAAACTTTTGCGATAATAGAAGCCGCGCTAATTACTTTTATTTTTTCATCACCGTTAATAATAGTTTTATAATTTTTCAGTCCACTTGGTGCAAAATTCCCATCTATCAATGTCAAGTCAGGTTTTATAGTAAGTTGATCCAAAGCTCTCTTCATTGAAAGTAATGAAGCTTGTAGGATATTCAAACTTAAAATTTCATCTACAGATGCTGAACCTATGGCATAAAAAGAATGAGATTTAATATGATCTGAAATTTCTTGTCTCTTTTTAAAACTTATTTTTTTGGAGTCTTTGAGAAGTTTCAAGTTAATACTCTCTTTTAATATTACAGCTGCTGAAACCACTGGACCTGCAAGACATCCTCTGCCAACTTCATCAACTCCTGCAGTAATCATTTTTTTTTTCAATTCAATTAAATTTTTTTATCTCTTATCATCTTTAGGTCTATCCAAGCCATTTTCTTTTGTGCAGGCTGCCTTATTAAAAAAGCAGGATGAAATGTGACAATCACGGATGTTTTGCAATTACCAAATTTTTTTTCAATCCATTTACCTCTCATTTTAGATATAACAACTTCATTGCCTATTAATGCATTCATAGCTGTGCTGCCAAGCAAAACAACAATTTTTGGATCAATAATTTCAATATGTTTAGTAATAAATGGTAAATATCTTTTTATCTCCTCATCTGTTGGCCTTCTATTTTCAGGCGGGCGATAATTAATAATGTTAGATATATACACTTTTTTTCGATCTAAATCGATTGCAGCTAGCATTTTATCAAGTAATAATCCAGCACGACCAACAAAAGGCAAACCTTCTTCATCTTCATTAGCTCCAGGGGCCTCGCCAATAAACATTATTTTAGACTTAGGATTGCCGTCACCAAACACCATATTTGTTGCACAATCCTTTAGGCTACAGTTTTTAATTTTTTGAATTGATTTCTTTAATCTTTCTAAATTATCAGCTTTATCATCAGATATTTCATAACTAACCTTTTTATACCTATTGATTGCTTTATTATTGTAAATTAAATTATAATTAATGAATTTAAAGTATCGTATTAATTTTATCGGATTAGTATTTTTTTTAATCATCTATTGTAATGAAAAAAGTTAATTATAAATGTAAGATTATAGGACAAATTATTTTTGTCATTATATTTTTGTCCACATCACCAGTCCAATCTTTGGATAAGTTTAATAAAGTAGAGCGTGTGTCTGACTACTTTTCTGGATTGCTATTATTAAATGAAAATCAGTATGAAAAGTCATTGGGGTACTTTAATAAGTTAAATGGATTAGAAACAAGTCATAATGATTTCTCAATAAAATACTTGTATTCTTTAGTAAATTCAGGAAATCTAAAAAAAGCATATAAGTATTCAAAAAAACTTGAGAAACAAAAACTAGATAGCTATGAAAGCCAGCTAATTCTAGGAATATATTATCTAAAAAATTCAAATATTAATTTAGCTAGAAAATATTTTTTAAGATCAGCTAATAAAAACTCTGGACTTATACTAAATAATTATATTGCCAAATCGCTTCATAATTGGTCCAATTTGATAAGCTTAGGTCAAGCAGAAGAAGATTTAAAAAAAATTAATGATAGTTTTGAAAATTTAAAAAAAATACAAAATATATTTTTATATTGCTATTTTGACAGTCCAAAAACAGATGAACTATTTAATAAAATTTTATTAGATCAAAAAACGGATTTTTCAAGATACAATTATTTTCACGCATCTTACTTTGCTTCATTAGGAAAAATTGAAAATGCAAAAAAAATTATTAATTTCGCTCTCGAGTCGTATCCAAGAAATTTATTATTAAATCAATATAAACATGAGTTAAACGAAAACAATAATGTCTTAGCATTTAATTGTAAAAAAGAGGAACATGTCATAGCTGAAATTTTATATATTACAGCCAATGTGCTATCCTCTCAGTCTATTTATCCTTTATCAAATTTTTATTTAAATCTAGCAAAGTATCTTAACGAGGATTTTATTTCTTACGATACATTATTGGCAGAAAATTTTTATAAAGTTGATAATTTTGAAAAAGCAAAAAAGATTTATGATAATCTAAGTAAATACGGCGAGGCATTCAATTGGTACTCTTCAAAGCAAATTGCAAGAATATTAATACTAGAAGAAAATAAAAGTGAAGCATTAAAGCTATTAACAAAGTCATATAAAAATTTATTAAGTAAAAAAACTTATGAAGCTTTTGACTATGCTGAATTTTTAAAAAACAACGAAAAATTTGAAGAGTCAATTCCAATTTATTCTAGAGTTATTAATCAAATTAATACAAATCATCCGTTATTTGCAGAGGCTACTGATGGAAGGGGTATCGCATATGAAAGAATTGGAAAATGGGAAGAAGCTGAGAAAGATTTACTATTATCTTTAAAGATTAATCCCAACCAAGCTTATGTTATAAATTATTTAGCTTATTCATGGATTGAAAAAGGAATTAAAATAAAAAAATCTTTAACCATGCTGGAGAAAGCTAATCAACTCAGATCTAACGATCCCTATATTACCGACTCGCTTGGTTGGGCCCTGTTTAAACTTGAAAGATATAAAGAAGCGCAGAAATATTTACAGCTTGCTGTAAGTTTATTGCCAGCCGATCCTATTGTAAATGATCACTACGGAGATGTATTGTGGAAGAATGGTAATGAAATACAGGCAAGGTACTATTGGAACTACGTTTACAATCTTGAAAAAACCGAGGATGAGTTAAGAAAAACCATTGAAGAAAAATTAATCAAAGGTTTGTAGATGGTTATCGATTCATATGCAAAGATAAACTTAACGCTGAATTTAAGATCTAAAAATAACAAAGGTTTGCATGAAATTCAGTCATACTTTTGTTTGATTGATTTAGCAGATAAAATCAAATTAAAAAAAATTAAATCTAAAAAAGATAAAGTTATTTTCAAAGGTCCTTTCGCCAAATTTGTGAACAAGTCAAATAATTCTATTATTAATCTTTTAAAGTTGCTTAGGAGATTAAAATTAATTTCTAGTTATTATTCTGTTATTGTTAAGAAAAATATTCCAGTTTTTGGAGGCTTGGGTGGAGGAACAGGAAATGCAGCTTTTACTTTAAAATACTTATTTAAAGAAAAAATTAGCAAATCTCTTTTCAGTCGGGTAGAGGATAAAATTGGAACTGATTTTAAACTTTTTTTTTATAAACAAGGTTTTTTATCAAATTTAAAATCAATAATGGATTTAAAAAAAAAACAGAAAATGTTTTTTTTATTAATTCAACCAAACATAAAATGCTCTACAAAAGAAATTTACTCACTAGTTCGCTATCATTCTAAAAAAAAAGGTATGAAAAAAAATAAAATAAATCCTAAAATAAAGTTTATAAGCTTTTTATCAAAAAGTACTAATGAATTACAATTTATTGTTGAAAACAAGTATCCAATAATTAAAGAGCTGTTAATGAATATAAAAAACGAAAAGGGGTGTTATTTTTCCCGAATAACAGGATCCGGGTCAGTTTGTTACGGCATATTTGATAATCGAATAAATGCAAAAAAAGCCTTAAATAATTTAAAAATAAAGTATCCTAAATTTTGGTCGCGCGTTGCAAAAACTGTTTAATTTTTATGATTTATGATATATCAGGTTTCTTAACATTGGGGCATAGCCAAGCGGTAAGGCAGCGGTTTTTGATACCGCCATCCTAGGTTCGAATCCTAGTGCCCCAGCCACAATTATGCTAAATATAAGTTTTAATTTTATAAATAATATAAAAAGAAACTTATTTCCTTTTTACAAAAACAAAGATTTAAAATTTGTTTTTGATAAAATTCAAGAGGGTTTTTCAAAAGATAAAATAACAGCTAGGTTTGTTGGGGGTTGTGTAAGAAAATATCTAACTAACAAAAAAATAGATGATATTGACATAGCTACAATTTTAAAAACTAATGAGATAAAAGAAAAGTTTAAAGATTCCAAATTCAAAGTTATTGAAACTGGAATTAAACATGGAACAGTAACACTTGTGTATGAAAACTTAAAACTTGAATTAACCACCTTAAGAAAAGACGTTGAGACCTACGGCAGGCATGCCGAAGTGGAATACATTGACGATTGGCAACTTGACTCTGAAAGAAGAGATTTTACTATCAACGCAATTTATCTTGACATTAAGGGAAATATATTCGATCCGCAAATGGGTGCGGTTGACTTAAAAAACAATAATGTAAAGTTCATTGGCGATCCTCAAAGAAGAATAGAAGAAGATTACTTACGTATTATTCGCTTTATCCGTTTTAAAATAATGTATAATAATAATGTTGAACCTTCTACTGGTGCTGCAATTAAACAAAATTTAAACGGAATAAAAAAAATTTCTAAAGAGAGAATTCTAATCGAATTATTTAAAATTCTTAGTTTAGGAAATTTTATCGATTTAAATGAAAACGTTTATGTAAAAGAAATATTTTCTCTTATTTTTCCTGAATTTGAGAATCTTGATCGGTTAAAAAGATTAAAAAAAATCTGCAATCATTTACAAGTAAATAAAGAACTTTTGTTGTCCATTTTACTTATAGATGAAAAAAATAGTCATGAATATTTTTGTCATAAATATAATGTATCAAATAATTTGAGAGATAAACTAAATTTATTAGCTAAAAACTTTAATACTTTAAAAAAAAATAAAAATTTTTTTTTAAATGATTTAGAAAAAAATATTTACTTATACAATAAAAATCATTTAATTAATTTGAACATTTTAAATTTTGTAATTAACGAAAAGCTTAAATTTAAAGATTTTTCTGAAACTTTGAAAAGAATATTAAAGTCTAAAACCCATCAATTTCCTTTTGATGGAAAATATTTGATAAAAAATGGTATGCAACAAGGTTCACTTATGGGAATAGTTTTAAAAGAAATTGAGGAAGAGTGGATTAAAAATAATTTTAAAATAAGCAAGGAAAGAGTTAGTGAAATAATAGCATTACGTTCAAATTAAATATATTCGACATTTAATATTTCAAAATTTTTTTCTCCTGAGGGGGTATTAACCACTATCATCTCACCTTTATTTTTTCCAATTAAGGCTTTTCCGATTGGACTTCTAAAAAATATTAAATTTTTTTTGATATCGGCCTCATCTTGTCCTACCAGTTTATAATTAATTTGTTTTTCTGTATTAAGATCTTGTAATTTAACAGTAGAGCCAAAAATTATTTTTCCATCATTTTCAATTTTAGTAACATCAATCACATTAGCACGTGCAATTAAATCATTGATTGCGATCACTCTACTCTCAATTAAAGCTTGTTGTTCTTTTGCAGCATGGTACTCAGCATTTTCCTTTAGATCTCCATGAGACCTAGCTTCAGCAATAGCTTCAACAACTTTTGGTCTTTGAACATTTTTTAAATCTTCTAACTCTTTTTTTAGTTTTTGAAGACCATTTATTGTTATAGGTTCCTTATTCATAATTATTTCCATTTAGCTTCAGGAGGTAGTGACATTAAAATAGAGTCAGTATTCCCTCCAGAGTTTAAACCAAATTTTGTACCTCTATCGTACAAAAGATTAAACTCTACATATCGCCCACGTTTAAGCAATTGTTTTTCTTTATCTTTTTTTGTGTATTTTAATTTTTTTTTTCTCGTAATTAATCTGTTCGAAATATTAATGAATGCTAATCCAAGTTCTCTTACAAATTTAAAGTTTTGATACCAATCTTTAGTCTCATAATCAAAAAAAATTCCACCAATTCCTCTAGCTTCTTTTCTATGTGGTAAAAAAAAATATTCATCACACCATTTTTTATATTTTTTATAATTTTTTCTATTTCGTAAGCAAATTTTTTTAAGATTATCATGAACTATTTTTTCCTCTTTTTTATCCTTATGACTAGGCGTTACATCCATGCCTCCACCAAACCATTCTTTAGATGTAACAATAAATCTTGTATTAAAATGAATCGCAGGCATTTTTGGGTTTTTCATATGAGCTACAACAGAAACACCTGAAGCCCAATACTTACCATTATTTTCAGCACCAAGTATATTTTTTCTAAATCTTTTTGGAAATCTACCTGAGACAGTTGATTTGTTAACACCAACTTTGTCGAAAATCTTTCCATTAGTTAGCAAATAAGAAGTCCCACCACCTTCTTTGATATTTTTTTTAAACCAATCCCTTCTAGAAAATTTAAATTTATTTTTTTCTAATAGTTCGAATGATTTACAAATCTGAATTTGCAGATATGAGAACCAACTATCAGTCATTTTTTTTTTATTATCAGATGAAATCATTACTTTAATAATTTATTTTGTCTAAGAGCCTCTGCAGAAACAATAGCTACACTCATAGCAACATTAAGTGATCTAGTTTTTTTATTCATTGGAACTTTTAATTTATTTTTAATTGATTTATGAAGACTTGCTGGCACCCCAGCACTTTCTCTTCCAAATAATAGAATGTCACTCTTCTTAAAAAAAAACTTATGGTAGTTTTTTTTAGCTTTAGTTGTCATTAGCACTATTCTTCTTTTTTTGTTCTTGCTTAAAAATTTATCATAATCCTCGTACCTGAATATTTTACTAAACCCCAAATAATCCATCACTACTCTTTTAAATCTTGCGTCATGTAAATCAAAACCACAAGGTTCAATAATGTGAATTTTCAGGTTTAAACAGGCGCTCAATCTAATTATGGCAGCTGTATTTTGAGGTATATCCGGTTTATATAGAGCTATGTGCATTATTATTGCTTAATTTATGTGTCATTCTGACCCTAGAGTATTTAAAAACATAGTTTAAATAAATATATACATTATAAACGCAATGATTAATGAGCAAAGAAGAAAAAAAAGTAAATAGAAGAGATTTTTTATTTACAGCTAGTTACACTATTGGAGCAGTAGGAGTTGGCGCAGTAATTTGGCCGATGATAGACCAAATGAATCCAGATAAAGCTCAACAAGCTTTAGCAACTACAGAAGTCGATATTAGTAGCATAGAACCTGGTAAATCTATTACCGTTTTATGGAGAGGAAAGCCAATATTTATAAAAAAAAGAACTCCAGAGGAAATTGCTGAGGCCAGAGCGGTAAAATTGGACGATTTGCCCGATCCTCAAAAAGATGAGGACAGAGTAAAAGAGGGAAAAGATGAGTGGTTAGTTATGCTAGGCGTCTGTACACACCTTGGATGTGTGCCTTTAAAAGATAAAGGGGAATTCAATGGTTGGTTTTGTCCTTGCCATGGTTCGCATTACGATGTATCAGGCAGAATAAGAAAAGGACCAGCTCCAACAAATATGGAAATTCCAAAGTTTGAATTTGTTGATAGCAATACAATTAAAATTGGATAAATATTATTTATGAGTGAGCACGAATACGTACCGAAATCTAAAGCAGGAAAATGGTTTAATGACCGTTTACCTTTGCTCACGCTTGGAGCACATCTAACAGATTATCCAACTCCCAAAAATTTAAATTATTGGTGGACTTTTGGCGGAATTTTAACTTTTTGTTTGATTACTCAAATAGTTACAGGAATTGTTTTAGCGATGCATTACGTCGCTCATGCAGATTTAGCTTTTGCAAGTGTTGAACACATAATGAGAGATGTAAATTATGGTTGGCTAATAAGATATATTCATAGCAACGGTGCATCAATGTTTTTCCTAGCAGTTTACATACACATTTTTAGATCCTTGTTTTATGGATCATATAAATCACCAAGAGAGGTAATCTGGATAATTGGTCTTATGATTTATTTATTAATGATGGCAGCCGCTTTTATGGGTTACGTTTTGCCTTGGGGTCAAATGAGCTTCTGGGGTGCCACAGTAATAACAAATTTATTTAGTGCGATACCATTAGTTGGAGACAGTATAACAACTTGGTTATGGGGAGCATATTCAGTGGATAATCCAACACTAAACAGATTCTTTAGTTTACATTATTTAATTCCGTTTTTAATTTTAGGATTAGTAGTTTTACACATTTGGGCTTTACATGTTCCAGGAAATAATAACCCCGTAGGAATTGATATAAAGAAACCGTCAAAAGATACAGTGCCATTTCATCCTTATATAACTATTAAAGATGCTTTCGCGCTTTTAGTATTTATGATTATATTTGCCGGTTTCGTATTCTTCACTCCTAATGTTTTAGGTCACTCAGACAATTACATACCTGCTAATCCATTAATTACACCTGCTCACATTGTGCCTGAATGGTATTTGTTACCATTTTATGCAATTTTAAGATCTGTACCTGATAAATTAGGTGGGGTAATTTTAATGTTCAGCGCAATTTTTATTTTATTTGTTTTACCTTGGTTAGATACATCAAAAGTTAGATCGGCTGTTTTTAGACCGATTTATAGACAGTTCTTTTGGATATTAGTAATTGACGTTCTAATGCTTGGTTATGTTGGTGCTATGCCAGCTGAAGGAATTTATTTAGTATTAGCTAGAGTGGGAACTGTTTATTACTTCTTACATTTTATAGTAGTTATGCCTGTTGTCGGTTATTTAGAAAAAACAGATCCAATTCCTATGAGTATTTCCGAGCCAGTTTTAACCGGAGGAGCAGAACCATCTTTAGCTAGGAAGGTTAATGATAAAGTTTAATTTAAAACTACTCGTTTTATCTTTTCTATTACTTATTTCACACAAGCCACTGCAAAGCGCTGAAATGGTTGATCCAATTAAAGTGGATTGGAGTTTTAAAGGTTTAACAGGAACTTTCGATAGAGCATCACTACAAAGGGGTTTTCAAGTTTATAAGGAAGTCTGTGCATCTTGCCATTCAATGCAATATCTAAGCTATAGAAATCTAGGAGAACCTGGTGGGCCTGAGTTTTCAGAACAAGAAGTGAAAGCTATTGCTGCTAGTTTCGAAATAGAAGATGGTCCAGATTCTCAGGGAGAAATGTTTACTCGACCAGGAAAACCTTCAGACAAATTTAAAAGCCCATACCCAAATGTTCAGGCAGCAACAGCTGCTAATGGTGGGGCATATCCGCCTGATATGTCAGTTTTAGTTAAAGCAAGAAAAGGAGGAGCTAATTACATTTACTCAGTTCTTGTCGGTTACGAAGACCCTCCTCCAGGCGTAACTCTTGATGACGGTGTTTATTACAATAAATATATGGCCGGCAATAAGATTAAAATGCCAAATAATTTAATGGATGGTCTAGTTGAATATGCAGATGGTACAGAGTCTACCGTTGATCAAATGGCTAAAGATGTAACGACTTTTTTAGCTTGGGCTGCAGAACCTGAACTTGAAGAAAGACATAAAACGGGTGTTAAAGTAATTATATACTTAGTACTATTAACAACCTTAGTATATCTTAGTATGAAGAAAATTTGGTCACGGGTTGACACGGAAGTATAAAACATCTCCATCTTTTACAATATAATCTTTTCCTTCTATCCTTAGCTTTCCGTTCTCTTTGCATTTCTCAGCACTTCCAAATTTTATAAAATCCTCACATGTTACAGCTTCAGCTCGAATAAAGTTTTTTTCAAAATCCGTGTGGATCACGCTTGCTGCTTTTGGTGCTAGAGTATTTTTTTCTACAGTCCAAGCTCTACTTTCCTCAGGTCCTGAGGTAAAAAATGTGTCGAGATTCAAGAGGTCATAGCCTTCTTTAATTAACTGATTAAGACCGGTTTTATTTAATCCTATTTCTTTCATAAAGGTTTCCCTTTCATTGTTATCTAATCCCATGATTTGATCTTCAATGTCAGCACAGATAGTCACAATTTTTTCATTAGAATATTTTTTTTTAATACTTTCAGTAAAAATATTACCTTTAATTAGGCTTTCCTCATCTACATTACACACAATGATTTTTGGTTTTATAGTTAATAAACCTAATGTAGTTAAAAATTGTTTTTCATTTTTATCTTCTATAGTCGCTTCTTTACCCTCATTTAATTGTCTCAATTTTTCCTCAAGCATTTTTACTTCTTTTTCTTGAAGTAATTTTTTCTTACCCTTTTCAAGTTTTTTTTGAATAATATCTATATCAGAGAGGATTATTTCAGTTTTAATTGTCTCAAGATCTTCTATTGGATCAATTTTAGAGTTGACGTGAGTAATTTTATCTGAGTCGAAACATCTTACTAAGTGAATAATTGCGTCTACCTCTCTGATATGAGACAAAAATTTATTTCCTAATCCCTCACCTTTTGATGCTCCTTTAACTAATCCAGCAATATCTACGAAAGTTATATTTGTATAAATTTTTTTTTTGGAATTTGATAAATTGCTTAATTTGTCAAGTCTTTCATCAATTACATCAACTATCCCAATATTCGGATCTATGGTGCAGAAAGGGAAATTGGCTGCTTCTGCATTTTTAGAAGCTGTTAATGCGTTAAATAAAGTAGACTTCCCTACATTAGGAAGACCTACTATTCCACATTTAAATCCCATTTAAATCTTGATTAACTTTACTAGAAAAAAGGTCTATTTTTTTTTCAATCAAGGTAGGAAGTTGTTTAACAATGTTATCTGTTATCTCGTTAATTTTTTCTTCCTCATCTTCTTTAAAGTCTTCTAATACATGATTATTAACTTTTTTCTTTTGTTTCGGATGTCCTATACCAATACGAACTCTTGAATAATCTTTACCAATAAATTTATCAATTGACTCAATTCCGTTATGTCCTGCACTACTACCACCAAATTTCGCTTTTATTTTACCAAAATCAATATCCATATCGTCGTGAAAAACAAAAACATCTTTTGCATCAATCTTAAAGTAATCAATCAATTCTTTAATTGCTGTTCCGGAATTATTCATAAAAGTTAAAGGTTTGATAGCGTAGATTTTTTTTTCATCAATACTTCCAGTCGTTAATAAACCTTTAAATTTTGGTTTTTGCTTTGATAACTTAAAGTGGGTGTTAATAGCATCAATTATCTTGAAACCAATATTGTGTCTTGTATTAGTATAGTTGGATCCAGGATTTCCTAATCCGACGAGTAAAAGCATATTAATTATTTTTTTTCAGTAGGTTTTTTTTCAGCAGGTTTTTTTTCTTCGGGTTTTTTATCCGCACTTTCTTTAGACTTATCGTCTTTTTTAGCTGCTTCTCCTTCTTTAGCAGCTGCTTCTGCTCCCTCTGCAGGAACTTCACCTTCTGCACCCTCAGCTGCTGCTTCTCCCTCTGCTGGTTTTTCAGGTTCTTTAATTATCGTTGGAGACGCAACTGTTGCAATAACGAAATCTCTATCTGTAATAGTTGGGGAAACATCGTTCTCTAATTTCACTGATGAAATTTTTATACTTGTGCCAATATCTGTTCCAGCCAGATCTACAATTATCTCGTTAGGTATATTTTCAGCTGGGCATTTTAATTCAACTTTTCTTCTAACAATATTTAATACTCCCCCCCTTTTAAGGCCTGGTGAGTCAGGGTGATTGATAAATTTAACCGGAATTTCTAATATAACTTTTTTCCCTGAAACTATTCTCATAAAATCAATATGAATGGGCTCTTCAGAAACTACATTAAAAGCTACATCTCTAGGAATAACTTTTTCTTTCTTTCCATCAATATCTAACTCTAAAACTTTTGATAAAAACGTATCTGAACTAACTATATTTTTAATCTCTTTTTTAGAAATAGAAATGTTTTGATTTGCATCCTTACCTCCATATATTATGGCTGGTATTAAACCATCTGATCTAAGTTTATTATTAGATCCAGAAGAGGTGTTCACTCTTTTTATTGCCTTTAAATTGTTCATAAGTTAATTGAAGAGGGTATATAACCCATGATCTTAATCAAAACAAGTATTAATTAAATAAATCAGATACCGAATTAGAATTTGCAATCCTTTTAATTGCCTCTGACATTAATGAAGATATAGATAAAACCTCAATTTTAGTATTATTATTAATTTTTTTACTATTATCTATAGTGTCTGTCACTATAAGTTTCTTAATTTTTGAATTTTTGATTTTTTTTGCCGCATCTCCGCTTAACACACCATGAGAAATGAATACATAAACTTCATTTGCTCCATTTTTAATTAAAGCATTAACAGCATTAATAATTGTTCCTCCACTATCAATTATATCATCAACAATTATACATGTTTTATTTTTAACATTTCCTAAAATATTCATAACTTCAGACTTACCGGGAGCAGGTCTTCTTTTATCTATAATTGCTAAATCTGCTTTTATTCTATTTGCTAGATCTCTAGTTCTTGCGACACCCCCAACATCTGGAGAAACACATATGAGTTTTTTATTAACCAACTTTTTTTTAATATATTTTGCAAATAGTGGAGCGGTATATAAATTATCAACAGGCATATCAAAGAACCCTTGGATTTGACCAGCATGTAAGTCTACAGTAACAACTCTGGTTGCACCCGCATTAGTAATTAAATTTGCCATCACTTTGGCTGAGATGGAAGTTCTTGGTGCTACCTTACGATCTTGTCTTGCATAACCAAAATATGGAATTACAGCTGTTATAGTTTTAGCTGAGGATCTTTTTAATGCATCAATTACTAAAAGCAATTCCATTAAATTATCATTTGCTGGGTTTGAGGTTGATTGAATTACAAATACACTATTACCTCTAATATTTTCATTTATTTCTATATAAATTTCTCCATCAGAAAATCTTCTGATATTAGTATTAATGAGTTTTAATTTTAGGTTTTTAGCAATATTTTTACTAAGTTTTAAATTGCTAGTTCCAGATAAAATTTTCATGAAATGTAACTATTTATACCTTATTTCCATATCTTTTCAAATTAATAAAGTTAAAGTAAGCGAACTGTAGATATACATCTTCCATAATCTTTGTGCTTTAATATAGTTGATCTTCTGTAACTAAAAAAATTACTTTTTTCAGCGAAAGTATCTTTATCTACATGATCAACCTTAACACCTAATTTTAAGAGTTTATCAGAAACAAATTTTCTTAAATTAAACAGTTTTTTTACTTTTGTTTTTTTTGTGAAATATATTTTGTTTTTCCAAGATTTTGACACAAACTTTTTGTAAAATTTTAAGTCTACTTCATAACTTTTATTACCAATACAAGGACCAACTGCTGCATAGATTTTATTTTTGGATTTTAATCTTTTAATTTTTTTAATTGTATTATCAATTATACCGGAAAAAGCGCCCTTCCATCCTGCATGTATGCATCCTACAATTTGATTTTTAATGTCACAAACAATAATAGGCACGCAGTCTGCAGTTACTACTCCTAAAGCTAAATCTTTCATTTGAGTTACCATTGCGTCTGCTTTTATCTTTTTTCTGAAATTATTCTTTTTTATTTCAACTACTTTATTACTATGAGTTTGATGCATTAGTATTAATTTAGCTCTTTCTACTGCCATGAATTTTGCAACAAATTTTAGATTCTTTTGAATATTTTTTTTATTATCTTTTGAGCCTCTCCCACAATTTAAACCTTTATAGATACCCTTCGAAAACCCTTTTTTTCTTGAGAAAAAACAGTGTTTTATTTCTTTCATCTTTTTGAAGCTCTTTGAGTAAAACATTTTAAAATCCAGCAAAATTATCTTTTCTAAATTTATAGGCCAAAACTACTTTAAACAAGTCCCCCATGTATCTAGGACTTAACAATCTCTTTATCCTTAAATATAAATTAGTTTGTTCTGTGAATTTCATTTTCTTAGCTACTTTTTCAGCTCTTTTAATTATTCCCATGCTTTTCAAGAATTGTCTTTGAGTAATAACATTCTTAATATTCAAATTATTTTTTGAAAAGAATTCTTTTAAAAGTTCAAAATTGACATGGGAAGTAATATCTGCTTTCCCAAGATTTTTTAATAGATCATTTCTTTTATGTTTCATAACTGATTGTAATGTATTTTGATTATTTGATTTAAAATATCCATAATCAATTAATAAAATACACCCTTTTAATTGTTTTATTTTTTTTGCTATTTTTTTTAGTTCTTGAAAGCCTATCTTTGGAAATTCAATAAATTTTAATTCTTTTAATGATTTAAAAGATTTAATAATTTTTTTATCGTATCTTGAACTTTTTCTTAAAATTTCTTTTATTTTAAAATTTGTATCAAGCTCGTAGTTTTTTTCGAATAATGAATTTTTTATTTTTTTAAATTGTTTAATTGGTATTGCATCAAAAAATTCATTTCCAAAAAAAATTACAGGTCCTTTTTTAACATCATCTAAATTTCTTATCCATTTTACGTTTTTACTATCTATATTTTTCTTTTGAATCCTCTTGAGATAATTACTTTCCTCAAATAGAAATATTTTTTTTACCATGTCAAATTCGGGGAATCGTTTGAAAGATCTGAGTAAAACTCTTATTAGAGTTCCATCTCCTGGACCTAACTCTACTATACTAAGATTTTTTGGTTTACCAAAAGTCTCCCAGCAAGTTATGATCCAAATTGCAATCATCTCAGAAAACAAATCAGAAATTTTTGGTGAAGTAATGTAATCACCTTTTTTACCAAAAGGATTTTTTGAAGAATAATATCCAAATTTTTTATCGTAAAGTACATTTTGAAAAAATTTATCTACTGGAAGGACTTTAGAATTTTTAAAAAATGCTTTGAGAGTTTTCATTTTTTTTTCATAACATTCAAAATAACTATACCTATTGTTATCATACAAAAGCTTAAAATAGTGCCCATGCTAACTAGATCAAACACATATCCTATTTGAGAGTCAGGTTCTCTAAAAATTTCAGATATAATCCTAAATATTCCATAGAAAATTAAAAATAAATAAGAACATTCACCCATTTTGTATTTTCTTTTAAAAATTGATAAATTTAAAATTATAAACAAAACTATACCTTCAAGTATCGCTTCATATATTTGAGAAGGATGTCTTTGCAACATATCTATTGACGGAAAAACTACACCCCAAGGTACCGATGTTGCTTTACCAATTAATTCTCCGTTTATAAAGTTGGCTACTCGTCCAAGAAATATCCCAATAGGCGATACACATGCTATTACATCTAAATAAAAGAAAGTCGGCAACCCTCTTTTAGATGTGAATAAATATGTTCCGAAAACTATTCCAATAAGGGCGCCGTGAAAAGACATCCCCCCTTCCCAAATTTTAATTATTTCTATTGGATTGGAGATAAAATAACTTAGATTGTAGAATATTATATAACCAATACGTCCACCAATAATTATAGATAAAATTAAATATGTAATTAAATCATCAAATTCGTTTTCATCTAATTTGAGATTGTTTTCTTTTGAAATTTTTATGATTATTTTTTTTCCTAACCACCATCCAAAAATTATTCCAAAGATATATGCTAGCGAGTACCACCTGATAGCCACAAACCCAAAATCTATTAAAACAGGGTCTAAATTATGGGTATACATAGTTACTTATATCATATTTGAAATTAAGATGGTCATCAAATAAGATAAGTTATGAGTAATTCAGAAAAAATTTTAAAATCGTTATCTAATTTAATTGAAAATGGTATTTTAACCTCCAAAGATATCAGAAATGAAATTTCTACTGATTTAAAATTCCAAAAAAGTAAAATATTAAATAAACTTGAGCTTGTATCTAAAGAAGAATTTGAAGTTCTTAAAAAAATCGTTCAGAAACAAGGTGAAACTATTAAGAAGTTATCTAAAAACAAAAAAATTAAAAAGGTAAAGAAATCTTAACTTGCAGACCGTTATATTTACTTTTTCCTAACTGAATACTGCCGCCGTGAGAATTAATAATATCTTCAACAATTGCTAGACCTAGTCCGACTCCAGACTGATTTAAGCTTCTACTTTTATCTAGTCTAAAAAAAGGTTTGAAAACATTTTTATACTGGTCTTCAGGAATGCCTGGACCATCATCATCAAAAATTACAAAGGACCTATTATTTCCTTTTTGAATATCAATATCTACTTTATTTCCATAAGTTAATCCATTTTGAATTATGTTTTCAAAAGATCTTTTTAATGCAGTTGGTCTTGCTTTTAATTCTACAGTTTCCTTATTCCTTTTTATGGAAATTTTATCATTATTAAATTTATTTTTAATAGAATTTAACATGTCATTTAGGTCGATTTTAGTAGTGCTTTCTTGTGATTGAGTTTTAGCAAATTCTAAATAATCGTTTAGCATTTTTTCCATCTCATCGATATCATTTGACATTTGTTTTGATATATCTTTTTGTTGCAACATTGCTAGTTGTAATTTTAAACGAGTTAAAGGAGTCCGCAAATCATGGCTAATACCAGAAAGCATTTCCGCCCTTTGATTTAAATGACGATTAATTCTTTTAGCCATTCTATCAAATTCAAAAGCAGCTTTTCTTATTTCTTGCGATCCTGAAGCCCTAAAATCATTTACATAATCTCCTTTTCCAAATCTCTCAGCAGCTTTAGCTAATTTTACCAGAGGTTTGGTTTGATTTTTTAAAAAGATTAAAGCGATTATTATTAAAATTAAAGAGGGAAGTGTGGTCCATAAAACGAAAAGTCTTACCGAAGAAGCTGAGACTAATTCTTTAGGTACCAAAAATTCTATAACATCATTATTTGATCGAATTTTAATCTCAACCGCATTTTTGAATTTTGATGTATTAAACCAATAATTATTATTTCCAAAAACAGATTTTAATTCTCTTCTTAATGATCGGTCCATGGGACTGAATCGTCTTTCACCACTTTTACTAGGAAACACCTCCTGATTTATTCCAATTTCAAAATTAAAGTTATTCTTATAACTATCAGTAAAAAAATCTAAATTTTTGTTATCATTTTGATAAACTTCCTCTATAGTTTTTAATTGGTTAACTAAAGATCGAGTCATATTTTTATTAACTTTTATCCAAATACTGTCGTAGAAAACAATTGTTATAATTATTTGCAAAATAATTGTTGGGGCAGCAACAATTATTAAAGCTCTATAAAAAAGTCTTTTGGGCAAAATATATTTTATAAAATTATTCAATCCAGAGAACATAGCCTGAACCTCTTATTGTTTGAAGATATTTTGGATTTTTTGGATCTCTCTCCAACTTTTGTCTTAACCTTGTGATCATAACGTCTATAGATCTCTCCTGATTGATACCAGAAATTTTTCCTATCTCCTCTCTTGAATAAGTTACACCTGGATTAGATAGCATTTCAATTAGAACTTTTTTTTCAGAATTATTAATCTTTTTTGACACATTATGTAAATTTATTGTCATTTTATTTAAGTCAATTATGGCTGCGCCTACATTATGTTTAGATCTTAAGTCAATTTTACTATTTTTATTAATTATATTTTTAATCCGTAGAAGTAATTCCTTTGGCTCAAATGGTTTTCCAATGTAATCATCAGCTCCAAGTTCTAACCCTTTAATTCTATTTTCTACCTCACCTTTTGCTGTAAGTAATATTATAGGTACTTTAATTTTTTTTTTCACTTCTTTAGTCAATTCATAACCATTCTGACCGGGCATCATCACGTCCAATATAATTATATCAAATTTTAAAAATTGTAACTTTTCTTTAGCTTGATCTGCATTTTCAGCAGTCGAAACTATATAATTATTTTCAGACAAATAATCCTTTAAAAGATTACGTATTCTGTCATCATCATCAACGAGTAGAATATGGTCTTTATCCTTTTTCATTTATTATCTTTTTTAAAACATCCTTAAATTTAATAACTGAGTCTGAACTTGAGTTTTTTAAAGCATTAAATATTCTTTTTTTTTGACTGTTGTAAACTGTTTCAAAAAAAATTTTACCTTCCTTATCTAAAAATAAGTTTTTCTTTCTAGTATCATACTTGTCTTGAATTTGTTTGATCATCCTTGATTTTATTAAATCTCTAAGAACTCTATTCAAACTCTGTTTTGTTACCTTTAATCTAAAAATTAGTTCACCTAAATTAATTCCAGGATTTCCCTCAATTAAATTTAGAGCCCTTAAGTGAGCAGGCCCAAAAAACTTTTTAGATAAAATTTCTTTTGGATCAGAAAAAGTTTCTCTGTATGCGTAATAAAGCAACTGTATGAACTCTTTTATTTGTTCGTCCTTTAAATAAAGCAAATCTTTCATATTGGTAAGTTATATTGACTTATTCTTATTTTGAATATACTTTTTTCTAAAAAAAAAATCTATATATTCAAAAAAATGGAAAGCGTTCCTTACGATAAAAGATCAGGAAAAATTTGGTTCAATGGAAAAACTGTAGATTGGGCCGATGCAAACATTCACATTCTTAATCATGGCCTCCATTATGCTAGTTGTGTTTTTGAAGGGGAAAGAGTTTATGATGGAGAAATATTTAAATTAGAAGAGCATACAACAAGATTGTTTTATTCTGCAAATAGAATGGGAATAAAGGTGCCTTACACAGAAAATGAAATTAATGAGGCCTGTAAAAAGATTATTAATATTCAAAAAGTTCAAAACGGATATGTAAGACCTATTATTTGGAGAGGAAGTGAGATGATGGCAATATCGGCTCAAAAAAATAAAATTCATGTAGCAATTGCAACATGGGAGTGGGGCTCTTACTTTGATCCAAAGTTAAAGTTGAAAGGAATTAAACTGAATATATCAAATTGGAGAAGACCAGCTCCTAACACTATACCATGGGACACTAAGGCAGCCGGATTGTATATGATTTGTACTTTATCTAAACATGAAGCTGAAGCGCAAGGGTTTACGGATTCTTTGATGTTAGATCATGAGGGCAACATAGCTGAAGCAACTGGAGCAAATATATTTTTTAAAGATCAATCTGGAGAAATACATACCCCTATACCTGATTCTTTTTTAGATGGTATTACTAGAAGAGAAGTAATAAAAATTGCAAAGTCTAAAGGTATAAAGGTCAATGAGAGAAAAATAAAACCAGAGGAAATGAAAAATTTTGTTGGATGTTTTTTAACAGGAACTGCTGCTGAAGTAACACCAGTTTCTCAAATTGCTGATTATAAATTTAAAGTTTGTGATTTGATAAAAGATTTCAACGAAAGTTATCAGCACATTGTAAGAAAAAAATCTGCTGCTTAGTCTTTCTTATCTTGATTGATTGCGTGATCTATACCTTTCCTTAAATAATCATAACCTGTGTAAAGAGTTAAAAAAGCTGAGAGCCACAAAAGGATTAAACCGACTGTTTGAGCATTATAGTCTTGGAAATTAATGATTTTGTTTCCACTTTCACCAGTTAATAAAATTGCAATAGATAACATCTGTATAAATGTTTTTAATTTTGATAAGCTTGTTACTTGCATAGCTATTTGACCTTTTGCGAGAAACTCTCTTAACCCCGATATTAAAATTTCTCTTGTTAGAATAATAATTGCAGCAATAACTTCGTAATTTTTAATTGTTCCATTCATCACGAGAAGAACAAGAGCGGCAGCAACAAGAATTTTATCAGCGATCGGGTCCAGAAGTTCTCCAAGTTTTGACTCTTCCTTAAATAATCTCGCTAACAGACCATCTAAGTAATCAGTGAAACTTGCTAATACAAATAAAAAGAAAGGAATTAAATCTCCAAAAAATCCAGGAATAAAGAACGTCAAAACAAAAATAGGTACAATTATAATTCGCCCAATAGTTAGTATATTTGGTATTTTTAATTTCATAAATTATTCGTGAAAATAATTATATATTTTATTTGCTATACTGTCTTCTATTCCTTCAATTGCTTTGAGGTCCTCAAGACTAGCTGACTCTACAGCTCTTGCTGAACCGAAATGATTTAATAAAGCTCTCTTTCTTTGTTTTCCAATACCTTGAATTTGATCTAAAAGAGATTTGCTTAAGTTTTTCTTCCTTTTAGCTCTGTGAGTACTTATAGCAAATCTATGTGCTTCATCTCTTAGTCTTTGGATAAAAAATAAAAGTGGGTCATTTTTATTTAAAATGAATTCTTTATTTTTGTGATAAATTTTTTCTTCACCGGCATTCCTTTTTTTACCTTTTGCCACCGCCAAAATTGGTAAATCATGTAAACCAAGTTCATTTAAAACTTCTCTGCTAACAGAATATTGACCTTTACCTCCATCAATCAAAATTAAATCTGGAAGCGATAAAGAGCCTGATTTCTCTTTCACTGCTTTAGAAAATCTTCTAAATAAAACCTCTTTCATCATTCCATAATCATCATTTTTTACTTTCACATCCTTTATATTAAATTTTCTGTATCTTTTTTTAACGAAACCTTCATTACTAAAACAAATTAGAGCTCCGATAGAATCCGTTCCTTGAATGTGACTGTTATCGTAAACTTCTATAAGATCTATACTGCTGTTAAGTTGAAATTTAGCAGCAAGTGTTTCGATTAAATTATTATTTGTATCGGACTGGATTAGTTTTTGTTTTAAAGCTTGTTTTGCATTCTTTTCTGCGAGTTTTGAAATGGATAATTCATTTTTCGCTTTAGCCTTTTTAATTATTATTTGTTTGTTTTCTTTTAAAGAAAATGTTTTTTCAAGTAGTTTCCTTTCGTTTGCCTCTATATTTGTAAGTATTAGAGCAGGGATGGTTTTGTTTTCATAAAATTGAGGTAAAAAAGATGACAAAATTTCTTCAACATTATCGTCTGTATCATGTTTCGGATAAAATGCCTGATTACCCCAATTTTGTTTAGATCTAAAAAAGAAAACTTGAATACAAGTTTTTCCAGTTTCTTTATAGATACTAATAACATCTGCTTCATTTAAATTTGTTTGATTTATCTTTTGCGAAGTTTGTATTTGTGTTAAAGCTTTAATTCTATCTCTCGCAATAGCTGCTTTTTCATAATCAAGTTCTCGACTAGCTTGTTCCATCTCTTTAGATAAGTTTTTCTGAATCCTTCTCGATTTTCCTGAAATGAAATCAATCGCATCATTTACAGTAGATAAATAATCTTTTTCTTGAATATGTCCAACACAAGGGCCTGAGCATCTTTTTATTTGATAAAGGATACATGGACGATCTCTATTTTTAAAAACCGTATCATCACAAACTCTTAATTGAAAAATTTTTTGTAGAATTTTAATTGTCCAATTGGCTGAGCCAATTGATGCAAAAGGACCAAAATAATAACCTGTTTTTGATTTTTTTCCTCTTAACTTTGTTAATTGAGGCCATTTATCTTTATTACCAATGTATATGTAGGGAAATGATTTGTCATCTCTTAATAAGATATTATATCGAGGTTTATATTTTTTAATTAAGTTTGCTTCAAGTAACAAAGCTTCACTTTCATTACTTGTAGTAGTTGTCTCTAAATTATGCGTGAGAGACAACATTCTCTCAGTCCTTATTGGCAGGTTAGAGTCTGTGACATAACTTTTAAGCCTGTTAGGGATGTTTTTTGCTTTTCCAATATAAAGGATTTCACCTGTAGAGCTTAACATTTTATATACCCCAGGATTTTTGGGAATAAGTGGTATTTTATCTTTAATTATTTTTTTACCTAGCTCTAAACTGTTACTCATATTTTAGTTTTTGATATCTCAATACCCACAGAATTAGTTTTTTTAATGATATCTATTTTTTCTAATTTTAAATTTATTTTTTTTACAAGTTTATTTTTAAATATTATATTAAAAATATTTTCTGCTAAATCTTCGAGTAATTCGTGATGTTTTAAATTGGTGAGCCTTTCAATCTGCATTACAACTTCTTCATAATCTAAAATTGAATTTAAATCTTTACTATTCGGTGACACGTAAGGATCTGTTAAAATTTCAATATTAAATTTTACTCTTTGCTTCTTCTTTCTCTCAAAGCTATGTATTCCAACAAAAATACTCAAAGTAAGGTCTTTGATAATCACTTTCCTTCTGTATTTAAATTTTTCTTTTTTTTTAAGTTTAATTAATTTCATTCTTTTATATTAATTATATCGGGTGTCTTCCATGCAAGTCTTTGTCCACTGTCTATATTAATTATTTCTCCAGTTATACTATCACTTTTAATAAGAAATTTTACTCCATTACAGATATTTTCTAAATTAACTTTTTTTCTTAATATTGTAGATTTCCATTGTTTTTTAAAATGCTTCTTAGATTGTCTTTTGTTTTTTAAAGTAGGACCGGGTGAAATACCATTCACTCTCACATTAGGTGCCAGTTTCATAGCTGAGGTTTTTGTTAAAACCGCCAAAGAAGATTTACTTAAAGTATATGAGAAAAAAAAGGGAGTTAATTTTTCAACTCTTTGATCAATAATATTCACAATACATCCATATTTATTTTTCAATAATTTACAAAAGTTTTGAGTCAATATAGCTGGAGCTTTTAAGTTAACATTAATATGCTTCGAAAATGATTTTTCAGAGAAATTCTCAAGATTATCATTTTCAAAAATAGAAGCATTATTAATTAGACAATCTAATCCTTTCATCTTTTTATAAGCAGACTTGATTAAATTGTTAGTTTGTTTAAAATTATTTAAATCTGCTTTTAATAGATAAGTTTCAGCGCCAAGCTCCTCTAGTTCTTTTTTTAATTTTAAAGCACTACTTTTAGATTTATTGAAATGAATAACCATTTTCACATCATAACTTACTATGCTTTTTGCAATTGCAGCACCAATCCTTGTAGCTCCTCCGGTAATAATTATTTTTTTGGCTTCCATTTTTTTATTGCTTTTTTGGGTTTTGTACCTGGCATACCCATTGTAGATCTTCCTTTTGGGTAAACTTTACTTTTTAAATTATATTGAGAAATTTTTGGATTTAAAGTTATTTCAAGTTCACTAGCTTCCAATTTTCTCATTTCATCTCTTAATTTTGCAGCCTCTTCAAACTCCAAGTTAGATGCAGCTTCTTTCATCTTTCTATTTAATGCTTTTAGATGTTTTTTTAGGTTTCCACCAACGTTTGAGCCTTCACTAATTTTTACGTAATCTTTTTCATAAACAGATTCTAAAATATCACTTATTTCTTTTTTCACTGACTCTGCAGTTATTCCGTTTTTTTTATTATATTCTAATTGCTTATTTCGTCTCCTTTCAGTTTCCTTTATTGCTTTATCAATACTTTTTGTGACCTTATCTGCATACAAAATTACTTTACCGTCTATGTTACGAGCAGCTCTTCCAATAGTTTGTATTAAGGAAGTTTCAGATCTTAAAAAACCCTCTTTATCTGCATCTAATATTGCTACTAAAGCGCACTCGGGTATATCTAGCCCCTCTCTCAACAAGTTTATGCCAACAAGAATATCAAATACCCCCATTCTTAAATCTCTAATAATTTCAATTCTCTCTAAAGTGTCTATATCGGAGTGCATGTATCTTACTTTAAGACCATTTTCATGAAGGTATTCAGTAAGATCTTCTGCCATCTTTTTAGTAAGTGTTGTGGCAAGAACTCTGTAACCCTTTTTTACTATTTCTTTTGCTTCATGCATAAGATCATCTACCTGAGTTTTAGCCGGCCTAATCTCTACTGGCGGATCTATTAAACCTGTTGGTCTGATAATTTGATCAATATGTTTGTTGCTAGTTTGTTTGAGTTCCCATGGTCCTGGAGTAGCAGACACGAATACAGTTTGTGTTCTCATTAAATCCCATTCTTCGAACTTTAAAGGTCTATTATCCATACATGAGGGCAGTCTGAATCCATATTCAGCTAATGTGCTCTTTCTAGTACGGTCTCCTTTATACATTCCATTTAATTGAGGAACAGTTACGTGACTTTCATCTACAAATATTATTGCGTTATCTGGAAAATATTCAAATAAAGTAGGTGGAGGTTCTCCAGCTTTTCTTCCAGATAAAAATCTTGAATAATTTTCGATACCAGCACAAGTTCCTGTCGCTTCAATCATTTCTAAATCAAATTTAGTTCTTTCCCTTAGTCGCTGTTCTTCTAAAAGCTTATTATTTTTTCTGTGTTTTTTTAAAGTTTCAGCTAATTCAGATTTTATTTGTCTTATAGCCTGTTCGATAGTTGGTTTGGGAGTTATGTAGTGGCTATTAGCGTAAATTTTTATAATTGAGTAATCATTAGTTTTATCACCAGTGAGTGGGTCAAATTCTTCAATTTTTTCTAATTTATTTAAATTAAAACTTATTCTCCAAGCTCTATCTTCCAAATGCGATGGAAAAATTTCTAAATTTTCTCCTCTTACCCTAAAAGTTCCTCTAAAAAAATTTTGATCATTTCTTCTGTACTGTAAGTTTATAAAAGCTCTGATTAAATCATCCCGTTCATACTCATAATTTTTTTTTAAGGTAATTGTCATTTTTGAGTACGCCTCTACAGAACCTAGACCGTAAATACATGATACGCTTGCTACAATAATTACATCATCTCTTTCCAGCAGAGATCTAGTCGCTGAGTGCCTCATACGATCTATTTGTTCATTTATTGAAGCTTCTTTTTCTATGTAAGTATCTGATCTAGGCACGTATGCTTCTGGAGTGTAATAATCATAATATGAAACAAAATATTCCACTGCGTTGTCTGGGAAAAAACTTTTAAACTCACCGTATAATTGAGCAGCTAAGGTTTTATTAGGAGCTAGGATTAAGGCTGGCCTATTTGCTTTCTCAATAACTTTTGCCATAGTAAAAGTCTTGCCAGAACCTGTAACCCCTAAAAGGACTTGCTCTTGTTTATTGTCTTTTAAATTTTTTAAAATTTGTTTAATAGCCTCTGGTTGGTCACCGCTAGGTTGAAAATCGCTTTTGATTTTAAAGTTAATACCTCCCTCTAACTTCTTAATTTTTTTAGAGTTATTAACCTCTAGGTCAGCTAATTTTTCTTGATAAGTATTTTGCATTATATGTTAATAGTATTTATAAATTATTATAAATTTCAATGAGCATAGTTTCCAATACTTTAAAACGTATAAAACCGTCGCCTACAATAGCTGTTACTTCAAAAGCTAGAGAATTACGGGCCGCTGGTAAGGATGTGATAGGACTAGGAGCTGGAGAACCTGATTTTGACACTCCTATTAATATTAAAGAGGCAGCGATAGAAGCTATAAATAAAGGTGATACCAAATATACTGCGGTAGATGGAACTCCTGCTTTAAAAAAAGCGATTCAAGCAAAATTCAAAAGAGAGAATAATCTTTCATATGATCTTAATCAAATAACAGTGGGAACAGGAGGAAAGCAAGTTCTTTACAATGCATTTATGGCAACGATAAACAAAGGTGACGAGGTTATCATACCTGCACCTTATTGGGTATCTTACCCAGACATAATATTATTAGCTGGAGGAAATCCAAAAATAGTTAAGTGTGAGGAAAAAGACAATTTTAAACTTACTCCTTCAAAACTTAAAAAATCAATATCTAAAAAAACTAAATGGATTATTTTAAATTCTCCATCTAACCCAACAGGATCTAGTTATACAAAAACAGAGATAAAAAATTTAGCTGAAGTCCTAAAAAAAAATAAAAAAATCTACATTCTGAGTGATGATATCTATGAACATATTACTTATGATAATTTTCAATTTTCAACAATCGCTGAAATAAATGAGTTAAAAGGAAGAACTCTTACAATGAATGGAGTGAGCAAGTCTTATTCAATGACAGGCTGGAGAATAGGATACGCTGCCGGTCCTGTTGAGATTATTAAAGCTATTTCAAAAATTCAATCTCAATCAACAAGCAATCCTTCATCTATAAGTCAGGCGGCAGCAGTTGAGGCTTTAAATGGAACTCAGGTTTTTATTCCTGAAAGAGCTAGTTCGTTTCAAGAGAGAAGAGATTTTGTTGTAAGTAGTTTAAATAGTATCAAAGGTATATCGTGTCTAAAGCCACAAGGGGCATTTTATGTTTTTCCAAGCTGTAAAAATCTTTTGAATAAAAAGACTAAACTTAAATCAGATACTGATTTTGTTCAAAAATTACTTGAACAAGCGAATGTTGCAGTCGTTCAAGGATCCGCATTTGGACTGCCCGGTTATTTTAGAATTTCTTATGCTACTTCAATGGAGAATCTGAAAAAAGCCATGGATAGAATAAAGAATTTTTGTGAAGGACTTAATTAGTTTTTGATAAAAACTTCTCAGCTTCTAAAGCAGACATACAACCCATTCCAGCTGCCGTAACAGCTTGTCTAAATATTTTGTCTTTAACATCCCCAGCAGCAAATACACCTGGAATATTTGTTTCAGTGGAGTCTGGTTTAGTAATTAGATATCCTTCTTTATCCATATTAAGTTGGTTTTTGAACAATGAAGTTGCTGGATCATGACCAATAGCAATAAACAACCCATGAACTTTTAAATCTGAAATTTTATTATTTTTAACATTTTTAATTTTAATTCCATTAACACCTTTCGGATCTTTATCACCTAAAACTTCTTCAACTACACTATCCCAAATGATCTCAATTTTTTTATTTGCTTTCAATTTTTCTTGAAGCATTTTTTCAGCTCTCAATTCGTTTCTTCTATGAATGAGTTTAACTTTTGAAGCAAATTTCGTTAAAAACATTGCCTCTTCAACCGCAGCATTTCCACCGCCAACAACAGCTACCTCTTTATCTTTAAAGAAAAAACCATCACAAGTAGCACATGCAGAAACTCCAAACCCTCTAAATTCTTGCTCAGACTTTATATTTAACCATCGCGCTTGTGCACCAGTTGAAATAATAAAACTATCAGCGGTATAAATTTGTCCACTATCACCAACAGCCTCAAAAGGTTTTTTAGATAAATCTACTTTATTTATATGATCTTGGATCATTTCAGTGCCAACTGCTTCAGCTTGGACCTTCATTTCATCCATAAGCCAAGGACCTTGAATCACTTTTGAGTACCCAGGATAATTTTCAACATCTGTAGTAGTTGTTAATTGTCCTCCAGGTTGAGAACCATGAACAAGTATAGGTTTAAGCATAGCTCTAGCCGCATAAATAGCCGCCGTATAACCAGCTGGACCAGATCCAAGAATTAACACTTTTGTATGTTTTGATGATTTATTACTCATAATTTAAAGGTTATATAATAACTAATGTTAGAATTAAAAGCACTTCTTTTAACGCAAGGTATGCACGGAATGGTAAGCCAAGTTGAAGGATTAGCTAAGGCTTTGGGCCTAAATTATAAACACCAAAAAATTGAATTAAAATCTTTTTGGAATCTTATCCCGCCAAAAATCAGTCCAATTTCAGAAAATTTAGTAAAAAACAAATTCGTTTGTGATTGTAAAGTAATTATATCATGTGGAAGAAAAAGTGTAATACCATCAATTGCATTAAAAAAAAGATTTGGAAATGAAATTTTCAATATTCATATTCAAGATCCAAAAATACCATTTAAACATTTTGATCTAATTGTAAGCCCTGAGCATGATAATTTGAAAGGTGAAAATATTATTAATACTACTGGAGCGATTCATTATTTAACTAAAAAAGAAATTTTAGATAACGCTCAATACTTAGAGATAGAGAAAGATAAGAGAAGGGAATTGGTCGCCTTTATTATTGGGGGACCAAATAAATATTATAAATATTCTGAAAAACAAATTCATGAACTTTTCAACAAAGTAAAAACCTTGTTCACCCCTGATAAATTTAAGATAATTGTCATCCCATCTTATCGAACACCTGAAAATATTCTAAAAATAGCCTTTAATACCTTCAATGATAATCACCATGTAGTAAAAACTATTGATAAAAAAGCTTATCTTTCTGCGTTAGCAATTTCTAATTACATCGTGGTTACATGCGACTCTACGTCAATGATTTCAGAGGCAGCGATTACTGGTAAACCAGTTTATATCGCAATGATGAGGTCTTTTAAGCCTACAGTAAGGTTTAAAAAATTTTATTCACAATTAAGAGATTTAGGTATAACAAGGGAATTAGGTAATAGTGTTGAAAGCTGGAGTTACAATAAATTAAATGAAGTAACCAGAATAGCCCCAATAGTAAAAGCAAAAATGAAAAAAAATGGAATTATTTAAATCTTTAGAAAATAGAACAAAATTATATAGCGACCCCTTCAAACATTTTGAAATAAATAAACCTTTGACCCAAAATGCGATTGATGAAATTTGTAATGCAGAGATTGCTGATCCTAGAAAACAAAATTTAAACTACGACGGAACAAGAGCTCTTGATGGTGGTGAAGGAGCATTTAGAGCTGGCATTAAAGATGGTGGAAAAGCAAAAAAACTTAGGTGTTACATTACTAAAGAAAACTATAAACAATTTCCAAACCTAACAAAATTTATTGAAGAATTAAGATCTCCTGAAGTTTACAAAAAAATTGGATCATTGATTGGAAAGGATTTGAGTAATTCTTATGTAAGACTAGAGGTGATTTGTGACCGAGAGGGGTTTTGGCTTAAACCTCATTGTGATATTGAAGAGAAATTAATGTCTTCAATTGTATTTGTTAATTTACATAATGAGTCTGAAAATTTAGGGACAGATTTTTACGATGCAAAATTAAACAAAGTTAAAACTGTTCCTTACAAACATAATTACGGATATTTCTTTACAAGTGGACCAAATACTTGGCATGGAATGGAAAAAAAAGAGATCAAAAAAGAGAGAAGATGTATTCAAATAAATTATGTTACATTTGAAACTGATTGGAAAGTTAAAAGTTAAAGATCTTGTAAAGAAGTAACGCTGATATCTTTCAATTTAAGAGATTTTATACCTTCCAAACAAACCTTGGCTGTCGACATATTCGTGCAATATGGAACTTTGTTAGCTAACGTAGCCCTTCTTAAAGCTACTGCATCGCTCAACTGGGCTTCACTATTTCCGCCTCCAGTATTTATAACTAAAGCTATTTTTTTAGTATTTAGAATGTCAACAATATGAGGAGATCCCTGATTTACTTTATTTATTTTTTTACATTTAATTCCATGCTGGCTTATATAATCAGCAGTACCTCCGGTTCCACAAAGTGTGAAATTTAATTTAATTAATTGTTTTGCTAATTGTACCCCCTCTTCTTTATGACTATTTTTCAAAGAAATAAAAGCTAAGCCTTTTTTAGGAAGAGAGTTTGAAGCTGCAATCTGACTTTTAGCAAAAGCCATCCCAAAATTTTTATCAAAACCCATAACTTCACCTGTTGATTTCATTTCTGGGCCAAGCAAAAGATCGCTGTTTGGAAATTTATTAAATGGAAAGACCGCCTCTTTTACTGCAAACATATCTTTTGTTTTACTTTTTAAATTGAACTTTGATAATTTTTCTCCTGCCATCACTCTCGAAGCTATTTTAGCAAGAGGTAAATTTTTCGCCTTTGAAACAAATGGAACGGTTCTACTAGCTCTTGGATTAACTTCTATTACATAAATCTGATCTTTTTTAATTGCATATTGAACATTCATGAAACCTTTAACTTTAAGAGCTAAAGCTAATTTTTTTGTTTGTTTTTCAATTTCTTTAATTAAAAAAGGTTTTATTGATACCGGAGGTAAACTACATGCTGAGTCACCTGAGTGTATTCCTGCCTCTTCAATGTGTTGCATAATACCGGCTACGAAAACATTTTTACCATCCGATATTGCGTCAACATCAACCTCCATTGCATTATCAATAAACTTATCAATCAAAATTGGATTTTTTTCAGCAACTTTAAATGCCTCTCTTACAAAGTCTTTGAGCTGCCTTTTTTCATGAACAATCTCCATTGCTCTTCCACCTAACACATAAGATGGCCTTACCATTAAAGGCAAACCAATTTTATCTGCAATTTTAATCGCTTGAGGAAAAGTTCTAGCTATACCGCTTTCAGCTTGCTTTAAATTAAGTTTATTTAAAAGATTTCTAAATCTATCTCTATCTTCAGCAAGATCGATGGATGAATATTGAGTTCCTAAAATTGGAAGTTTGTTTTCGTGTAAAAATTTTGCAAGTTTAATTGGAGTTTGACCTCCAAATTGAGTAATGACACCTTTTACATTACCTTTTGATTTTTCTCTCTTTATTATATTGAAAACATATTCATCTATTAAAGGTTCGAAATATAATCTATCACTTGTATCGTAATCTGTTGATACAGTTTCTGGATTACAATTAACCATGATTGTTTCATATTTAGCCTCTTTGAGAGCAAAGCTAGCTTGGCAACAGCAATAATCAAACTCAATTCCTTGACCAATTCTATTAGGGCCCCCACCAAGTATTATAATTTTGTTTCTGTTAGAGGGGTCAGCCTCACATTCTGAATTTGATGAAAAATTTCTTTGATAAGTAGAATACATATAAGGGGTGTAAGATTTAAATTCTGCAGCGCAAGTATCAACTTTTTTAAAAACTGGCAAAACTTTTAAAGCAGTTCTTTTCTTTCTAATTAAAGTCTCTGATGTATTGGTAAGTTCAGATAATTTTTTGTCAGAAAACCCTATCGACTTTATATAATTAAATTCATTGAAATTTTTAGGGAGACCCTTTTTCTTTATTTTAATCTCATTTTCTATGATTTCTTTTATTTGATTTAAAAACCAAGGATCAATCTTTGAAAATTTATTTATCTCCTTTAAACTTATATTTTTCCTAATAGCCTCCCCTACAAGTAAAATCTTATTTGGTATATTTTCCTTAAGTTTCTTTCTAATTTGTTTTGTATTCAAATTAAATATTTGGTCCAATCCAGAAAACCCTGTTTCTAAGGAAACCAAGGCTTTTTGAAGAGACTCTTTAAAATTTCTTCCGATAGCCATTGCTTCTCCCACTGATTTCATCGATGTACCTAAAACTGCAGCTGAAGAGGAGAATTTTTCAAAAGTAAATCTAGGAATTTTAGTGACCACATAATCTATAGTGGGCTCAAAAGATGCTGGTGTTACTTTTGTAATTTCATTTTTTAATTCATCTAAAGTATATCCCACAGCTAACTTGGCTGCTACTTTAGCTATCGGGAAACCTGTGGCTTTGGAAGCTAGTGCTGATGATCTTGAAACCCTAGGGTTCATTTCAATAATAACCATTCTTCCATTTTTTGGATTAATAGCAAATTGAACGTTTGATCCCCCAGTTTCAACACCGATTTTTCTTAAGCAAGCAATGGAGGCGTTCCTCATAACTTGATACTCTTTGTCAGTTAAAGTAAGTGCTGGAGCGATAGTAACCGAGTCCCCTGTGTGAATACCCATAGGATCTAAATTTTCTATTGAGCAAATAATAATGCAATTATCATTTTTGTCTCTGACAACTTCCATTTCAAATTCTTTCCAACCCTCTAAACATTCTTCTACCAATACCTGATTAACAGGTGACTCATGAAGGCCGTTTTTTATTATCTTATAAAAATCTTTTTTATTTTTGGCGATACCACCACCTAAACCACCAAGAGTAAAAGCTGGTCTAATAATTGCAGGCAATCCAATTTGTTTTAAGACTTTGGAGGACTGTTTAAAGTTATTAATTATTTTTGATTTAGGAAGATCTAGTCCAATTTCTATCATATTTTTTCTGAACTTTTTTCTATCTTCTGCATTGGATATTGCTTTTGAGTTAGCTCCTATGAGTTCAATTTCATATTTTTTAAGAATTCCATTTTTTTCTGCTTCCATTGCTAAATTTAGTGCAGTTTGGCCACCCATAGTTGGCAAAATTGCATCAGGTTTTTCTTTAATAAGAATTTTTTCAAGAACTTCTATTGTAATCGGTTCAATATAAGTTTTATCTGCAACGTTCGGATCCGTCATGATAGTAGCTGGATTTGAATTTATAAGAATTACTTTGAATCCCTCATCTTTTAAGGCTTTGCAAGCCTGAGTGCCTGAATAATCAAATTCACAAGCTTGCCCAATAATAATTGGCCCAGCCCCTACAACTAAAATTTTTTTAATATCTTTTCTTTTTGGCATTTTTTTTCATACTCTTTACAAATTTATCGAATAAATAAACACTATCTTGAGGACCAGGATTAGATTCTGGGTGATATTGAACAGAGAAAACAGGTTTATTTTTTAATTCAATACCTTCAATGCTATTATCAAATAAAGACTGATGAGTAATTCTAATATTTTTAGGTAAACCTTTTTTTACCACTTCAAATCCATGATTTTGACTTGTAATTTCAACTCTGCCTTCAATTAAATTTTTAACAGGATGGTTAGCTCCTCTATGGCCTAATTTCATTTTTTCTGTATTAGCACCGAGTGCTAAAGCTAGTATTTGATGGCCTAAACAGATTCCAAATAAAGGTAATCTTTTTTTGATTAGGCCTTGAATTATCGGTATGGCATATTTGCCAGTTGCCGCAGGATCTCCAGGTCCGTTTGATAAAAATATCCCATTAGGTCTCAGTTTAAGGATATCTTTAGCGGTTGTCTTGCAGGGTACGATTGTAACTCTGCAATTAAAATCTGAGAAATATCTTAAAATATTTTTTTTAATTCCATAGTCTATGGCAACTACATGTAATAACTTTTTTTTATTTTTTAGATATCCACTATCTTTTTTCCAGGTTTTAAAATCTTGCCACAAATAATTCTTCTTAGTAGAAACCTGTTTTGCCAAATCTAAGTTTTTAAGACCACTCCATTTATTAGTAATTCGAATAAGTTTTTTTATATTTAATTTTTTTTTGTTGTAAAAAGCTATAGTCCCTTTAGGAGCGCCTTTTTCTCTAATAAAATTTGTTAAATTTCTAGTATCAATTCCAGTTATTCCAACTATCTTATTTTTCTGTAACCATTGATCTAAATGTTTTAAAGATCTGTAATTTGATGGATTAGTTATTTCAGTGTTTATTATTACTCCTTTAGTCCATATTTTGTCAGACTCGTGATCCTCTTTATTTGTCCCTACATTTCCTACATGAGGAAAAGTAAAATTAATAATTTGATCTGCATAAGAGGGATCGGAAATTATTTCTTGATAACCAGTAATTGAGGTATT
Organism: uncultured Pelagibacteraceae bacterium; assembly: GCA_902575095.1. Taxonomy (GTDB): domain Bacteria; phylum Pseudomonadota; class Alphaproteobacteria; order Pelagibacterales; family Pelagibacteraceae; genus Pelagilacustribacter. Next base: position 210,829 of record CACGPY010000001.1, read on the forward strand.
AAAACACACTTCACCAGTCGCGGTGCCCTTATATCCTAATCCTACACCTTTAAAAAATTTTCCGTTTTGAAGGACTAAAATAGCAGTGGAATCGATCTTTTTAAGATTTTTTTTTGAGTTTATATTTTGAGCAATCTTCTTCAAATACAACTCATGAGTTAAAGTAAAAAACTTATAAACATGATTTTGCGCAACATATGAAATAGATATAAAATCGTCAAGAAAGTTCTTTTTATTTTAAATAAGAATTGTGATTAAAATAATTATGTCTTTAAAAAAGCAAATTGAGGAAAAACTTAACGAAGCACTTAAGTCTAAGGATAAGAATACTTATCCGACACTGAGGTTAGTCGTATCAGCTATAAAAGACGCTGAGATAGCGGGTCGAACTAAAGGTCAAAAGGAAATGTCAGATAGTGAATTGACTGCTATTTTAAAAAAAATGATCAAACAAAGAAATGAGTCTTGTGAAGTGTATAAAAAGGCAGGGCGGAACGAACTTTTAGAAAACGAAAAAAATGAAATTGACGTGATAAGTGCTTTTTTACCAAAACAACTTAGTGAAGAGCAAACAAAACAAATATGTGAAGAAGCCATTAAATCATCTGGAGCATCTTCAATGAAAGATATGGGAAAAGTTATGGGAATATTAAAATCAAAACATGCAGACACTCTTGATTTTTCAAAAGTTAGCTCAATAATAAAAGAACTTCTGAATAAATGAAATATCCAAAAGAATATCTTGATGAAATAAAATTAAGATTAAAAGTATCCCAAGTTGTAGGAAAAACCGTTCAGTTAAAAAAAAGGGGAAAAGAATTTATTGGACTTTCACCTTTTAAGAATGAAAAAAGTCCGTCATTCACTGTAAATGATGAAAAGGAATTTTACCATTGTTTCAGCAGTGGAGAGCACGGAAATATTTTCGATTTTTTAATGAAAACAAAATCTATAGGATTTGGAGAGGCCGTAAGGTCTCTAGCTGCAGAAGCAGGAATGCAGCCTTATAGATTTTCAAATTTTGATAAAAAGAAAGACCTCAGATTCCAGACTTATAAAAATATTTTTAAAGAATATTCAAATTATTTTCATCAGCAATTATTCAATGCAAACAATAAGGAAGCACTAGAATATCTATTAAGACGAAATTTAAAGAAAAACATAATTGAAGAATTTCAACTTGGTTATGTTCCCTGGCAAAATAACTTTTATGAAGAGTTGTTAAAAAAATATTCTGAGGAAGATATAAACTTGACTGGTCTCTATTATAAAAACGATAGAACTGGTAAATTTGTTGATAGATTTAATTCAAGAGTAATTTTTCCTGTCAATAATATTACAGGCGATACAATCGCATTTGGCGGAAGAATTATTCATGAAAGCAAATTAGCTAAATATATAAATTCACCAGAAACAGAATTTTTTAAAAAAGGAAATATGATTTTCAATCTGGATAAAGCGAAACAGTTAAGGTCAGAGACAGATGAAGTTTTAATTGTGGAAGGTTATATGGATGTTGTTAGTGTTTACTCTGCTGGATTAAAAAATGTAATTGCAAATTCTGGCACTGCATTAACTGAAAGACAAATTAGTTTAATTTGGAAATTTTTTTCTAATCCTATTATTTGTTTAGATGGTGATGAGAGCGGACAAAAAGCTGCTTTAAGAATTGCAGAAAAACTATTTCCGTTAATAAACGAAAAAAATAAAATTTTTTTTTCTGTAATGCCAGATGGAATGGATCCAGATGATTACATAAAACAAAAAGGTAAAGCAGAATTATTAAATTTGCTTAAAGAAAAAGAAATAATACAATCTTTTATTTGGAATTATTATTTTGATAAATTAGATCAGAGTAATCCTTATGAAATTTCAAAATTTGAAAAGGAAATCAAAAATTTATCATATTCTATTCAAGATGAGACTCTTAAAAAATATGTTTTAGAGGATTTTCTAGAAAAAATTAGAAAATTAACTCCGATTCAATCCTCAGGAAGAGATTTTCATTATATGCCTTATAAAAAGAAAAAAGATTATAGAATTCTTAAAGAAACAAAGTTGTTACACCAAAAAAGAAAAGATTTCTCAAGAATACAAATAATTGAATTTTCGATTTTATTTATAATTTTAAATTACTTAGAAATAGCTTCAAAAAAATTAGATGATCTTTCCAAATTAGATTTTATAAACGAAAAAAATGAAAATTTAAAAAAAGAAATCATTTCTTTTTTAATTGAAGAAAATAACAAGACAGAAATAAACGAAAAAATTAATATTAATCACAATAAAATAATAAGACAAATCAATGAAAATTCAAATATACAAATAATTACTAAAAATAAAAAAGACGAAGATATTCCGAATTTACTGGATGAATTGATTGAAGATCACAAGGAACAAAGTAATTTAAAAAAAATAGAATCTCTCGAGCAAAAATTAATTAATAACTTAGATGAAAACTCTTATTCAGAATTAATTAAGCTTAAAAGCCAGCTAAATAGGGATTAAAAAAGTATAGATTTTTTAAACTTAGCCATTATATATATTCAACTGTTCTTTTATGCCTGAAAAACTCATAACCAAATCTTTTGAGAGACTCCTTGATAAAGGAAAACATAGGGGCTTCATAACTTATGAAGAGCTCGGCAAATCTCTTGGAAAAAGAAACAGCACAAATGAAAATATTGAACGAGCATTTATAATTTTAGTTGACGAAAAAATAACTTTAGTTGAAAAAAAATCTCAATATCAATCTAATAAGAAAAAAGATAACACAACTCAATCTGAGGAAAAGACATCTGATAAAAGTGATGACCCAATTAGAATGTATCTTAGAGAAATGGGTGGTGTTGAGCTTCTATCTAGAGAAGGTGAAATTGCAATAGCAAAAAGAATAGAGGCTGGAAAAGATGTGATGATTAATGCTTTAACTCAAAGCCCAATTGTTGGAAAAAAAATATTTGAATGGAAAGAGCAAATTGAAAATCAACAAATGCTCGTTAGAGAAATAATTGATATAGACTCTACATACGAAGATTTTGAGGCTTTGAACGAAGATAATGATTTAAAAATTAATAAAAAAAATAAAACTAAGAAAGATAAAGAAAATGAAAAAATTGAGGACACAGATAAAAAAGACAATACTGAAGAAGATGAATTTAATGTTTCACTTGCCAAAATGGAAGAGGAAATAAAGCCGAAAATTATAAATATACTAGACTCATTAAATAAAAACTATTCTAAATTACAAAAATACCAAATTGAAAAACTTGATTGCTTGCTTGCTTCCAAAGAACTATCTGTTTCAAAAAATAAAAATTTTAAAAAGATACAAGAAATATTAGTAGACAATTTTAAAAATTTACAATTAGCTCCTCATGTAGTTGAAGAATTAGTTCAATCACATTATAAAGAAAACAAAAAAATCGTTTCTCTTGAAGGTATTCTTCTTAGATTAGCAATGGAAAATAAAATTTCACGAGAAGAGTTCTTAAAATATTATATAGGTAACGAGATAAATCCAAAATTTGAGTCTTTTTTAAAAGAAAATTCAATTTGGAAAGCTTTTTTCAAAAAATATAAAAAAGACTTTGCAGAAATTAAAGAACGATTAGTGGAATTTAGTAAAAAAATTGGGTTATCAGTAGGAGAATTTAAAAAATTAGTTAGCAGAATTCAAAAGGGTGAAAGAGAATCAAGAATAGCAAAAAAAGAAATGGTAGAAGCTAACTTGAGATTAGTAATTTCAATTGCTAAAAAATATACAAATAGAGGACTACAATTTTTAGATTTAATTCAAGAGGGGAATATAGGTTTAATGAAAGCGGTTGACAAGTTTGAGTATAGAAGAGGATATAAATTTTCAACTTATGCGACTTGGTGGATAAGGCAAGCAATAACAAGATCGATTGCTGATCAAGCTAGAACAATTAGAATACCAGTGCATATGATTGAAACAATTAATAAAATTGTAAGAACACAGAGACAAATAATGAGTGAGTTTGGACGTGAGCCAACACCAGAGGAATTGGCAAAAAAATTAGCCATGCCGTTGGAGAAAGTGAGAAAAGTTTTAAAAATTGCTAAAGAACCTGTTTCGTTGGAGACACCTGTCGGTGATGAGGAAGATAGTAGTTTAGGAGATTTTATTGAGGATAAAAATGCATTACAACCTCTTGATACAGCCATTCAATCAAACTTAAGCGAGTCTACTACAAAAATTTTAGCTTCGTTGACACCTAGAGAAGAAAGAGTTCTCAGAATGAGATTTGGTATTGGAATGAATACAGACCATACTTTAGAAGAGGTGGGTCTTCAATTTTCGGTGACAAGAGAGAGAATTAGACAAATAGAAGCTAAAGCTCTTAGAAAATTAAAACATCCAAGCAGATCTAAACAATTGAAAAGTTTTTTAGAAAAATAAATCTAGCAAATTAGATGCAAAGACAATTCAATTTGAAAAAGTATAGCTTTTTTATTTATATTTTTTTTTTAATTCTCATCTCATTTGGTACGAATCAATATTATGCTTATATCGGAGTATTACCAGTAGATAGTTTTTCAACTTTTAATGCAGGCTATGATATTTTAAACGGGGCGGTCCCATTCAAGGATTATTGGATACTAAAGGGAATAATTATAGATTTTATCCAAGCTGGTTTTTTTAAAATTTTTGGTGTCTCTTGGTTTAGTTATTCTATACACGCTTCAATTTTTAATTCCATTTTTGCTTTGGCTACTTTCTTTACTTTAAGAAAATTTAATTTAGAGATTAAATTTTCATTTTTTTACTCTGCTTTATCATCTGTTTTAATGTATCCAACTTATGGTATACCCTTTACTGACCATTCCACTGCAATTTTTTGTATACTTGCAATTTATTCTCTTTGTCTTGCGATAAAATTTAATCAAAACACTTACTGGTTTTTAATACCAATTCTGATTTTTCTAGCTTTTTTTACTAAGCAAACTCCCACAGGTTACATTGCAATTCTTATTTTTGCTATTACAATTTTATATTTAATTTCTAATTTTAAAAAAGAAATTTTAATTTTTGGTTTATTAGGGGCGATGTTGCCAACTTTGTTATTTTTATCATACGTTTATTTTCAAAAAATTTCTTTTCAATCAATTTTAATACAATATTTTTTGTATCCAATGTCTTTGGGTGAAACAAGATTAGAGTGGTTATTTCCTTTTGAATTTCAAAGATTCGTTTTTAGACACAAATTAATCTATATAGCCTTATCAATTCCAATTTATTTATTAATTAGAAGCATGTTAAAAAATGTTTATTCAATAATTGAGAAAGATAATCTCATTTTTATATTACTAGTTGGCACTTTATTGATTTTTATTACTCATCAATTGATGACAATAAATGGTCTTTATATTTTTTTCTTAATCCCAGTTTTTGCCGGTTTCTCGCACGTTTTTTCAAAGGACCTAAAAAAAAAAAAATATTTAATAAATTTTTTTTTAATTTTGAGTCTAATTTCAACTATTTACTATCATCAAAAATATATAAGTAAGAGGGACACCTTATTATTGAGAGAAAGTGATTTAAGTAAGTCAGTAAACGCTAAAGTATTAAGCAATAAATTAAAAAATTTAAGATGGTTAACGCATCACTACCCGAATAATCCTAATGATGAGATTAAAAATTTAATTGAGTCCATGAAGATAATAGAAAAAGATAATAGAAAAAAAATGATAGTTACAGATTATCAATTTTTGACAGTCGAATTATCTATGAGAGATAATTCCGCTGCAAGAATATGGTGGAGACACCATATTTATCCAGTGCCTGGTTATAAGTATTACGAAGATTGGAAGAGTTTTTTGTTAACAAAAATAAATAAAGAAAATATTGAAGTTATTTACACTATACATCCTTTAGAAGGTGAAAATGACATTTTTGAGGGAATGCTTAATCAAAAATGTTACTCAAAAGAAAAAATCAGTAAAATATTGACTGCTCAAGAATTAAAAAATTGTGTTGAATTGGTATCTTTTAATCAGTAAATAAATAATATACTTTAAATTTTTGGGCCTGTAGCTCAGTTGGTTAGAGCAGTACACTCATAATGTATTGGTCCCAGGTTCGAGTCCTGGCGGGCCCACCACATTAATTATTTACGAATTCATCAAGCTTGGATATTAATATCTTAATATCATTATTGTTTGAACTAAGAATAGACGCAAATTCTTCTTTCTGAGTTCTTGCTAAACTCAAACCCTCTACAATTAAATCTCTTATTAAAGGCTTTTCAGGATTTTTTGTATAAATTCTCCAATCAATTTTTACCTCTGGACCACTATCCTCTGGAATTACCTTTGAATTAATTATCGTATAATTTGAACTTTTTTTGTCTTCATCAAGTACTTCAAATCTACTTGATGAATAATCTGTTAATCGAGAGGTAAGACTTTTTAAAAAATATTTTTTAAAAGAATCTTGATATCTCAAAATATCATTTTCATCTGATGACTTTCTTAGTTCACCAAGCGTATATAAGCCAAGCGCTTTTATATCAACATACTCTAGGGCAATTTCTTCAATAAAAGCTGCTTTTTGTTTTATATCTGAGTTTTTGTTGGATAACTCATCAATTACATCATTGACTAATTCATCAATAAAATCTTTTGGATTTGTACTATAAGATAATAAAGAGCTCTGAAAAATTAAAAGTAACGAAATCGAGTAAATAACTATTTTCTTCATTAACTAATTTAGTTATCTAAATTACTCCATTCATCCTGATCGTCAGTAGAGTTTTTAATTTTATTTTTTCTATCTTGAAGGTAGATACTTTTTAAGGATGAATATAGGTCAATTGAATTTTTTTCCAAACTTTTAAAACTTTTATCATTATCTGATCTGAAATCTATAGCGGTAGTAGCTTTTACAGAATAATAATCTAACGCTGTTCCTGAAGAACTAAAAATCTCTTTCTCTCTTATTGTTACATGAGCAAAAGGATCCACAAAGCTATCAGCAATTAAACCCACCGTGTCCCTTGCGGTTGTTGGGCCTAAAATTGGAAGAACAAAATAGCACCCAGGGCCTACTCCATAAGACCCTAAAGTTTGACCAACATCCTCTTTATGAGGTTTAAGACCAATTTTTTCTGCTGGGTTAAAAATACCAAAAATTCCCACAGTGCTGTTTATAGCAAAACTCCCTAAAGAATGTCCAAGCTGTCTAAAGTTACCTTGCAGCACATTATTTGGAATTGATAATAAAGTACCTATGTTTGAGGTAAAGTTGCTTGTCCCGGATTTAATCGGTTCAGGCAATTTGCTGTAACCTTTTGCTATAGGCTCGATGATAGTATCGTCTAGAGCCATATTAAATTTAAAAATTGCTCTACTTGTTTTTTCAAAACATTCTTCTGTGGAATTTGCAAAAGGATGCACAAAAATTACAAAAGAAGTAACTAAAACTAATATTTTAAATTTTTTTATTAATTGCATAATGGCTATATATATAATTTTAACCTATATTCTATAGAAAAATTAGCTTAAAATAAGTCTAAAAAGCCATACAAAGACCAATCTTTTAAATATGAGGATACTATACAATTTATCTCCAAATCACTCAAAAAAAGTCAGAAAACACAAAGATATAAAATTTGTAATTATACACTATACAGGAATGCAATCTGAAATTGAATCTATTAAAAGACTTAAAAATCCAAAATCTAAAGTTAGCTGTCATTTTTTAATTAATAGAAAAGGAGAAATAATTTTAATGGTCAAAGAAAAGTTTATTGCATGGCACGCCGGAAAATCTAGATGGAAAAATTTTAAGAATCTTAACTATTGTTCAATTGGAATTGAATTAGTTAACAAAGGTCACCAATATGGATATCAATATTTTACTCAAAAACAGATTAAAAGCTTAATTGTTTTATGCAAAAAATTAAAAAGAAAATATAAAATTAAAAGTGGTAATTTTTTGGGCCACTCTGATATTTCTCCTCTAAGAAAAGTTGATCCAGGTGAAAAATTTCCTTGGAAAAAACTTAGCTCACATAAAATTGGTAATTGGTACAAGCAAAAAAGAAAATCAGTAAAAGGAGATCTCAAAATAAAAAAATCTAAATTCTTTAAAAATTTACATAAATTGGGATACAGATATTTTAGTTCTCACCAAAAAAGTTATGCTAATGCTAAAATAATAAAAATCTTTCAACAGCGCTACTCACCAAATCATGTAACTGGAAAATTAGACCTTAAAACCTTTAGAATTAGCGAATTTTTAAAGCATTAATTCTTTATATCTTGATTTTAGACTATTAATTGATTAAAACCACCTAGCCAGATAATTGGATTGTCGCTATTTTGAATAAAATAGAGGAAAGTCCGGGCTCCGTAAAGACACAGTGCCAGTTAACAACTGGCGAAGGTGACTTCAGGGATAGTGCCACAGAAAATAAACCGCCTAATCAAGGCAAGGGTGAAACGGCGAGGTAAGAGCTCACCGGTTTTTTGGTAACAAAAAACGCATGGCAAACCCCACTGGGAGCAAGGTTAAATAGAGAAGACGCTGTGTTTTAATACTAAAAACAGTCTTTAGTTGGTCTTCTGGGTTAACCGCTTGAGCTTAAGTGTGAATTTAAGCCTAGAGAAATGACATCTTCAATGACAGAACCCGGCTTATAGATTATCTGGCTAAATAGGCCTTAATTTTGTTCTATTTTTGTACTTTTAAAATATATATATTTATTGACTAATTTTTAAAAACCCATACTATCCCACATAATCCCAATATGGAGGGTAAATTGAAAAGTATTTTAAAAAATAGGTTTTTAAATAAAAATGTTTTTATCGAGTTACGAAAACAAAATAGACAAGAAGGGACGTGTGTCAGTGCCAGCTACATTTAGATCTCATTTGGGCTCAATGGGCTACAATGGTTTTATAAGTTATCCCTCTTTTAATTATCCAGCTTTGGAGGCTTGCTCTCAAGATAGAATAGAAAAATTATCAAATACCATTGACTCACTTAATCCTTTCGAAGAAAAAAGAGATTATTTCGCTACCTCAATTTTATCAGAAAGTGAAAACTTACAATTTGACACGGAAGGTAGAATTTCTTTATCAGAAAAACTATTAAATCATGCCAAAATAAAAAATAATATTTTATTTGTAGGCTTAGGCAAAACTTTTCAAATTTGGGAACCAAGAAACTTTGAAAAATTTAAAGTCGTTGCTAGAAAAAAAGCTTATCAAAACAGGTCAAACTTAAAATGGGAGTCAAATCAGAAGGGGGAAAAACAATGAGTTTAAACATTGGTGGAGGAGAACTTAAAGAGTTAAAGCCAAGAATATTAGTGTTAGGTGTTGGCGGAGCTGGAGGTAATGCGATAAACGCGATGATAGAGTCTGGAATGGAAGGTGTAGAATTTGTTGCAGTTAACACAGATGCGCAAGATTTAAAGATGAGCAAGGCTCATGCAAAAATTCAAATTGGAATGAACTTAACAAAAGGGTTAGGTGCTGGCGCTAAACACGATATAGGACAAGCTGCTGCAGATGAGTCTTTGAATGAAATTGCAAGCTACATACAAGGTGCAAATATGGTTTTTATTACTTCAGGGATGGGAGGTGGAACTGGTACTGGAGCATCTCATGTAATCGCAAGAGTTGCAAGAGAATTAAATATTTTAACTGTGGGTGTAACTACATTACCTTTTTCTTATGAAGGCCCGAAAAGAATGAGAAGAGCACTTGAGGGGCTTGAACAATTCAAGAAGCATTTAGATACAGTAATTGTTGTTCCGAACCAAAATCTTTTTAAAATTGCTAGCGAGACAACCACTTTCGAAGAGTCCTTTAATTTGTCTAACAATGTTTTAAAACATGGAGTTCAAAGCGTGACTGATTTGATGGTTAGACCAGGGATGATAAATTTAGATTTTGCTGATGTTGAAACTGTAATGAGCGCAATGGGTAAAGCTATGATGGGAACAGGGGAAGCAGAGGGAGAAAATAGAGCCATGGCAGCTACTGAGATAGCTCTTAATAATCCATTAATAGATGAATACTCTCTGCAAGGTGCTAAAGGTTTATTAATAAATATAACAGGAGGGAATGACCTTACTTTATTTGAAGTAGATCAGTCAGTTAACAAAATCAGAGCTGAAGTTGACCCTGAGGCAGAATTAATTTTTGGGGCGATTAAAGATGAGAATATGACTGGTAAAATTAGAGTATCAATAGTCGCCACAGCACTTGATGGTTATAAAACTGAAAATAAAACAGTACTGAATATGTTTTCTCGTAATCATAACAGAAATAAAAGTTACTCTGAAAATTTATTCTCTCAAAACCCAAGAGTGGAAAACAATGCTTTTAATTCAATTGATGGAGCAACAGCTTTAAAGCTTGATGAAAGTTATGAATTAGAAGAGCATGACAATTATGAAAAAATAGCTGATCAATCAGCTAATGAAAACTTGACTAAAGATGAAATAAAATCTGAGGAAGATTTCACAAATATTCCATCAGGAGTTTCTATTGAAAGCGCATCATATATGGAAAATAATAATTTAGCAGAAAGTGAAACAACTCAAATTTTTTCTGATAATAACGATTTAGAACATACTCCAAAATTATTTTCTGACGAAGATAATTATAATTCAGATGAAGATAACAAAGAGCCAAGTTATCAAGAAAATAAAACATCGGACGAATTATTTGACCAAGACATAAATGAGGAAGAAGATTTTGAAATTCCTGCATTTTTAAGAAAACAAAAGTTTTAATGTCTCAAATTTGGACTCATGAGCAATCAAATCTCATCACTGGAATTTTCCCATATTCCAGTGATGCTGAATGAAGTTTTAAAAATTTCTCAACCTTCATCAAAAAAAAAATTTATTGACTGTACATTCGGTGGAGGAAGTTACACCAAAAAGATCTTGAGTTTCCCCGGAACTGTTGTTCAAGCAATAGATAGGGATAAAAACACTTTATTAAATGCAAATAAATTGGTGAAAAAGTTTCCTAATAGATTTAAATTTTGTTTAATTAAGTTTAGTCAGCTTAATCTAATTCCTATAGAAAATGTGGATGTAGCTATTTTTGATTTAGGCTTATCATCAATACAACTAGATAATTTAGATAGAGGTTTTTCATTTAAATCCAAAAAAAAATTAAACATGACTATGGGTTTGAATGAAATAACTGCTTTTGATGCAATTAATAAATTGAGTGAAACAGATCTTAAAGCAGTAATAAAAATATTTGGAGATGAGAAAGATGCTTTTAGAATAGCAAAAAATATTGTCAAACATCGAAGTATAAAAAAAATTACCAACACGACTGATTTAGCAAGTATAATTAAAAAAAGTAAAAAAAAAAATTATACAAGTAAAATTGATCCATGCACTAAAACTTTCCAAGCATTAAGAATTTTTGTTAACAAAGAGGTTACAGAGTTAATTAATGGAATTATTAATGTAACTAAAAAACTCAAACCAGGTGGAAAAATTTTAGTTATCAGTTTTCATTCGTTAGAAGACAAAATAGTAAAATACTTTTTTACAAATTATTCAAGAAACAAATCCAGACCTTCAAGATATTTTCCTGAAAATAAAGTTAACGAGTTAGCTTTATTTGATGAATATAAAAATAAAGTATTAAGACCATCAAAAAAAGAAATAGAGCATAATAACAGATCTAGATCAGCTAAGTTAAGATTTGCTGTTAGAAGTAAAGATAAATTTCAGTATCCAGACGAATTAATTAAAAAATTTAAAAAATACTTAGATTTGGAAGTAATTAATGTTTAAAGCCAAACTCATAATTTCTGTTTCTCTGTTTTTTACGTTGCTAGTAGTTACCTCTGTTATCAAAAATCAAACTAGAATTATTGAAAAAAAAATTGTGAATTTAAAAGTAAATGTCTTAAATAAAAAAAATGTTATTAATGAAGCCCAATTAGATTTTCATTATTTATCATCGCCATCTGAGCTGGAAAAAAAAATTAATATAATAGGATTTAAAAAATATCAGCCAATTAAGCACTCTAACATATTTTACAGTTTCCATGATTTTTCAAAACTACAAAATAAAATTTCAAAATTAAAAGATAAATGAAAAATAATTCAAAAAAAAAGAAGAACAAAAATCAAATAAGTTTTTATTTCGAAGATTATAATGAGACAAATAAAAAAAATAAGATATTAAAAAAAACAAATAATATTCAAGATAGAATGTATTTATTATTTTTTTTCTTTTTTTCTTTAATACTAATTTTTTCGATTAAGATCACTTATATATCTCTCGATCAAAAAAATATTTTAAATAAAGAAAAATATTCGTCACAATTTACTTTAATAAGAAGAGATATTGTTGATAGAAATGGGGTTATAATTTCAAGAAACATAAATACTTTTCATGCCGCAATAGATCCAAAATTAGTTAAAGATAAAAGCAATTTTTTAATTAAGTTAAGACTAAATTTTCCAGAACTTCCTATTCAAGAAATAGAAAAAAAATTAAATGAAAAAAAATATTTTCGAATAAAAAAAAGAATTAGTCAAATTGAAAAAGATAAGTTCTGGTCAATGGGAGAAAAAGCAATCAAATTTGAGCCTTTTCAAGCAAGAATGTACACACATGGACAATTATTTAGTCATATAATTGGTCAAGTTGATTATGACAATTATGGGATATCTGGTTTAGAAAAATATTTTGATAAAGAATTGAAAGATAAAAAACAATTACATGAGCCACTAAAATTGACTTTAGATAGCAATATTCAACATATAATTAACACAGAATTAAATGAAGCTGTTAAAACTTTTAATGCTTCAGGAGGAGGAGCTCTATTATTGGATGTAAATAGTGGAGATATAATATCTTTAGTTTCTTTACCAAACTTCAATATAAATCAGAGAACATCTATAAAAGACGAAAAATACATCAATAAAATTACAAAAGGTATTTACGAATTAGGCTCAATTTTTAAAACTTTCACATTAGCATTGGCGCTTGATCATAACCTAGTTAATGCTAATACAATTATTCAAAATATACCAAGAAAAATCAGATGTTCTATACATGAAATCACTGATATTAAAGAACATCCTAAAAATTTGTCAGTGGAGGAGATTTTAATAAGATCATCTAACGTTGGATCAGTGTTGCTTGCAAAAAAGGTAGGTGTAGAAAAATATAAGAATTTCATTAAAGAAACAAATTTAACAAAAAACCCGGAAATTGAATTAACAGAGGTAGGTGTACCTCATCAGATAAAATGGAACAGATGTAAATTAGAAACTATTTCTTTTGGACACGGTATTACTACCACTCCTCTACAAGCCACAGCTTTATACGCAGCCATGAGTAATGGAGGAAAACTGATTAAACCTAGTTTGATTAAAGATAGAAAAATGAAAAAACCCAAAAAAATAATTTCAACTGATACTAGTAATAAAATAAATGCTATTTTGAGAAAAGTAGTCACTAGCAAACACGGTACTGCTAGTTTGGCCGACAAAGATGGATATTTGATAGGGGGAAAAACTGGTACCGCTGAGAGTTATGGTGACAAAAAAAATAGAATTAATTCGTTTATTTCAGTTTTTCCAACTAATAAGCCTAATTATACATTATTTATAATGTTAGAGAATCCTAAAATTAATAAAGATTTAATTTACAATTATCGAGGGATCAAAACTAAAGCTCCTTTGAATACATCGGGCTGGAACTCAGTTTTTGTTGCAGGCAAAATAATAGAAAAAATTGGGCCAATTTTAGCCATAAATAATGACGAGTTTACGGATCTGTATGTTGCTGAAAAATTTAATTAAAAATATTCCTAAAGATAAAAAAAATATTAATATTACTGGGCTTGCGATTGATAGCAACCAAATAAAAAAAAATTATATTTTTTTTGCAATTAAGGGTAATAAAATAAATGGTGAAAACTTCGTAAAAGATGCAATCAAAAAAGGTGCATCTGTTGTTGTATGTTCTGACAGCTATAAATTAAAAGATAAAAGTGTGTTTATAATAAAAAAAAAAAATGTACGTTTATTTTTAAGCGAAATTACATCGAAATTTTATAAGTTGAAGCCTAAAAATATAATTGCAGTCACTGGTACTAACGGAAAAACATCAGTGGCAGATATGTTTTACCAGATATTAAGAGTCAATAATATTCCTGTAGCTTCAATTGGGACTTTAGGAATGAAATACAATGGGAGAGTTCTTAAAACCAATCTTACCACTCCAGACACGATTACTTTACATAAAAATCTTCATTTTTTAAAATTAAAAAAAATTAATAATGTAATCATTGAAACTTCAAGCCATGGTTTAGATCAAAAAAGATTACACTATATTAATTTCAAAGGAGCAATTTTTACAAATTTTAGTCAAGATCACTTAGACTATCATAAAAATATGAAATCTTATTTGAATGCTAAACTTTTATTATTTAAAGAAATTTTAAAAAAAAATTCACTAATTATTTCAGATAGAGAAATAAAACAATATTCTTTAATTGAAAAAATTTCATCAAAAAAACGGTTAAGGCTTACACATATCAGTAATGAATTTAGGAAAATCAAAAATAATTATGAAAAATTTATACATGATTTTCAGATAAAAAATTTAGCCATGTCAATAAAAGCGGCTAAACTTTGTGGGTTGAAGGATAAATTAATTTTTAAATCAATTAAAAAGATTAAAGATGTTGATGGTAGATTACAGTTAGTTAAAAGCTATGCAAATGATATCAAGGTTTTTATAGATTATGCCCACACGCCTGATGCTTTGCTTAAAACTTTATCTGCTTTAAAATCAAAATTTAAAAATAATATTTCTTTAATTTTTGGTTGCGGAGGTGAAAGAGATAAAAAAAAAAGACCACTAATGGCAAAAATAGCCGATAATTATAGTAAAAAAATTTATGTTACAGATGATAATCCTAGAAATGAGAATCCAAAAAACATAAGAAAAGAACTTTTAAATCATATAAAAAAAAGCAAAACTTTTAATATTGGAAATAGGTCGCTAGCTATAAAAAAAGCAATTCAAAATGCTGAAGCTCAGGAAGTAATACTTATAGCAGGCAAAGGACATGAAGAAAAACAAATTTACAAAAGTATAACTTTAAATATTTCAGATAAAGAAATAGTAAATAAAATAAATATTAAAAATAAAAAACTTGATAAAAAAAAACAAAATTTTCTTCAAAATAATTTAATACTTAACAATATTTTTAGCAAACCTTTATCAGTAAATTTTAATGGACTTTCAATAGATTCTAGATCAATTAAAAAAGATAATTTATTTCTAGCATTAAAAGGTAAAAATAATGACGGGAATAAATTCATTTATGAAGCTTTAAAAAAAGGAGCAGGATGTGTAATCACCTCCTCAAATATAAAAAAATTTAATAAAAAAATAATTAAAGTTGATGACACAATTTCTTTCCTAAATCATTTTGCTAAATTAAAACGTGAAAAATCATCTGCACGGATTATTTCTGTAACGGGAAGTGCTGGAAAGACATCTTTAAAGAATTTAATAAAAGATTTGCTACAAAATTTTGGAAAGACTTACTCATCACCCAGATCTTTTAATAATCACTTAGGAGTCCCTGTAAGTTTATCAAATTTAAGCTTGGAGGATAAATATGGAGTATTTGAGGTAGGAATGAGTAAGAGTGGTGAAATAAGAAAATTAAACAAACTCATCAAACCACATATAGGCGTGATAACTAATATTGGCGAGGCCCATATAGAAAACTTTAAAAGCACTAAAGGAATAGCTTTAGCAAAGTCAGAAATTATTGAAGATATAATTAAAGGTGGAACAATTATATTAAATAGAGATGACAAATATTTTAACTATTTATTTGAAAAAGCAAAAATTCGTAAATTAAAAATCTTTACTTTTGGTAAACATTTAAAATCCAATGTCCGTCTAAAAAAAATTAAAAAAATTGGTGTTTTCTCTCATGTATTTGTTTATATAAATAATCAACTGATTGATTTTAAAATTAAAGACTTAAATATATATAATGTTTTATCTTCACTAGCGGTTTTAAAAGAATTAAAGGTTGATATTTCAAAAATTAAAAATAAATTTAAAGTTTATGACTCTCCAGAAGGAAGAGGAAAAAAATATCTTATAACTAGATACAAGAAGAGATTTAAATTTATTGATGAAAGTTATAATGCTAATCCATTATCAGTGAAAAACGCTATTAATAAGCTAAACTTGATAAAAAAAGAAAATTTCAAGAAATACTTAATACTTGGTGACATGCTTGAATTAGGCACTAAATCCAAAAGATATCATGAAGAATTATCTAGAGTTATTAACAGTTCTGACATTGATAAAGTATTCATTAAAGGAAAAAAAACAATTTTCACCTATAAACATCTTAAAAAAAATAAAAGAGGAAATATTTTGCAAAATAATGAAGATATAGATTTGAGTTTAAAGGACTTGATATCCAATAATGATTATTTGATGATAAAAGGCTCTAATGCAACTGGATTAAATGATTTTAGTAAAAAGATAATAAAAGGAATATAATGCTTTTTGAATTATTAACTTCATTAATTGACAAATATTCATTTTTAAATGTATTTAAGTATTTAACTTTTAGGACTGGTCTATCTGTGGTCACTTCTTTAATGATTGTTTTTTTAATTGGTGGACCACTGATAAAGTTATTTTCAAAAAAAATGATAACTGGCCCGATTAGACAAGATGGGCCGATTGATCATATCATAAAAAAAACTGGCACACCTACAATGGGAGGTGTAATAATTATAATAGGGATTTTATCTAGCACCCTATTATGGGCAGACTTAAAAAATATTTATGTCTGGACTTTAATTTTTGTATCACTATCTTTGGGAGCCTTAGGTTTAGTGGATGATATACTTAAAATTAAATTTGAAAATTCAAGGGGGCTTAAATCCAGTTATAAATTTCTTGGCCAAATTATAATAGGTTTAGCAACTTTATTAATTTTGATAGAATATTCCGATCACGAATTTTTGTATAATCTGTATTTTCCTTTTTTTAAAAATTTAATATGGCATATGGGATTATTTTTTATTCCTTTTGGTTTATTTGTTATTATTGGATCATCAAATGCAGTAAATTTAACTGATGGTTTAGATGGACTTGCAACTGTCCCTGTCATGTTAGTAGCTATCTCTTTTACCCTCATATCTTATGTAGTTGGGAATACAATTTTTTCTGAGTATCTAAAAATACAATACATTCCAGATGTAGGTGAACTTTCTATCTTCTGCGGATCAATTGTTGGATCATGTTTAGGTTTCCTTTGGTATAACGCTCCTCCAGCCAAAATTTTTATGGGTGATACAGGCTCTCTTTCTCTTGGCGGATCACTTGCAGCTATAGCTATAATCGTTAAACATGAAATCGTTTTAGCTATTATAGGCGGTTTGTTTGTTCTAGAGACTGTTTCAGTAATTATTCAAGTTGTCTCATTTAAATTAACAGGTAAAAGAATTTTTAAAATGGCTCCAATTCATCACCATTTTGAAAAAAAGGGTTGGGCAGAGTCAACTATTGTAATCAGATTTTGGATCATAGCTATCATTTTAGCATTAGTTGGACTAGCAACTTTAAAATTAAGGTAGAACATGTTCCAATTTCCAAAAATTAGAGAACTTTCGTTCCTCGTTTACGGTCTCAGTTTGACAGGAATATCCGTAATTAAATTTTTTAAAAATAATGAAATTAAAAATTTTAAAGTTTGGGATGATCACCAAAAAAAGATATTTAATAATTATAGAACAAAGAATTTAAATAAAACTCTCAATCAAGTTGATTACATTGTTTTATCACCAGGAATAAGCTTGATTAAAAACAAAAAATTAAAAAGATTTAAAAAAAAAATTATCACAGATATCGATCTATTTTATTTAACTAATAAGAGTAATAAAACTATTGTAGTAACAGGCACGAATGGAAAATCAACAACCTGTAAACTACTGGCACATCTACTTGAAAAAAACAAATTTCCTTGTTCACTTGGAGGAAATATTGGAACTCCAATTTTAAGTATAAAAAATAAAAAAAAAAATTATGTAATCATTGAAGCATCATCTTTCCAACTTGCGCATTCAAAATTTATATGTCCTAATTATGCCTTTTTTTTAAATTTGAGCGTTGATCATCTAGATTGGCATGGAAGTAAGTTAAATTATTTAAATTCGAAATTAAAAATTTTTAGCTTACAAACTGCAAAACACTATGCAGTGGTAAATAAAAACTTCAAAAGAATTTTTAATAAGAAAAAATTTTTAAGTAGGTTAATCGTCAATAAAAAAAATGATTACTTTAAATTAAAGCATAAAATTAAAAATGGCTATTTGACTTCAATTATAAACGATGAAAATATGAGTTTTGTTTATCGTTTTGCTAAATTACTGAAAATAACAGATAAATCTTTTATCGACTCAATGACATCTTTTAAAGGCTTAGCACATAGATTTGAAATTTTTTTAAAAAAAGGCAAAACAATTTTTATCAATGACTCGAAGGCTACATCATTCAAATCTACTCAATACGCTCTATCAAGTTTAAAAAATATCTATTGGATATTAGGAGGACTTGAAAAAAAAGGGGATAAAATTAAATTGTCGAATTTAAAAAAAAATATTATTAAAAGTTACATAATCGGAAAAAATACAAGTTTTTTTGAAAATCAGCTTAAAGGTAAAATAGATTTTTCTGTTACTAGAGACCTTAAAAATTCAATAATTCAAATTTCAAAAGAAATTAATTTTAAAAAAAATTTGCCTAAATCTATATTATTAAGTCCAGCTGCAGCTTCGTTTGATCAATTTGATAATTTTGAGGAAAGAGGGAAAGAATTTAAGAGGTTATGTAAAAAAAATGTTGGAAAATTCATTTAAATTTTTACTTTTAAATTATTGGAGAAGTATTGATAAAAAAATTTTACTTAGTTTCTTTATTTTATTCTTCTTGGGTTTATTTTTTTCTTTTTCATCTACATCATCACTTGCCGGAGAAAGACTTAATAAGGATTATTATTTTTTTTTCACTAAACACTTAACCTATACACTCATTGCGATATTAATTATGTTATTTATTTCATTTGTAAAAACTGAGATTGTTATAAAACTTGTTTTTCCACTATTTTTAGTGTCATTTTTTTTGTTATCTATGGTTCCAATTTCTGGAATAGAAATTAAAGGTTCAAAACGGTGGATAGATCTTTACTTCTTTAGATTACAACCAATAGAAATTTTAAAACCTTTATTTATTTTGATGACAGTAAAAATATTGACCATCGAGAAACTTAAAAATACTCAAATTAAATATCTTTTAAGTTTTATACTATTGTGCTCTGTTATAATCTTGTTAATAGATCAACCAGATTTAGGACAATCAATACTATTAACTGGTAGTTGGGTTGCGACTGTTTTTATTTCAGGTGTTAGCTTAATTTATATCTTAATTTTTTTTTCCGTTTTTTTGATGTTTCTAAGCTCTTTACTATTTTTTCTTCCCGAAAAATTTGGATATATTATCAATCGATTAGTTGTTTTTTTGGATCCTAATCAAGGTGATATATTTCAATCATCATCTGCTTTAGACGCTATAAAACTAGGAGGACTCACGGGACGAGGAATGGGTGAGGGTATTTTAAAAGAGAGCGTTCCGGAGGCTCATACCGATTATGTAATAGCTGTCATTTCCGAAGAATATGGTTCTTTAGTTTCTATTTCAATATTAGTAGTATTTTTATACATTGCATTCAGAATCATTAAAAATTGTTTTAAGCAAGAAAATCATTTCCTAAGAATATCTTTGAGTGGTTTAGCTTCTTTGTTGATTTTTCAAACATTTATTCATGCTGGCGTGAATACACTTTTATTGCCAACAACTGGAATGACATTACCTTTTTTAAGTTATGGAGGTTCTTCTTTAATCGGAAGTGCAATTTTAGCTGGATTAGTTTTGAACTATACTAAAAATAAGGCTTATTTATATGATTAAAAAAAAAATATTAATAGCATCAGGCGGAAGCGGGGGACACATTTTCCCTGGCTATAGCCTAGCAAATTATTATAAAAATAAAAATTTCAGTGTCGAATTTACAACTGATAAGAGAGGAATTAAATATCTTAGAAATTATAAAAATTTAAATTTAATCATAATACCCTCTTCTCCCTTAGCTAAAAAAAATTTTTTAAAATTAATTTTTTCTATATTTTATATTGCTTTTTCAATAATGAAATCTTTAAAATATTTACTGTTCAATAGGCCGTCAATAATTTTTGGGATGGGAGGTTACTCATCATTTCCAATCTGTATAGCCGCTTATATTTTAAGAATAAAATTTGTAATTTACGAGAACAATTTAATCATCGGTAAAGCTAATAAATTTTTACTACCTTTTGCTAACAAATTATTTGTTTCTTATAAAGAAATTGAAGGAATTCCTGAAAAATATAGCAATAAAGTAAAAGTGTTAGGTAATATTGTTAGGAAAGAGATAATGGATTTTAATTTTTCTTATAAAAAAAAAGATTATGATAGTATTAGAATTCTCGTTCTAGGAGGAAGCCAAGCAGCTAAAATTTTCGCACAAGAATTACCCCAAATATTCGAAAAATTAAATAATAAGTTTAAGACGAAAATTAAAATTTTTCAGCAATGCCACAGAGATCAAAATGCTCAATTATCAGAATTTTATGAAAGATTTAAAATAGAGCATGAGATATTTAATTTTACTAATGAAATAATTAATTATTATCATAAAGCTAATCTAGTAATAACAAGATCTGGTGCTTCTGCTTTAGGAGAATTGATAAATTATAATATTCCTTTTATTTCAATACCTTTGCCAACTTCAGCAGATAATCATCAATATAAAAATGCTGAGTTTTACGCTAAAAAAGGTTTTGGATTTTTTTTGAATCAGAAAGATATTAAAGATAATTTATACGATTTAATCGATAAGATATTTAATGACAAGTCTTTGATAGATACACTTTTAACTAATCAAAGACAACATTCAGACAAAGATATATTTGATAGTTTAAACTTACAAATAGAAAAAATTTTAGATGAAAAAAATTAATTTAGGACAAAAAGATATCATTCACTTTGTTGGAATTGGTGGAATTGGCATGAGTGGTTTAGCTCAGATTATGAAAAATATGGGATTTGTAATTCAAGGGAGCGACCGAGTTAAAAATAAAAATACCACTAGTTGCTCAAAATCAGGAATAAGAATATTCATTGGCCATTCTTTACGGAACGTCAAAAAAGCCACTATTTTAGTTAAGTCTACTGCTATTAAAAACAACAATGTTGAAATAAGGTATGCAAAGAAAAATTCCATACCAATTTATTCAAGAGCTGAAGTGTTAGCTGATGCAGTCTCCTTAAAAAAAAATATTATTATTACTGGTTCTCACGGGAAAACTACAACAACGTCTCTAGTTTCTAAAATTTTATCCGATCAAAGATTAGACCCTACTATTATAAATGGCGGTGTTATAAATTCTTTAAGAAGTAATGCAAAACTTGGAAAAGGAGAATGGGCTATATTAGAGGCTGACGAGTCTGATGGTAGTTTTTTAAAATTACCAATTAATTATTCAATTGTTACTAATATCGATTACGAACATCTAGATTATTATAAAAATTACAAAAACTTAGAGAGAGCTTTCGTAGAATTTATTAACAAAACTCCCCCGACTGGTAAGTCAGTCATTTGTATCGATAACTTAAATATAAAAAAAATTTTAAGTAAAATTAAAAATAAAAATATATTAACTTATGGAGAAAGTAAAAGAGCCGATTTTCAAATTAAAAAAATTAATTACAATTTCGAAAGTACAGTTTTTGAATTAAGTTTCAAAGATAAAAATAAGATTATCAAAAATATTAAAAATATAAATGTAAAATTATTAGGAAAACATAATGTTTTAAATGCAACTGCTGCATTAGTAGTATGCTTAAATCTTGGTGCAAACTTAAGATTAGCTAAAAAATCGCTTAAAAATTTTTCTGGAGTTCAAAGAAGAATGACAAAGATATTTTCAAAAAATAGAAATGACTTTTTTGATGACTACGCTCACCACCCTACAGAGATTAGTTCAATTTTAGAAGGAGTTAAAAATGTTAATCCCAAAAGAAAAATTATTAGTGTTTTTGAGCCACATCGTTTTTCTAGGGTAATGTCTCTGAAAAATGAATTTTCAAAATGTTTTTCAAAATCTAATTTAGTAATTATGTGCCCTTTATACGCAGCAGGTGAAAAGAAAGATTTAAAATATAATCCTTTAAAATTTGCTCGTTTGATATCCAAAAATTCAAAAACTCAAGTGTTAATCGTGAAAGATATGGTTGATCTGAGCAGATATTTTAAGAAAAATTTAACTAGCAATGAAATAATAATAGGAATGGGAGCAGGTATGATATCAAAATGGATCAAGGAGCTTAAGTATTTGCTATGAGTCTAGATATTAATTTTTTTAAAAAATTTGGAAGTGATTTTCGTCAAAATGTTAATTTGTCTAATTATAGCTGGTTTAATCTAGGTGGAAACGCTGAATTTTTTTTCAAAGCTAAAGATAAACGTAAGCTAATTGAATTTTTGTCATTCGCAAAAAAAGAAAAAATAAAAGTTACAATTTTAGGAGCTGGTTCCAATACATTAATTAGAGATAATGGCGTCAAAGGGGCTGTATTAAAATTAGGAAAAAATTTCTCATACACAAAATTAATTGATAAAGATATTATTGAAGTAGGGGCTGCTACACTTGATAAGCAAGTTGCTAATTTTGCTAAAGAAAACAATATAGGAAATTTAGAATTCTTATCTTGCATACCTGGTTCTATTGGTGGAGCGGTAATCATGAATAGTGGTTGCTACGAAAACGATATTTCTAAAACACTATTATCTCTTAAAGCAATAGATAAAAGTAAATTGGCAGAAATCGAGATTAAACATGACGATATAAATTTCTTGTATAGAGGAACAAATTTACCTGAAGATTTAATAATTATTTCAGCAAGACTTAAAGGGCATATATCGCCTAAGGAAAAAATTGAAGAAAATCAAACTAATTTAATTGAAAGAAAAAAAAAAGCACAACCAAATCAAATTAAAACATGTGGAAGTACTTTTAAAAATATAAGCCAAGATCAGAAAGCTTGGACGTTAATAAAAGAAGCCGAGTGCGAAAATTTTAAAGTTGGTGATGCAGTAATTTCACAAAAACATTTAAATTTTTTTGTGAATAATGGAAATGCTAAGTCAGCGGATATCGAAAATTTGATTAAAAAAGTCAAAAAAAGAGTTTATGAAAAAACTGGGATAAATCTTGAATTAGAGATTAAAATAATTGGTGAATAAAAAAAAATTTAAAAAGGTTACGGTTGTTCTTGGAGGAAACTCTGGTGAAAGAGCAGTAAGTTTAGAGACAGGTAGAGCTTGTATCAAAGCTTTGAAAAAAAAAGGATATAAAGTTAAAAAATTTGATCCTAAAATTAATAATTTAAACTTATTAAGTAGAAGAAATACAGAAGTTATTTTTAATGCCCTACACGGTAAAGATGGTGAAGATGGTGTAGCACAAACTTATTTTGAGTATTTAAAGATACCTTACACACACTCGGGGGTAATAAGTTCGTATAATGCAATGAATAAATTGATTTCCAAAAAAATATTTATCAAAAATAAAATTAAAACTCCAAATTATATTTCAATAAAAAAAAATAATTATAAGAAAAATTCTTTACAAAGAATTATTAATAATAATAAAATTAAATATCCAGTTGTTTTAAAACCTACTAATGAAGGATCTAGTTTAGGTGTAGAGATTATTAAGACAAAAGATAAATTCCAAAAGTCTTTAAATAAACTTTTTAAAAAGTATGACGAGTTAATATTAGAACAATACATCGGTGGTCAGGAAATTCAAGTTGCTGTTATCAATGAAAAACCACTTGGTGCTATAGAACTTATTCCAAAAAGATCATTTTATGACTTCAAAGCTAAATATACAAAAAAAGCAAAAACAAAACACGTAATGCCAGCTAATTTAACAAAAAAAAAATATAAAGAATCTCTTAACATTGCAAAAAAAGTCCACAAAATTTTGTTCTGCAGAGGTGTAACAAGGTCAGATTTTAAGTTTTATAAAAACAACTTTTATCTTCTTGAAATAAATACGCAGCCAGGTATGACCAATCTTTCATTAGTTCCTGAAATTGCCAAATACAAGGGTATATCATTTGAAAACTTGGTTGAAAAAATCTTGTTAGATGCAAGTACAGATAAATGAAAAAACGGACAATAATTGCCATAGCGTTATTGATATTGTTAACCACGATTTCTCCAAAAAAGAAAGTAATCATTTCGAAATTTAATCTAAAAGAGATACTTATAAGCAATAATTCTTTAGTAAAAGAGAAAGATATTAAATTCTTGTTAACTCCAATTTACAATAAAAATCTAATATTTTTAAAAAATTCAGAAATTAAAAAATTACTTTTAGAGGAAAATTTTATTGAAAGTTTTAAATTAAAAAAAAAATATCCTGATACTATTAAAATAGAAATATTTGAAAAAAAACCAATAGCTATTTTGATAAATAAAAAAAATAAATTTTATATCAGTAAAAAAATTGATTTAATTGAATTTAAAAAATTGCCAAATTTTCAAAATTTGCCTTATATATTTGGTGACAAAGAAAACTTTAAAAAATTATTTTATAATTTAAATGAAATAAATTTTCCACTTAAAGAAATCAAGAAATATACTTTATATGAAACAGGTAGATGGGATTTGAAAACTAAAAATGATAAAACAATTAAATTGCCTGTTGAAAATTATATAAAAAGCCTTGAAAATTATTTAAATATTAGGAGTAAAAAAGATTTCAAAAATTTTGAAGTTTTTGATTATAGAATTAATAATCAACTTATTTTAAAGTAATCTATGACTAATGATTTCTCCACTCTCTTTGTAGAAATAAACGACTTACAATTTATTTTTTCTGTAAGTAAAATAGATGAAAAAAACGATTTTAAAATAGTAAGTGAATTAAAAATTCCTTTAGAGGGTATTGATAATTACAGATTTTCTGATTTTAGAAAAGTTTCAGATATTCTCAAAAAAAATATTTACTTAATTGAAAAAAAATTAAATTTTACTTTTAAAGAAGTAGTTTTGATATTAGATAATTTCAAACCGACGTTTGTAAATTTATCGGGGTTTAAAATATTAAATGGCTCTCAGGTTCTGAGAGAAAATATTACATATATTTTAAATACACTTAAGTCATATGTTGATAAAACAGAATTAGATAAAATCGTAGTTCACATTTTTAACTCAAAATTTTATTTAGATAATAAAAAAATAGAAAACTTACCGATTGGATTATTTGGAGATTTTTATTCGCATGAATTATCTTTTTCTTTAATAAATAAAAATGATTATAAAAATCTAAACAATGTTTTTGAGAATTGTAATTTAAAAATAAGAAAATTATTACTTAAAAGTTTTATTAAAGGCGCATTTATTAGCAATAACAATAAAAATATTGAGACATTTTTTCAAGCTAGTATAGGCAAACATAAATGCAAAATCTTATTTTTTGAAAACAATTCTTTAAAATATGAGCAAGAGTTCAAATTTGGACAAAATATTATAATTCAAGATATAGCTAAAATTACATCCTTGAAAATTAATAATGTGGAAAAAATTTTAAATAACACAAGATTTAATAGCGAAATTCTAGAGGAAGAATTAATTAATAATGAATTATTAAATAATGAGTTTAATAAAAGAATTAAAAAAAAATTAATTCAGGATATTTCTATAGCTCGAATTAAAGAAATATTCGAGATAATGATATTTAAAAATATTAATTTAAGTTATTATTACGATAATAATAAAACTATATTTATTGAAATAGAAAATGAGTCAAAAGAAACAGGTTTAAAAGATTTATTTAGAATAACTTTTTCGGAGGAAAAAGATCTAAATATTTCAATTATAGATGATCTGTCAACCACAGGCATTATGAAAACCGCTAACAAACTTGTTCATTTTGGTTGGAATAAAGAAGCTATTCCTATTTCTGAGCCAAAAAAATCCATAATTTCAAGGTTTTTTAATGCAATTTTCGAGTAATTGTTTTTTTTAGAAACATTAGTTGTTTTAATAAACAAACAACTGGGAAGTATAACTCTTCTCATGAATGATGTTTTTCAAAAGACACTGTCAAAAAAATTAAGTTTCACGGGCATAGGTCTTCACTCTGGTAAAAAATCTACCTTAAACCTTTTGCCAGCCAAGGAAGATAGTGGAATCATTTTTAAAAGAGTTGATCTCGAAAAAAATAATTTGATAAAAGCTAACTTTTTAAACGTAACTTCAGCAAAGTTATGTACTACTTTAGAAAATAAAAACGGTGCTAAAGTTTCAACTGTTGAGCACTTATTAGCAGCATTTTATATAAGTGGAGTTGATAACGCTATAGTGGAAATAGATAATGAGGAAGTTCCAATAATGGACGGATCAGCAAAAGATTTTTTAAGTATATTAAATCAAAACAAACTTTTAAAACAATCAAAAAAAAGAAGATATTTAAAGATAAAAAACAAAATTGAATTAATAGATGGTAAAAGAAAAATTTCAATTGAACCAAGTGAGACATCTTTAGAAGTAAACTTTCAATTAAACTATGTAAATAAAATTATCGGTAAACAACAAAATACCATCGATTTTCAAAATGATGAATTAGAGAATGTTTCTAGCTCAAGAACTTTTTGTTTATACGAAGATATAGAAAAAATAAAAAAATCAGGATTAGCAAAAGGTGGCTCCTTAGAAAATGCAATTGTAGTAAGTGAAAATAAAGTTTTGAATAAAGGTGGATTAAGAAATGAAAAAGAATTTGTTAATCATAAAATTTTAGATTTAGCTGGAGATTTTGTTTTATCTGGCTACAGAATTTTAGGAAAAGTTATCTGTCATCAAGGGGGTCACGAACTAACAAATTTATTTTTAAGAAAAATCTTTAGCTCTAACTCTTCTTTTCAAATCATAGAAGAAAACGACTTCGCGGTTTCAAAAAAATTTCATCATAAAGTAACAGATAAAATAGCAGTCAACGCTTAAATATAAATTTTTAATATTATTTTTATCAGTTTCTGATATTAATTTTATTATGTTGTTAAGAATAATATTTATTTTCTCACTAGCAATAGGTCTAATCTCCTGTTCAAAAAAAAAAGATGAATTAATTTATGAACCAAAAGAACAAATAAATGCTTTCAAAGCATATGAAGAGGGTTTTGAAGCCTTAGAAAAAAATGATTTTTTTTACGCAAGTAAAAAATTTTCCGAAGCAGAATTAAATTCAAAAAATTTAAACCTTTCAGCAAAGTCAGCTATTATGTCAGCATACAGTTTGTATGGCATTAATTTTTATGACGAGGCATTGGAAAATTTGAACAGATATCTTAAAATTTACCCATCTGATAAAAATATAATTTATGCTCACTTTTTAATTGCAATCATCTACTTCGAACAGATTAGTGATGCTACCAAAGATATTGATCCAGTTTTAAAAGCTTTTGAGAAAGTAAATTTTTTCTTAAATAAATACCCCGATACAGATTATGCAATTGATTTAAAATTTAAAAAGGATTTAATTGAAAATCAACTTGCTGCAAAGGAAATGTATATCGCCAAATATTATATATCTGTAAAAAAATGGATTCCAGCAATTAACAGACTTAAAATTATTTTGAAAAAATATGAGAAAACAATTTTTATAGAGGAAGCTTTGCATAGGCTTGTTGAAATTCATTATCATATTGGACTTGAGAATGAGGCAAAAAAATATGCCAGTATATTGGGATATAATTACAATTCTGGAGAGTGGTTTAAACAATCTTATAAAGTTTTAAATAAAGATTATAAAATTATTAAAAAAAATGATCTTAAAAACAATGAAGCTCAGAAAGATAGAGGTTTTTTTAAAAAAATTATTGAAATGATCAAGTAAATCTAATGACAAAAAAAAATGAAATTATTAGAAAATTTAAAGACCTTTTATCAAGTTTAAAAAAGCACAACAAATTTTATTATGTCGAAGACGCACCAAGAATCTCGGATTCCCAATATGATTTGATTAAAAAAGAAATTTTAAATTTGGAGGATAAATTTCCATATCTTAAAAAAATTGAGGAAGTAAATAAAATTATAGGTGCAGAACCATCAAATAAATTTAAAAAGGTAAAACATTTGTTTCCAATGTTATCATTATCTAATGCATTTAACGAAAAAGATATGGGAGATTTTTTAAAAAAAATAAATAATTTTTTGAATTTAAATAATAATAATATTGAGCTTATCTCAGAACCTAAAATTGATGGCATCTCCGCAACATTAATTTACAAAAAAGGTGAATTAGTTAAAGGTCTTTCAAGAGGAGATGGATATACTGGTGAAGATATTTTAAAAAATTTACTTACAATTAAAAATATTCCTAAAAAAATTAACTCTATTAATATTCCAAAGTTATTAGAAATTAGATGTGAAGTATATATTGGAAAGAAAGATTTTACAAAAATTAATGATCGTTTCGCTAATCCAAGAAATGCTGCAGGGGGATCTTTGCGTCAAAAAAATCCAAAAGAGACAGCTAAAATTCCTTTAAAATATTTTGCCTACGGATTTGGCGCAGTGAAACCAGATACATTTAAAACACAATTAGAGTTCTTAAAAAAAATTGCTGAGTGGAAATTTGTAACTAATCCTTTAGTAAAAATATCAAAAAATTTAAGTGAAGTAAAAAAACAACATGAAACAATTAATCAACTTCGTTCATCATTAGATTACGATATTGATGGCTTAGTCTATAAAGTCAACGATCTTAATTTACAAAAAAGATTAGGAAATACATCAAACTCACCTAGATGGGCGATTGCTTACAAATTTTCTGCTGAAAAAGCAATTACGAAAATTAAAGACATAACAATACAAGTTGGTAGAACAGGAGCTATAACGCCTGTGGCTAAAGTTGAGCCAGTAAATGTTGGCGGCGTGGTTGTTTCAAATGCAACGCTTCATAATGAAGATGAAATTGATAGAAAAGATATTCGAATAGGTGATACTATTCAAATTCAAAGAGCTGGAGATGTAATTCCTCAAGTTTTGTCTGTTGATAAAACGAGGAGAAAAAAAGAAAGTAAAAAATTTGTCTTTCCAAAACATTGCCTATGTGGAGCTGAAACAAAAAAAGAAATAAGTAAAAATACAAAAAAACAAGATGCAGTTAGGAGATGTTTAAAAGGATACGATTGTAAATACATTGCCAAAGAAAAACTAAAACATATAGTTTCTAAAGAAGCTTTTAATATAGACGGTCTAGGAAAAAAAGTAATAGATAAATTCTGGAACTTAAATTTGATAAAAGAACCTTCTGATATATTTAATTTAAATTATGATAAAATTCAAAATCTTGAGGGCTGGGGAAAACTGTCTATTAATAATTTGAAAAATGCTATATCAAAATCTCAATTAATTTCTTTAGATAAATTTATTTTTTCGATTGGCATAAGACATATTGGGCAGGAAAATGCAAAAACTTTGGCTGGTTTTTTTGGCTCTATCAAGGAATTCTCAAAACTTTTTGACTCAAAACAAAGAAAAAAAAAATTATTATATTTAGCAGATTTAGATGGAATTGGTGAAACTCAAGTTCAGTCTATAGATAATTTTTTTTTAAATCACACTAACACTAGAATTACAGAAAAATTAATAAATAAATTAAATGTAAAGAACTATTCAATTCAAAATATAGATGGGAAATTTTCTAATAAAAAACTTATGTTTACAGGTGGTTTTAAAAATATGAGCAGATCAGAAGCAAAGGCGATAGCCGAGAACAATGGAGGAAAAGTATTAGGATCAATTTCAAAAAAACTTGATTATCTGGTGGTTGGAGACTCTAAGCCAACAAAATCAAAAATCGATCAAGCAAAAATATTAAATATCAAAATTATTTTCGAAAAGGATTGGAATAACATATTAAATAGCTGAACACGCTTCTTGAAGCTCTATCGCTTCAATTTTATTCATAGATTTTTTTAAATTTTTAAACACAGTTCTATGATAATTATTTAGCCATTCTTTCTCATTTTTATTAAGATTTTCTCGAACAATTAAATCTTTTTCTATAGGAGCCATTGTTAAATTTTCAAAATTCATTTTATTTTTGTTTCCATTAACATAAATAAGATTTTCAATTCTTATACCAAATTTATTTTTTTCGTAATAACCTGGTTCATTTGATACGACCATACCTCTTCTAAAATTAATTTGGTTTCTTTTTGTAATAGCATGAGGTCCTTCGTGTACATTCAAAAAATATCCTACTCCATGACCAGTTCCATGTGCATAATTTAATCCAATTTGTTTTAAATATTTCCTTGCAATATTATCAATTTTAGATCCTGTGGTATTTTTTTTTAATTTATAATTTGCTACTGCGATATGTCCTTTTAACACTCTTGTAAAAATATCTTTTATTCTTTTACTATGATTTTTTAAAGAAATAGTTCGCGTTACATCAGTTGTTCCAAACTCGTATTGACCACCAGAGTCTACTAGGTAAATATCTCCTTCTTTTAATTTTCTGTTAGTTTCTTTTGTTGCTTGATAATGAATTATTGCACCGTTTGGACCAGTTCCTGATATAGTAGGAAAACTTAAAAATTTAAACTTTTTATTTTTCTTTCTAAATTGAAATAATTTTTTTGAAGCACTAATTTCAGTTATAATTTTTTTATGGAAATTTTTTTTAAGCCAAAATAAATATTTTGTAAGCGCAATACCGTCATATATATGAGCTTCTTTTATATTTTCAATTTCTTGTTTCCCTTTGATAGCTTTTAAAAAATAAATAGGATCATTGTGATTAAGTATTTTATTATTTTTACGAATTATCTTTTCAAAAAAATAAGAACAAGAATTTTTATCTACTAAAAAATTTTTATTTTTAATTTCTTGGAGAATTTTACTACATTTATTAATATCTAAAAAATCAATCTCCTTAAATTTACTTCTAAAAGATTGAGATATCTTTTTTAAGTCACAAAAGAATTTAATATTTTTATATTTATCAATTAAAATATAACTATGCGGTATTGGTGTGTATTTTTCATCACGACCTCTTATGTTCATCAACCAAGCATTGTTTTCACTTGCAGTTATAAATAAGTATTCAGCCTTCGTGTTTATTAAATATTTAACAATTTTACCTATCTTGGATTGATATTTTTCACTTACTGATTTTTTTGGTAGAGCAAAGAATTTATTATTATTATATTTTATTTTTCTTTTCCAAATTATATCGATTAGATTATTAGTAAGAGGTTTAAATTTACATTTATTTTTTCCAAAAAAAACAGATAAAAATCTTTTAGTAAACAAAGTAGAGTCAAAACCAATTATAAATTTTTTTCCCAACAAAATATCACTTGGAATACGCTCTGGTATTGTAATTATTTTAAAAGATTTTCCACATTGGTTGATTGCTTGTAGTGTATATCTGCCATCAACAAATAAATAATTTTTATTTTTTAGAATTAAGGCAAAACCATAAGAACCAGAAAAGTTTGAGAGAAATTTTAGCCTATCATTATGATCTGGAATATATTCACTAAAAAATTGATCATTCTTAGGAACAATGTATCCATCAATTTTTTCTTTTGAAAAAATTTTTTTTAATTTCTCTACTTTTTCCATTTGAGCATTTTATTTTTTCTATATCGATCCCATCCTGGACTTCTATATTCTTCATCAAATTCAACCAAATTATCTTGATTGAATTCAAAGTCATCATTTTCAATCATACCTATCTCATTTTTTTCTACACTTTCATCAGGAATCTCATTTATAAATCTTGAGGGTAAAGCATCCATCCAGTCACCATGATAAGCTCTTTTCATTGCAAAAGACAAATAAGCTTCTTTTTTGGCTCTAGTAATGCCCACATACGCAAGTCTTCTCTCTTCTTCCAAAGCAAAGTCACCCTTTTCTTCCAGAGATTTCTGATGAGGAAATAAACCTTCCTCCCAGCCCGGTAAAAAAACTACATCAAATTCCAAACCTTTGGCAGCATGCATTGTCATTAAATTTATTTTTGCTCCTTCCCACTCTTGATCTATGGAGGTAGCTAAAGCTACATGTTCTAAAAAACTTTGTAAGTTCTCATAATCATGCATGGCTCTTAGTAATTCTTTTATATTTTCTAATCTATTTTCGTTTTCTAAGTCTTTTTTGTTTTTCAACATTGATGAGTAACCTGACTCATCTAGTACTAATTTTAATAAATCAAAATGCTTAATTCTGAGAGAGTCATTTCTCCATTTTTGAATCATATTAATTAATTGTTTAAGGGCAGTTTTTATTTTAGGTTTTAACTCTCCCGTTTCAATTAACTTAATTATTGAGTCTTCTAAACATAGTTTATTGGATTTACCGAAAGTATAAATTTGATTTAACGTACTTTCACCAACACCTCTTTTTGGAACACCAATGACTCTTTCTAGTGCCAAATCATCGAACTTTTGATTTATTATTCTTAGATAGGATACAGCATCTTTAATTTCTGCTCTTTCATAAAATTTTATCCCTCCAAGAACACGATATCCAATTCCAATTTGAAGAAATCTCTCTTCGAATTCTCTAGTTTGATATATCGCTCTTACTAATATTGATACATTGTTTAACGAATATTTTTTTTTAATTTTTTGCTCTATAATGTCACTAATACCTTGTGCTTCTTCTTTCCCAGTCCTATAACAATTAAGTTTTACCAGCTCTCCTTGATTTGCTGATGACCATAATTTTTTACCAACTCTACTCGAATTATT
This sequence comes from uncultured Pelagibacteraceae bacterium, assembly GCA_902575095.1. Lineage (GTDB taxonomy): Bacteria > Pseudomonadota > Alphaproteobacteria > Pelagibacterales > Pelagibacteraceae > Pelagilacustribacter. The sequence goes on from CACGPY010000001.1 coordinate 243,784, forward strand.
TGCAATCAAACTTGATGCAGTATCTAAAATATTTTTTGTAGATCGGTAATTTTGTTCAAGTTTAAAAACTTTACAATCTTTATAAATTTGATCAAAAGTTAGAAAGTTTTTTATTTCCGCACCTCTCCAACTATAAATTGATTGATCATCATCCCCTACACAACAAATATTTTCCTTTTCATTTACTAGTAGGTTAAGCCATTTATTTTGAATAAAGTTCGTATCCTGAAACTCATCAACAAGAATATATTTGAAATTTTTTTGATAAATTTCTCTTATGTCTTTGTGTTCTTCAAAAAGTTTGACACAAAATAAAATTAAATCACCAAAATCAAAAGCATTTAGATCCTTTGTCTTTGTTTGATATATTTGATAAACTTTTAAAATTGATCTAGCTATCGATCCTGATTTTTCTAATTTTACATCTTTTGGTAGAAGACCTTTATTTTTCCATTGATCTATATGATATATAATTAATTGGGGAGAAAATTTTTTAGCATCTAAATCCTCACCTTTAACAATATTTCTTATTAGTTTTTTTTGGTCGTCAGTATCTAAAATTGTAAAATTGCTTTTATACCCAAGAGCTTCAGCATGCCGCCTTAAGAATTTTACGCTTATAGAATGAAAAGTGCCTAACCATGGTACAGAGTTAGATTTCCCTTTCACGTATTGCATAACTCTGTTTTGCATCTCCTTCGCAGCTTTATTCGTAAAGGTGACACATAAAATTTCATTTGCCCATGCCTTTTTCTTATTAATTATATGAATGAGCCTTGTTGTTAACACTCTTGTTTTTCCTGAGCCTGCTCCTGCAACGATTAAATTTGGACCTTCAGTGCTCAGAACTGCTTCTTTTTGTTCTTTGTTAAGGTTTTCAATTAAATTATCTATGTTATTCATAAGAGAGAATTTTCATTTATATACTAGTTATAAAAATAAAAAAAATGATAAATAAATCGTTTAAAATTATTCACAATAAGTATTTCAGATTTTTCGAGTTTATTTTTTTCTTAAGATACCTTTTTGCAATATTTTTTATTTCTCTTACTTTATTTTTTATTATTCCTAAATTTTTTAATTATGAAAAAAGAGCTCAATACTTATTTGATCATTTATTTAAAAATTATAATTACAATATTCAAGAATACGAAAAAATTGAATTTGAAATATTGCCGCTACCGAAAATAAAATTAAAAAATGTTAAATTAAACTTTAAATCAACATCAATAACTTTACATGTAAAAAATCTTAAAATTTACCCGAAACTTATTAGTATTTATGATTATAAAAATTTTCTATCAAACAAAGTGATCCTTAAAGATAATAATATAAACTTAAAATTTATTGATGTAGGTATGTTTACTAAACATTTTTTAAACCAAAAAAAAAAATTATCGTTAAGAAATTTAAATCTAAAAATAGTTAATAAAGATAAGTCACTTCTAATGATAGAGAATATTAAGTTTAAAAATTATGGCTATAATAAAAATTTAATTCAAGGAAAAGTTTTTGATAAAAGTTTTAAAGTAGAGATAAATAATAATTTTGAAAAAATAAGTTTTAAATTACTTAATACAGGAATTGACTCAGAATTAAATTTTAAGAAAAATAAAGAAAGAAACTTGATAATCGGAACTTTAAAATCAAAAATATTAAACACGAACATTAAATTTGATTTTGAATACGATAAAAAAATATTAAAAATTTATAATTCATATTTGAGAAGTAAAAATATTTCATTTACCAATGAAAGTGTTATCGTATTCGACCCTTTTCTATATATTTTCTCTGAAATAGATATAGATGAAATTAATACTTTAATATTTAAAAAAATTGATTTAGACAAATTACTTAAATCAAAAAATATTCTCAAAAAGTTTAATATTGAAAATAAAATTAATTTTAGTTCAAAAAAATTTAATCAAACTTTGATAGATAAATTAAATTTAAAATTAGATTTAGGATATGGTAGATTAGATTATTTAAAAAAATTTTCAATTTCTGATAACTTATTTGACTGCAAAGGAAATATTAATTTATTAGAAGAATACCCAATACTTAATTTTAATTGTGATATTAACTTTAATGATAAAAAAAAATTTTTACGGTCATTTAATATAAAATCAAAAGATCAAAACGATATTTTCACTCTAAACTTAGAGGGAAATTTAAGTATTTTAAACAATAAAATTAATCTAAATAAAATACAGTCTAGCAATAATTACATTGCCTCCAAAGAAGACCTTTCATATTTCAAAAATACTTTTGAAAATATTGTTTATAATGAAAGTTTTCTAAAAATTTTTAATTATAAAAAGATTAAAGAATTTCTTTTTGAGATTTCCTAATTTACTTGGGTTTAGTCATTTTAAGTGGGCTCATAATTTTATCATACTCTTTTTCATTTATTAAACCTGCCTTTATGACTTCCTCTTTTAAAGTTGTTCCTCTTTTATGAGCTGTTTTTGCTACGTTCGCTGCTTTGTCATAACCAATTTTTGGAGCTAATGCTGTAACAAGCATTAATGAATTATCTAATAAATATTTTATTCTTTTTCTATCTGCCTTAATTCCCTTAATACAATACATAGCAAAAGTTTTAGATGAGTCACTCATGATTTCAATAGATTGTAATATATTATGAATAATGAGTGGTTTAAAAACATTTAACTCAAAGTGTCCATGGGAACCTGCCATGGTAATACCATTATGATTGCCAATTACTTTTACACAAACCATAGTTACCGCTTCTGATTGAGTTGGATTTACTTTACCCGGCATTATAGATGATCCAGGTTCGTTAGATGGAAGAATGAGCTCACCATAACCTGCTCTAGGACCTGAACCTAAAAACCTTATATCATTTGCAATTTTCATTAAACAAACAGCAGTAGTATTTAATGTTCCAGAAAAATTAACTATTTCATCATGTGCTGCTAAAGCAGCAAATTTATTTACCGCTGGCTTAAAAGGGATTTTTGTAATTTTACTAATTTCTTTAATAATCTGCTTATCAAAGTTTTTTCTAGTATTAAGCCCCGTTCCTACAGCAGTACCACCTTGAGCCAAATAATGAATTTCTTTGAGGGCACTTTCTATCCTAATAATACACTTCTTAAGTTGCGCATGGTAACCTGAAAATTCTTGACCCAGAGTTAATGGTGTAGCATCTTGTAAGTGCGTTCTACCAATTTTTACAATATTCTTAAACTCCCTTGATTTTTTTGCCAACTCTTTTTCAAGCAATTTTAACGATGGCAAAAGTTTTTCCTTAGTCTTAATAGCTATAGCGATATGCATAGCCGTAGGGAATACATCATTAGTGGATTGAGATTTATTTACATGATCATTAGGGTGAACCGGTTTTTTAGATCCTAATTTACCCTTCATCATCTGTATCGCTCTATTCGCTATTACCTCGTTTACATTCATGTTAGTTTGTGTGCCCGAGCCAGTTTGCCAAACTTTTAAGGGAAAATGACTATCGAGTTTTCCTTTAATTACCTCTTCTGCCGCTTGAATAATGTATTTGCTGATTTTTGTATCTAAATCTTTGTTTCTGTTATTAACTATTGCAGCTGCCTTTTTAATAATTGCAATAGAGTGAATTACTAAAGGTCGAACTAAAAAATCACCAATATTGAAATATTTATTAGATCTTTCAGTTGAAGCACCCCAATACTTATCACCAGGAACTTTAATTTTTCCAATACTATCAAATTCAGTTCTGTATTTCATATTTGATTCACTGATATAATACACTCTTATTAAATAATTATAAAACATAAAGGAATAGAGATGACTAATTTTGAATATGTGAAAAAATTTATGGAAACTTTTGGCCAAGAAATTAAGGAAAAAGCTAGTTTTCCTAATGATAAAGTTACCTCTTTAAGGTTCGATCTAATCAAAGAGGAATTGAATGAATTAAAAGAGGCAATTAATAATAAAGATATAAAAGAGGTTGCTGATGCATTAACAGATATCCTTTACGTGACCTATGGAGCGGGACATGCCTTTGGAATTAATTTAGATAAATGTTTTAAAGAAGTACAAAATTCAAATATGAGTAAATTAGGCCCAGATGGTAAACCCATATATAATGAAAATGGAAAGGTGATGAAAGGTCCTCACTATTTTAAACCTGATCTTACTAAATTCGTGGCATGATAAAAGATAACTACTATTGGATATTACTTGGTATCGCTGTTGGAATATTAATTTACTTAGTTGATAAATATATTTTTTAAAGAGCATATTATTGAAAAAAATTATAGCGATTAAATTGCTGTGTTTATTTTTTTAAACTAGTATTTAAAGCTTTAGAAAAATTTGAATTCGAAAGAATGATAAAAAAAACTGATGACAAAAAACATTGATAATAGAAAAATAAAAACACATAAAAGTGCAGTTAAAAATTGGTGGAATTCGGATAAAACTAAGAAATGGCAGCATGGAAAAATGTATAAAAAAGACTTTAAGAATCACTTACATGTTTTGTTTAGAAAAAATAGGGTTTTAGAATTAATTAGTGGTTTAAATTTACCAAAAAACGCTAAAGTATTAGAATTAGGATTTGGAGGGGCAGAATTGGCAGGTGATTTATTAAAAAGCGGTTATGAATATACTGGGATTGATATTTCAAAACATTTAGTAAAGCATGCAAAAAAAAAACATTTTAAATATTTAAAAAATAAAAAGGCAAAATTCATAAATTTGAGTCTAGAAGATAAATATAGTTTTAAATCAAATTATTTTGATTTAGTGATCGAAGTCGGAGCATTTCAATATGCAGGAAATTTAACTAAAACATTAAATGAGATTAAAAGAGTGTTAAAAGTTAAAGGTTTTTTTTTAATGGCTCAATCGAACATGTATAGTTTTAATAATTTAATGAATTTTAGAAGGTTTTTAAAAGCATTAATTTGGTTTTTTCAAAAAAAAAATTTTTTTTATAATTATTCTCTATCTTTTAAAGATATTTTGCTATCCACTGAATTAAAATTCTTTAAAAAGTATAAAAATAGCAAATTTATGAATTTTAAATTTATGACAAATTATTCTGAGGTATGGAAATATAAAATTATAAAAAGATTATTTTCTATTGGAAAAATGCAAAAGTTACTTAAAGATAATCAATTTATTGTCAAAAAAGTCTCAGGCGGCCCATTTATTTATAATTCAAAAGATAACACAACGATAATATTAAGCATGTTAAATAAAACTTTACAACTTTTGTGTGATTTGAAATTACCATTAATTATTAGATTTGCTGATAGTGGTATAATTTTAGCTTCTAAAAAAAATTCATAATTTTTTTTTGAGTCATAATTCTATTAAATTATTAAAAGAAATCGGGTATTACGATTAGAAAGGGGCGTTCTGTTGCCAGGTGCCCTTAACCTATTAACGTTATACAACAATTCTAGATCATAAAAAACGGCTATTTCTTTGCTGGGTGTGATCTTATTGTGTCCAACGGTGTGACGGTTTATGATGAGTCCAATGAAAAAGAAAAATAACAATGCTTAGTATTATTATATCTGCCATTTTAACTTTAATATTTATTTTTTATTTTATTAAAATTAATGTGGTGAAAGAATTCTGGAATGGGCATAGAACTTTAGCTGAAAGTTATTGGGTTTGGCTTTTTGTTGGTCCAATGATAATAATTTTTATATTAGAGGTACTAGGATTAAGTATTGATCTAGATTCAATATCTACAATTATTGCATCTAATATAACTTTCACAAATATTTTACATAATACTATTATTTTTTTTTATTTATTTTATTTTTTTTTTGTATTATTGGGTATCTGGCGATCAGCTGATAATTATATAGAAAAGAAAAAAAAGTCTCTTGAATATCCTATTTGGGGAAAACTTACTAAATTTTTAGTTTTTTTATACGGAGCATATATTCCATTATTATTATTAGGGATTTTTAATTTTGTTAAATCTAAAATTAAAAAAGAATAAAATTCCCCCGCACACTAAAATTTCTTCTCTCACTGTGATCCTATTGTGATCTAATTTAAAAAAGTTGTGAATTAATAAGTGTTAACGCCAATACGCAGGGGCGTTCTGTTGCCAGGTGCCCCGGACCCCGTTACTTAATTAACAAAGTTAATTAAGCTGCAAGTGCGTAACTTTCGTTAGCATTTGTAAATTGGCCCGTTACGTCGGAACCATCTCGTACGAAAGAATAGCCTTTAGACATCCGTCGATCCTAATTCACCCCCGTAAGTTGTAAATGGTGGAGGTGGTGGGTACTGCCCCCACGTCCGTAATGTTTATTACGAAATTCGTTTATCGTCATAGTTGGAAAACCAACATTATTAATATAAAACTCTTAGTCAGAGATTCAATAAATTATTTCATTATGAAGCTTACTAAAGAACAAAAGCAAGAAATTGCAGATCAACAATCACAAAAAAATCAGACTAAAAGGGTAGTATCTCCAGAGTTAGAAAAAATTCTTTATGAGGCACTACCCGTTTTAGATCATGGCTTCGTAAGAGTTGTTGATTATATGGGTGACGACAGTTCAATTGTTCAATCCGCCAGAGTTTCATATGGCAAAGGAACAAAAAAAGTTTCAACTGATGAGGGATTGATTAAATACTTAATGAGACACTGGCATTCAACCCCGTTTGAGATGTGCGAGATTAAATATCATGTGAAACTACCAATTTTCATTGCGCGTCAATGGATTAGACACAGAACAGCAAACGTTAACGAGTATTCTGCAAGATATTCAATATTAGATAAAGAATTTTATATCCCTACAAAGGATCAGTTATCAGCTCAATCAAACTCAAACAGACAAGGAAGAGGAGATTTAATAACAGGTGAGCAAGCTGATGAAGTTTTAAAAATCTTAAAAGATGATGCTAGCAGGACTTATGATAATTATGAAAAGATGCTTAATGAAAGATACGATGGATCGACAATAGACGAAGGAAAAACTGGCTTGGCAAGAGAACTTGCAAGAATGAACTTAACACTAAACTCTTACACACAATGGTACTGGAAGACAGACCTACTAAATTTGTTAAATTTTTTGTTCTTAAGAGCAGATAGTCACGCCCAATATGAAATTAGAGTTTATGCTGAAGCAATGCTAGATACTGTAAAAAAATGGGTACCAATTACTCATGCAGCTTTTTTAGATTATAGAGTGGGAGCCATTCATTTATCAGCTAAAGGCAAAGAAATTATCAAACAAATGATAAAAGGGGAAAAAGTAAATTTTGAAAAATCAGGTTTATCAAAAAGAGAATGGAATGAGCTAATGGCATCATTTGAATTAGACGCTTAAATAATTTAAAATAAGTTGATAAATTTTGTGAAATCTAAAAAAAATAAAACTAAATATTCAAGAAATTTTAAAACAGGATATGCAGATTATAAAAATATGATGCATGAATTCAGACCTTTTGTCATGTTTACCAATGCCCATGACCATAGTTCAAAAATAGTAAATACAGATAGATTAGGCTTCAGAAAAGTTTTTTTCAAAAAAAAATATCTTGGTTTAGATGATTTAAAGAAGTCTTCTAAAAAAATTAATGTCTTGTTAGGAGGCAGCACTGCCTTTGGTTCAGGATCTCCTTCAGATAAAAACACAATTTCTTCTGAGCTATCGTCGCTTGGCCAATTATGTTTCTCATTAGGTATGCGCGGCGCTTGCAGTCATCAAGAGCTTATAGCTTTTCTAAAATTTAAAAATTTTTTTCCTAAAATTAAAAATTTAATAATATTGTCAGGAGTTAATGATTTAGCAATGGCTGCAGAAAAAGAAAGCATAATCTACGCTGATTTTGGGGGCATCTCTGGTACACGCCAACATGCATTAAACTTTCTTTTTCAATCATCGGCAGGCAATAATGAGAAATGGATTAAGGGATTATATAATTTATTTTTTTATATAA
>CACGPY010000002.1 GCA_902575095.1 uncultured Pelagibacteraceae bacterium
ACTGTTGGTATGGCTGTTGATGCTAATGTCTTAATTTTTGAGAGAATAAAAGAAGAATTAAAAACGGAAAAATCAATAATTCATGCTTTTGATTCAGGATATGCTAGAGCAAAAATAACAGTTTTAGATGCAAACATAACTACACTTATTGCTGCTATTATTTTATTTGCGTTTGGATCAGGTCCAGTCAAAGGTTTTGCTATTACTTTAGGAATTGGAATTATTACAACACTTTTTACTGCATATTTTTTAGCAAGACACCTTACTTCATTAGTGGTTTTAAACACAAAAAACAAAGAAATTAATATTTAATGACAAATTATAATTTTTCATCAAAATTCAAGCATGCTAATATTTTCTCAATAATACTATTTTTAATAAGCATTATTTTAATTACAATTAAAGGCTTAAATTATGGAATTGATTTTAAGGGGGGCACACTTATCGAATTAAGATCAAATAATACTGAAGCTTCTTCAATAAGGGATGTCCTCAAAAATATGGATTTAGGAGATGTAAATGTAAAAAAATTTGGTAAAGAAGGTGATTTTTTAATAAAAGTTGAACAAAAAGGGGATAACAGTAAATTAATTCCAGAAATTAAAAAAAATTTATCTGATAGTTTAAATTCTGATGTTAATTTTAGAAGAGTGGAAAATGTAGGACCAAAAGTAAGTGCAGAATTATTACAATCCGGTATAATTGCTATCTCCTTGTCGTTAGCAGCAATGCTTTTTTACATTTGGGTGAGATTTGAATGGCAATTTAGTATAGGTTCTATCATAGCATTATTTCACGACGTAATAATTACTCTTGGTATTTTTTCACTTTTATCCTTAGAGATAAACCTTTCTATAATTGCTGCTGTTTTAACTATTGTTGGCTATTCAATGAATGACACCGTGGTAATATATGATAGGATCAGAGAAAATCTTGGAAAATTTCATAAGTTAGATATAAGTGATATAGCAAATTTATCAATTAACGAAACTTTAGCTCGAACAATTATTACATCTATTACTACTTTATTAGCATTACTCTCAATATTTATTTTAGGCGGTGAGATTTTAAGAGGATTTTCATTTGCTATGATTTTAGGTGTTTTAATAGGTACATATTCTTCTATATTTGTAGCCTCACCAATTTTAAAATATTTTAAAGTAAGCTATAAAACTATAGAAAAAGAAGAAGAAAAAATAGTTCCTTAAAATTAATAAAGATTCTGTGCTGCTACCATTGATAATAACATTGGTAAAGATAGAAGCGTATTTGTTCTCGAAAATAACATTGCAGTTTTAGCTGAAGCAGCTTTTTCCTCTGGAGTAACCTCAACCATTCCTAGCGCTTTTTTTTGATTAGGCCAGATTACAAACCAAACATTGTAGGCCATTATTAAACCCAACCACATACCAATACCTATTGCAGTATTTTTGCCTCCAGATCCATCAAGACCTAAAATCATTGCGCTATGAACATATCCATTAATCCATGCTAAAATTAATCCTGATATAACCGTTACAGCAGCTGCCCATCTAAAATAAAATAGCGCCGCAGGAGCAATCACTTTTCCTATTGCTGGTTTTTGTTCGTCAGGAATTTTAGGCATATTTGGAATCTGTACAAAATTAAAATACCACAGTAATCCTATCCACATTATTGCAACAACAACGTGAATGAATCTAAACAACCAGCTCCAAAATATAGTATCAAAAGCAAAACCATCACCAAAGAAATGCAGACCTAAGAATAATAATAAAGCAATACCTAGAGAAAGGTGAATAGTTTTTGAGAGTGATTGTAATATATTTGTCATGATTCCTTTATAGCATAATTTTAAATTTCAGGCAGTTTTTTTCATAGGATTACCAACCATAATTTCTTTAATAAACTTACCCGTGTAACTTTCTTTGATTGTAGACACTTTTTCAGGTGTACCCTCAGCGATAATTTTTCCTCCATTTACACCCCCCTCAGGACCCATATCAATTATATGATCAGCTGTTTTAATAACATCTAAATTATGTTCTATTACAACTACTGTATTTCCAGTATTTGCGAATGCTTGGAGAATTTCTAATAATTTTTTTATATCGTGAGAATGCAATCCGGTTGTGGGTTCATCTAATATATATAGGGTTCTTCCAGTTGGCCTTTTTGAGAGTTCTTTTGCTAGTTTGATCCTTTGAGCTTCACCACCGGATAACGTTGTAGCTTGTTGACCTATTTTCATATAACCAAGACCGACATGTTTTAATGTTATTAATTTTGATCTTATTGATTGTATGTTCTCAAAAAACTCACATCCCTCTTCAACAGTCATATCTAGAACGTCTGCAATATTTTTATTTTTGAACCTAATTTCTAGTGTTTCCCTATTATATCTTGCTCCTTTACACGTATCGCAAGGGATAAATACATCAGGTAAAAAATGCATTTCATAGGTTATAACTCCATCACCTTCACATGTTTCACATCTTCCACCTTTTACATTAAAAGAATACCTACCAACTTTGTATCCTCTTGCTTTTGATTCAGGTAATCCTGCAAACCACTCTCTTATAGGTCCAAAGGCACCTGTGTAAGTAGCAGGGTTTGATCTAGGCGTTCTTCCAATAGGTGATTGATCTATATCTATTATTTTATCAATTAGCTCAGTTCCTTTAAAACCTGTAAAAGCCTTAGGAACCTTACGACTTTTGTTTTTGTTTAGCATTAAATTAAAAGCATTATACAAAGTATGTAAAATTAATGTCGACTTACCACTGCCTGAAACTCCAGTAACACAAGTAAAAGTTCCAACTGGTATTTTTAAATTCACTTTTTTTAAATTATTTCCACTAGCTCCGTTAATTTCAATAAATCTTCCATTTTTCGCTGTTCTTCTTTTCTTAGGAATAGCTATAAATTTTTTCCCCGATAAATAATCGCCAGTTATACTTTTTTCATTAGAAATAATTTCTTTAACCGTCCCGTTAGCCACTATTTGACCTCCATTTAATCCAGCCTCTGGTCCAATATCAATAATGTGATCAGAGTTTTCCATTGTTTCAATGTCATGTTCAACAACAATTACAGTATTTCCTAGATCTCTTAATTTTTTTAAAGCTTTAATTAATTTTTTATTATCTCTTTGATGCAAACCAATTGAAGGTTCATCTAACACATATAAAACACCTGTCAGACCTGAACCAATTTGAGAAGCTAATCGTATTCTTTGCGCTTCTCCTCCTGATAATGTTCCTGACTCTCTTGATAAAGTTAAATAATTTAAACCAACATTTAGAAGAAAGTTTAATCTCTCATTAATTTCTTTTAAAATATGTTGTGCTATTTTATTTTCTCGTTCTGTTAATACATTCTGTAGATTTTCAAACCATTTTTGTGCGTCATCTATTGATTGTTCAGTTACTTCACTAATATTTAATGAGTTAATTTTTACACAAAGTGCCTCGTCTTTAAGTCTCATTCCTTTACATTTTTCACAAGCAGTTTCACTTTGATATTGTGATATTTCTTCACGTTTCCATTCACTATCTGTTTCTAAATAACGTCTTTCAAGATTGTTAATCACACCCTCAAAAGTTTTTTTCGTTGTATAGGTTTCATATCCATCATCATATGAAAATTTAATCTCTTCTTCGTCAGATCCATATAATATTACATCCTGAATTTTCTTTGGAATTTTTCTCCATGGGTCTGACATTGAAATTTTATAATGTTTAGCAATTGATGCTAAAGTCTGTGCATAATAAAGAGATGTGGATTTAGCCCAAGGTTCAATAACTCCATCCTGAAGACTTTTTTTAGGATCAGAAACAACTAAACTTGGATCCACATTAAGGTTATGTCCAATCCCTTCACATTCTTCACATGCCCCATAAGGAGAATTGAAAGAAAATAGCCTTGGTTCAATTTCTTCAATAGTAAAGCCACTTTCTGGACAAGAAAACTTGGATGAAAATGTTATAGTTTCACGTTTTCTAAATTTCTTTGGCAAAGTTTCATTTTCATATTCTACAACAAGAAGCCCATTTGAGAGATTTACTGCAGTTTCAACACTGTCAGCTAGTCTATTGCCAAGGTTTGAATTTAGGATTAATCTGTCTACAATTATTGAAATTTCGTGCTTAAGCTTTTTATTTAAATTTGGAAACTCATCAATATTTAGGTATTTCCCATCAACTTTAATTTTAGTAAATCCTCTTTTTTTATAATTTAAAATATCTTTTTTATATTCACCTTTTCTGCCTCGAACTATTGGGGCAAGAAGATAAATAGTACTATCTTTTGGTAGTTTTTTAATCTTATCAACCATTTCACTTATTGGCTGAGATACGATTGGCTTACCAGTAAATGGGGAGTATGGAATACCAACCCTTGCAAATAAGACCCTCATATAATCGTAAATCTCAGTTACTGTTGCAACTGTAGATCTTGGATTTTTAGAAGTATTTTTTTGTTCAATTGATATTGCCGGGCTTAATCCCTCAATTAAATCCACTTTAGGTTTTTTCATTTTGTCAAGAAACTGTCTAGCGTATGAAGAGAGGCTTTCAACGTATCTTCTTTGACCTTCAGCATATATAGTATCAAATGCTAATGATGATTTTCCTGATCCAGAAAGGCCAGTTATCACCACTAGTTTCTCCTTTGGGATCTCAAGAGAAACATTTTTTAAGTTGTGTTCTTTAGCGCCTTTTACAACGATTTTTTTCAACATATTTTTTCCTCAAAATAACATACACCTTATAATTATTTGGTAATTATGATATAAAATAAGACTATTATAAATAAATAATCAAAATTTATTCAAAATATTATGGCCGGAAGTTTAAATAAAGTACAATTAATAGGTCGTTTAGGCGCAGACCCAGAAATCAAGCAGATGGTTAATGGTAAAAATGTTGCAAGATTGAGTATTGCTACAAGCCAAAGTTGGAAAGACAAATCTAGTGGAGAGAGAAAAGAAAAAACAGAGTGGCACAGGGTTGTTATATTTAACGAAGGACTTGTCAACGTTGTTCAGCAATATGTTAAAAAAGGTGCAAATGTTTATATCGAAGGATCATTAAGCACAAGAAAATGGAAAGATGAGTCTACTGGTCAAGATAAGTATTCGACAGAAATAGTTCTTCAAGGATATAACTCAAGTTTAACTATGTTAGATAGTAGGGGTGGAAATGGCAATTCAAATCTTGTTTCTGAAAATAAAAGTTCATTGCCAAATGAAAACCTAAATCAGGATAGCAATGATTTAGATGATGAAATTCCATTTTAATTTTCATGGAAAAAAACACTGTAGAGAATAATAAATCATTTAAACCTATTTACGTGCAAGATGAAATGAGTTCATCTTATCTATCTTACGCAATGAGTGTAATTGTGAGTAGGGCTCTCCCTGACGTCAGAGATGGTTTAAAACCTGTTCATAGAAGAATAATCTACGCAATGTACAAAGGTGGCTATGATTGGTCAAAGTCTTTTAGAAAGTCTGCGCGTATAGTAGGGGATGTAATTGGTAAATACCACCCACATGGAGATCAATCCGTATATGACGCTTTAGTAAGATTAGTGCAGGATTTTTCAATGAGTGTACCTTTAATTACTGGCCAAGGAAATTTTGGTTCCATTGATGGTGACCCACCTGCAGCTATGAGATATACAGAAACAAAATTAGGTAAAATTTCACAATACTTAACGGAAGACCTTGAAAAAAATACTGTCAATTATCGAAGTAATTACGACGAAACGGAAAAAGAACCTGAAGTATTACCTTCACAATATCCAAACATCTTAGTTAATGGAGCAGGCGGAATAGCCGTAGGAATGGCTACAAGTATACCCCCTCATAATTTAGGAGAAATTATTAACGGCACAATAGCTTACATAAACAATAAAGATATTACTATTGCACAATTAATGAAACATGTTCCTGGACCAGATTTTCCAACAGGAGGAATAATCATTGGAAAAGATATTATTAAACAAGGATATAATAAAGGCAGAGGATCATTTAAGATTAGAGGAGAAATAGATTTAGAAGAGAAAAAAGGCGGAAGAGAAACTCTAATTATTAAATCTATTCCTTATCAGGTAAACAAGTCAACGCTAATAGAAAAAATTGCTCAATTAGTTAGAGATAAAAAAATCGAGGGAATAAGAGATATTAGAGATGAGTCTAATAGAGAAGGTATACGTGTAGTTATTGAGTTGAGAAAAGCAGTTGAGCCAGAGACAATTAGACGGCAATTATATAAATTAACCAATATTGAAAGTTCTTTTGGTTTCAATACATTAGCAATTGTTAACAATAAACCTAAGATACTTAATTTAAAAGAGTTTATCTCTGAATTTTTGAGATTTAGAGAAGACACAGTTATTAAAAGAGTAAAATTTGATTTAAAAAAAGCTGAGGAGAGAGCCCATATCTTAATTGGTTTAGCAACCGCTGTAGAAAATATTGATGAAGTTATTAAAATTATTAAAAATTCAAAAGATACAGAATTAGCTAGAAAAAACCTTTTAACAAAAAAATGGAAAATTAAAAAAAGTATAAAATTAATTTCTTTAATCGAAAAAAAAAGAAATATAACAAGTTACTTATTATCAATTGAACAGGTTAACGCAATATTAGAATTAAAACTACAAAAACTTACTGCCTATGGAATTGGAGAGATTGAAAGCGAAATCAATAAACTTTCTAAACTTATTATTGAATATAATAAGATTATTAATTCTAAAAAAGAACTTTATAAATTAATTATAAAGGAACTTGAAAATATTAAAGATAAGTTTTCATCACCCAGAAAAACTAAAATTATTGATGCTGTGCTAAATTATAATATTGAGGAAACGATACAAAAGGAGTCTGTAGTTATAAGCATTACAAATCAAGGATATATCAAACGTAGTCCATTGAGCTCTTTAAAAGCTCAAAAAAGAGGCGGAAAAGGAAAAACTGGCATCTCAACAAGAGAAGAGGACTTTGTTGTACAAATATTTACAGCTAATACTCACACACCAGTATTATTTTTTTCTACTCAAGGTTTGGTTTATAAAATTAAAGCGCATAAAATTCCAGAAGGAACAGCTGCATCTAAAGGCAAATCAATTTTTAATATACTCCCGTTAAAAAGCCATCATTCAATCAGTTCAATTATGCCCTTACCCGAAGACGAGTCTGAGTGGAAAAATTTAATGGTAATCTTTGCTACAGCTAAAGGAAATATTAGAAAAAACACTCTAGAAGATTTTGTAAACATCAATAATAGTGGAAAAATTGCAATGAAATTGGATCAAGATGATAGGATAATAGGTGTTAAAATTTGTAGAGATGATCAAGATATTCTACTAAGCACTCAACTAGGCAAATGTATAAGATTTAAATCAAAAAAACTAAGATTATTTAAAGGAAGATCTTCCAAAGGAATTAAAGGTATTCAATTAAATGAGAGAGATAAAGTTATATCTTTATCAATTTTAGATAATAGCAAGATTGATCCGAAAACAATTAATAGAGATAAAAAAATTAAAAGTGGAGTAGATAAATTTATTTTATCAGTATCCGAAAATGGGTACGGGAAAAGATCATCCTATTTAGACTATAGAGTTACAAACAGAGGAGGCAAAGGCATCATTGGAATTATTAATTCCCCAAGAAATGGTAATATTTCTTCCACTCTTGTAGTAAGTGAAACAGATGAAATCATATTATCGACAGATAAAGGAAGTATAATGCGTTGTGCAGTTAAAGAAATAAGGGTTGCAGGTCGAAACACTCAAGGAGTTAGAATAAAAAAATTATCTGGGAGTGAAAAGGTTGTTTCTGTGATTAAAATTGAAGATAATATACATTAGATGAATATAGCTATTTACCCAGGGACTTTTGATCCTATAACATATGGACATATAGATGTTATAAAAAAGTCATTAAATGTTTTTGATAAACTTATCGTTGCAACAACAGATAACATTAATAAAAATTACTATTTTTCGATCGACGATAGGATAAGTATAATTAATAATTCATTATTTAAAGATCTTAAATTGAATAAAAATAAGATAAAAGTAATATCTTTTGATAATTTAACAATAGACTTGTGTAAAAAATTTAAAGCAAATACAATAATTAGGGGGCTAAGAGCAGTATCTGATTTCGAATATGAATTTCAACTAGCTGGAATGAATAAAAAACTTAATTCAAAAATTGAAACAATGTTTTTAATGTCTGATGTAGAAAATCAAATTATTTCATCAAAATTTGTAAAAGAAATAGCTAGTTTAGGCGGTAATATAGACAGGTTTGTAACAAGATCTACTGTAAAAAAGCTTCAAAATAAATTTTGATGAAAAAAATTTTCTATTTATTTATACTAATTTTTAGTTTAATAACTAATAACACTTTTGCACAAAACAATCTTATGATTTTAAAATTAACTTACGGCGATGTAGAAATAGAACTTTATCCAGATAAAGCCCCTAATCACGTTAAAAGATTTAAGGAATTAGCTGATGGAGGCAAATATGATGGGGTGGTATTTCATAGAGTTATTGATGGGTTTATGGCTCAAACAGGGGATGTAAGATATGGTAATTCTAATAGTCCAGATTTTAATTTATCATTAGCCGGTACTGGTGGATCTGATTTACCCAATCTTAAAGCTGAGTTTACAGATATAGCACATTCAAGGGGCGTTCTTTCTGCTGCTAGATCTGCTGATCCTGATAGCGCAAATAGTCAGTTTTTTATTTGTTTTGAAGCTGCTCCTCATTTAGACCGGCAATATTCAGCATTTGGAAAAGTAATTAAAGGTATGGAATTTATTGATAAAATAAAAAAAGGTGATCCGAATAGCGGGTCAGTACCAAATCCTGATAAAATTATCTCATTAAGATCAAAATAATTTAAATGTCCAGTAGTGAATTTTCATTTGAGTTAATTACTCAAGATGGCAAAGCTAGATTAGGAAAAATAAAAACCTCGAGGGGTTTTATTGAAACCCCAGCTTTTATGCCAGTTGGAACTCAAGGAACTGTAAAAGGAATATTCACAGATGATATTAAAAAAACAAATACTCAAATCATTTTAGGAAACACATATCATTTACTACTTAGGCCAGGAATAAATATATTGGATAAATTTAAAGGACTTCATAATTTTATGAATTGGAATAAACCAATTTTAACAGACTCAGGCGGATATCAAATAATGTCTTTATCTAAATTAAACAAAATTGATTATAAAATTGGTGCTATATTTAAATCACATCTAGATGGTAAAAAGATAATTTTAAGTCCAGAAAAAAGCATTCAAGTTCAAAAAGCTATTAATTCTGATATTCTAATGGTTTTGGATGAATGTCCTAAACTCACTTCAGATAAGAAAATTTTATCTAATGCAATAAATGTTTCCACCCATTGGGCAAAAAGAAGTAAAATTGAATTTGGAAATGAAAAAAATAAAGCACTATTTGGAATAGTTCAGGGTGGATTATACAAAGATTTAAGAATTGAAAGTATAGAAAAGTTAGTTGAAATAGATTTTAATGGTTTTGCAATGGGTGGGCTAGCGGTAGGAGAAAAACAGTGTGATATGCTAAAAATTTTGAATGAAACAACAGACTTCCTTCCTAAAAAAAAACCTAGGTATCTAATGGGTGTTGGCACACCCGCTGACATACTAGGTGCAGTTAATGAGGGAATTGATATGTTTGATTGTGTAATGCCAACTAGGTCTGGTAGAACAGGCCTAGCATTTACTTGGGAGGGAAAAATAAATTTAAAAAATTCAAAATATGCTGATGATAAAGACCCATTAGACTTAAACTGCGGCATTCGGGATCTTAATAAATATTCTAAAAGCTATTTGAATCATTTAATTAAATCGAACGAAATGATGGCTTCAATGCTTATTTCTCTGCATAATATATATTTTTATCAACAATTTATGCGCGAAATTCGAACTAATATTCAGCATGGTACATTTCAGACATTTTATAAAAAGTATATAAATTTATTTGATTAATTATTTGAATTTTATTTAATATAAATGTAAAAGATCATTCTTTTGGGGCCCTTAGCTCAGTTGGTAGAGCACCTCCCTTTTAAGGAGGGTGTCGATGGTTCGAGTCCATCAGGGCTCACCATTACTTAAGCTTTAATTGGAGGATATTTAATAATAACTTCACTAATCCAGTTGTTTAGATTTTCTATTCTCTTCTTGCTACTAGGATGTGTACTTAAGAAGACAGGCGGTTCCTTCCCTTTATTTTTTTCAGCCATTCTTTGCCAAAGCTTAACAGACTCTCTTATATCGTAACCAGATAGAGAAGAAAAAATTAAACCTAAATAATCGGCCTCAGTTTCCTGTTTTCGACCAAATGGATTCATAATTCCTAACTGAAATATATCTAAACCAGTGTTTTGCCCAACTGTATTCCTTGTTCTATTAATTGCTCCGCCTAAAAAAATATCTGCAACGGTTGTTCCTAAGTTTATTGTCATTGCATGACTCATTCTCTCCAAAGAGTGTCTTGCAACTGCGTGTGCTATTTCGTGACCCATGACAATAGATAAGGCATCAGTATTTTTTGTAACTTTTAATAGTCCCGTATAAACTGCAATTTTCCCTCCAGGCATACACCAAGCATTAACTATTTTATCATTGTCTACAAGCACATAATCCCAGGCAAAGTTTAAAGTTGGATCTTTTTTATTCTCTTTTTTAAAAAAAGCGCTGACCGCAACTTCCATTTTTTTTCCTATTTCCTTTATTTCATTTAATTCTTTACCAGAAGTAATTAATTTTGATTTTTTTCTAAAGTTTTCATAGGCTGCTGCTGATTGTCTATTAATTCTCGACTCAGAAATAATACTAAGTTGTTTTCTTTCTGTTATTGGCACCGTTGAGCAAGATGGCAGTATCAAAGAACAACAACTACAACCAAAATACCCAAGAAATTTTCTTCTATTTATGTTATACATCTACGTATGATTTTAAATAATAAATTGTTAATTGCAATTTTTATATTAATATTAATTTTCATAGTATACTCAAGTTATTCTTAATAGATGTCAAATCAAAATTTAAAAAAGTCTATTTTTTCTAAATTAAGAAATAATTTTATTGCTGGCATTGTTGTCCTTATACCAATTGGTATAACACTATATTTAACTCTTTTTTTAATAAAAATATCAGGAAAAATTATTCCAAAAGAAATAAATCCAAATAATTATTTACCCTTCAATATACCTGGAGTTGAGATTTTAATTGCTCTTGTTATTATAACTTTAATTGGCTGGCTATCTCTCTCTTTTTTAGGAAAAAAATTTTTTGAAATTTTTAATAATATTTTAAAAAAAATACCAATACTAAGAACTATTTATTCTGCAATAGGGCAAATGACAGAAAGTTTTACTAAAAATGATAACAATCAAAAAAGTGTGGTTCTTTTAGAATATCCAAGAAAAGGTACTTGGGCAGTTGGCTTTGCAACCAAAGAGAATGATGGGCTAATAAAGAATAAAATAAACGAGGAGCTTATAAATATATTTGTTCCTACAACACCAAATCCAACGAGTGGTTTTTTACTAATGGTTCCAAAAAAAGATTTAATTTATCTTGATGTTTCTTTTGAACAAGCTTCAAAATTTATAGTTTCAGCCGGTACAACTAATATAGACTAAAATTATTCTAAATTGATAATATCAGCTTTATCAAAAAGTTTTAAAAGAAAAGAATATTTTTTTAGATCGATCTGACTATTAATATTTTTCACGTAATTCTCCGCTAATCTAAACAAATCTTCATGATGTAAGGGATCGGCGAATTTAAAGTTTTTGATACCGCTTTGCTGATACCCTATTAGGTCACCAAAACCTCTTAATTTTAAGTCTTCTTCGGCGATGAAAAATCCATCATCTGAACTTTTTAGAATCTTAATTCTTTTAATTGCATTTTTAGTTAAACCATCTTTAAACAGCAAAATACATGTTCCTTGTCTATCGCCTCTTCCTACTCTGCCTCTTAATTGGTGTAATTGAGCTAATCCAAATTTATTTGCATTTTCTATAATTATTAAATTTGCGTTTGGAAAATCAATTCCAACTTCAATAACAGTTGTAGATACAAGAATAGAAATTTTTTTTTCTAAAAACCCTTTTAAAATTTCCTGCTTTTTCTCTTTTGTTAGAGCTCCATGTATTAAACCAACTTTATTACCAAATTTTTTCTTTATTAGTTCAAATTTTTTTTTAGCAGAGGAATAATCTAAAAATGACGACTCCTCTATTAAAGGACAAACCCAAAAAATTTGATTTTCCAATAAAATTTGTTTTTGAATATATGGCCATAACTCTTCCATTTTTTTTTCTGGTTTACTTAATGTAATTATCCTCTTTCTCTTAGAAGGCTTCTCAGTAATTTTTGAAATGTCCATATCTCCGTAAAGTGACATCATCATTGTTCTAGGTATTGGTGTCGCAGACATAAGTAATACGTCACAATTTTCTCCACCTTTTTTAGCAAGATCACTTCTTTGTTTAACTCCAAACTTATGTTGTTCATCAATTACTACTAATCCTAATTTACTAAAACTAATTTTTTTTTGGAATATTGCATGTGTACCAATTATAAGTTTTATTCTTCCATTTGATAGATTATTTAAAATTTCTTTTCTTTTTTTATATTCAGTTTTTCCTGTTAAAAAATCTATTTTAATGTTATTTTTTTTAAATATTTTTTTTGAAAGTTCGTAATGTTGTTTAGCTAATATTTCTGTAGGACTCATTAAAGCACACTGATGACCGCTTTTAATAACATTTATAATTGCTAATAATGAAACAATTGTTTTGCCAGAGCCAACATCACCTTGAACAATTCTAAACATTCTTTTATTACTTAATAAATCAGAATTTATTTGCTCGAGAACAATTCTTTGACTTTTAGTTAATTCAAATGGTAGATTGTGAATAATTGTCTTCGAATAGATATTATTAAAATTTTTTGGAATTTTATTTTTTTTAATTCGTTTTCGATTCTCAGATAACGTTAGAAAATTTGCTAAAAGCTCATCAAAAACAATTCTTCGAAAACTTTTTGAGTTATTGTCTTTAGCATCGTTTGAAGAATGAAGTTTTTTTATACTATCATTCCAGCCAATTAAATTATTTTTGTTAATAAAATCAGTTTCTAACCAGTCACTAATTAATGGAATATTATTAATTACCTCTTCGCTAATTGAACGATATTTCTTTTCATTTATACCCTTAGTTAAATTATATTTGGGTATATTTCTAACAACATATTGTTCATTGTCTAATGTTGTCACGTAGTCTGGATTTGTAATTTGATATTTTTTATTAAAAAAATTAACTTTTCCACTTATTATAACCCATTTATTTAATGGAAATAATTTTCTTAGATAACCTTCACGACTATTGAAATATACAATATCAATTTTACCATTATCATCTACACAAGTAATTTTATTCGGTAAATTTCGAATCCTAGGAAAATTCAATTTTTTAACAAGTACTTTTATAGATTGAATTTTGCCAACTACTAGTTGATTTAATTTTACAATTTTTGATCTATCCGTTTCAGAATAAGGTAAATGAAGAATTATATCTTTAATTTTTTCAATTCGTTTTTTTTTTAAATATTTTGATAATTGAAGACCCACACCTTTAATTGTGTTAATTTCATTAAGTATAAAATCTTTTTTCATATATTCAGTTAAATTATGTATAATATAATTTTATGAACAATAAATTAGAAATATTAAAAAAAAGATTAATTTATAGGGCAGGTTACCGTGGCACTAAAGAAATGGATATCTTATTGAGTTCTTTTGTTAATAAAAATATCGAGCACTTTGATGAAAACCTTCTTAATGAATTAGATAATTTCTTAAATTTTGAAGATGATGTAATCTTGAACTTTTATAATCATGAAATTGTTAAAAATGAAATTGATAAAAATAAAATTTCAAAAATTTTTAAGAAATTCAAATTATAATGGCGGAGAGGGTGGGATTCGAACCCACGAACGAGTTGCCCCGTTGCTGGTTTTCAAGACCAGTGCTTTCAACCGCTCAGCCACCTCTCCTTGAATTTAATTAAGTTTCTTTAATACTATCAAAGCGATAAAATAACAATAAATAAGTAGTAATATGTTAATCTAGTTAATGAGCAATAATTATGATAGTTAGAAAAATGATTAAATTATTTCTTAATTTATTATTTTTTTATATTTTTATTACACCTTCTATCGCTGCAGAGGATTTCAATAAGTGGTCTGAAAAATTTCAGTCAAGAGCGATCAATTCAGGAATTTCAGAAAGTGTGGTTAAAGATATAATGTCCAAAGCGAAATTTTTGCCCAAGGTGATAGAATATGATCGTTATCAACCTGAATTTTACGAAGACACATTTACCTATATTAAAAAACGTTCGTCAAAACGTAAAATAAAAGAGGGTTTAAAATTATATAGTCAAGAGAAGTCTACGATTGAAACAGTCGAAAAGGATTTTAAGGTGGAAAAAGAATTATTATTAGCTTTAATGGGTATCGAAACAAATTTTGGAAAATATTTAGGAAAAATGGATATAATTTCCTCTCTTGCTACACTCAGTTTTGATAAACGTAGAAGTGAATTTTTTACTGAGGAATTACTAATTTTACTAAGTTTAGTTGATAAAAAAATAATAGATAGGAACATATTATACGGTTCTTGGGCTGGAGCTTTTGGAAATTTTCAGTTTATGCCACGTACCATAAGAAATTACGCAATTGATTATAACAACAATAAAACAATTGAATTAAAAAAAATAGAGGACTCATTTGCATCAGCAGCTAACTATTTAAAAACCATAGGATGGAAAAAAAATCAACCATGTTTTTACAAGATTGAATTAAATGAAAATATTCCAAAAAAATATTTAAATTCATCAGCAAGAAAAATTAAAAATAAAAGAAATGTTTCATTTTTAAAAAAATATATAAAAAATTTTGATGAATTAAATATCAAAAATAACCCAAAAGCAGCCATAATAATTCCCGATAAAGATATTATTCCTGGTTCGGAAACTTTATCGCCAGCGTATATAATTTTTGATAATTATGAAAAAATTTTAAATTGGAATAGATCTTTAAGATTTGCTTTAGCCGTCTGCACATTAAAAGAAAGCTTTAAAAATGAAATATAGTTTATTTTTTTTAATTTTTTTGTTGGTATCGTGTTCTCAAAACTTGAATTCTTTAAATAAAAAAAAAATTTACACAGCTAAAGGGTTTGCATATGTCTATAATGATTATGATTCTGATAAAAAAATTATAAAGGGAAAAATGAATAATGACAAAATGCAAATTTCTCATCAGAATTTAAGAATAGGAACCTTACTTCGTGTTACAAATTTAAAAAACAAAAAAAATGTCGTTCTTAAGAATGAAAGAAGAATTAAATACCCTGATTTTTATAAGATTTTGATAACTGATGCAGTAGCACAAGATCTTAATTTGAGCGCAGATTTACCATTAGTAGAGATTGTGGAAATTAAAAAAAATAAATCATTTGTTGCAAAAAAAGCTAAAATATATTCTGAAGAGAAAAAATTACCTTCGAAAGCACCAGTTGCATCCGTACAAATTTCTAATATTTCAAAAAATAAAAAAATTAATTTAAAAAAATCAAAGGACAAAATTTATATCTTAATAGGGTCTTTTTATTCTACAAACACCGCAAAATTTTTAAAAGACAGAATATTAAAAGAACAGCCAAATTTAAGTCATAAAAAATTAAAAATAAAGAAAATAAATAATAAAGAAACACAAGTTTTATCAGGTCCTTATAACTCTGTTAATTTACTAAAAAATGACTACATTAAGCTAAAAAGCTTAGGATTCGAAGAATTGGATATTTTTTTAAATGAATAAAATTTTATTTTTTATAATTATTTTTTTAAATTTAATTTCTAACTTAACAGCTAACCCTAATTTACAAGCAAGAACAGGTATTTTAATTGATTATCACTCTGATGAAATTTTGTACGAACTAGACCCAGACTCACAGATCTATCCAGCTTCCATGACAAAGATCATGACATCTATTATAGCATTTGATTTATTAGAAAAAAATAAACTTTCACTTGATGATAAATTTACAGTTTCAGAAAATGCTTGGAGATTATCTCAAGCTGGATATTCATCAATGTTTATTATGATTAACGATCAAGTATCTGTTGAAAATTTACTGAAGGGTATAATTATAGCTTCAGGTAACGACGCGTGTGTTGCTTTAGCGGAAGGAATAGCTGGATCAGAAGAAAATTTTGCAGATATGATGAATGAGAAAGCAGAAGAAATAGGCATGATGTCAACTAATTTTACAAATTCATCAGGTATTAACGATCCAGATAATATTTCCACGGTAAGAGATATTGCTATTATGTCAAAATATCTGATTCAAAATTACCCAAGTTACTATGAATTATTTGCTGAAAAAACATTTACATGGGATAGAACTGGAGGTGAACCAATTAAGCAAGGAAACCGAAATCCATTATTATACAAAAATGTTGGAGTGGATGGTGTAAAAACTGGTTATCTAGCAGTAGAAAAATACTCCTTAGCAAGCACGATGAAAAAGAACGATAGAAGAATAATATCGGTAGCGTCAGGTTTTGAGACAAAAAATGCTAGAAGCTTGGAATCTTTAAAATTACTTAATTGGGGTTTTAGAAACACTAATACATTTGAAATTTCAAAAAAAAATTTAACTATTTTTGAACTAGACACATGGTTAGGCAAAAAAGATAAAATTCAAGCTACCTCAAAAGAAGATTATTATATAACAATCAATAAAAAAGATATCAGATATTTAACTGTTTCATTAGAATATGATGGACCTATTTTAGCTCCGATTAGCAAAGGTGAACAAGTGGCAAATATTATCATTTCAAAAAAAGATAATGTTATTAAGAGATTACCTCTTTATGCATCTGAAGATTTAAAAAAAGTTAATTTTTTTAAAAGCTTATTAATATCTCTAAATTATTTGATTTGGGGAGATGTTTAAAAAGAAATCCTTATTAATTGTTTTTGAAGGAGTTGAAGGTTGTGGAAAATCCTACCAAAGTAAGAAACTCTTTAACAAATTAAAAAAAAAAAAGATAGATACAATTATTACCAGAGAACCAGGTGGAACTAAAAGTGCTGAATTAATAAGAAATTTAATTTTAAAAGATTATTTCTTAAAAAATAATAAAGATAAATTTGATAAGTATACAGATACTCTTTTGTATTTGGCTGCTAGAAATGAACATATAAAAAATAAAATAAAACCAGCTCTTCTAAAAAAAAAAATAGTAATTTGTGACAGATTTATTGACTCAACAATAGCTTACCAAGTTTATGGTAAAAAAGTAGATGCAAAATTTATAAATAACATTCATAAAAAAATTTTATCTGGCATTAGACCAGATCTTGTTTTTGTTCTAAAGGTGTCACAAAAAATATCTAGAATAAGACTGATTAAAAGAAAATCTAAGAATCGTTATGATAATTTTGCTCGATCTTTTTACATCAAAGCTCAAAAATCATTTATTAAAATTGCAAAAAATAAAAAAAATTATTTCGTGCTTGACTCTTCTAATAATGACAATTCACTTGAAGAAAAGATTTTCGAAATCACAAAAAGACATTTAGGCATTAAATGAATTATCCTAATTTTTTTTCTTCCAAAAATTCTTTAATTTTGTTTGGATTAAATGATCACTTCAATTTTTTGTCCAATCTTCACTTAAAAAAAAACTTACCGAAAGTTATGTTATTTACTGGCAATAAAGGGTCCGGTAAGTCTACACTGATTAATCATTTTCTTTTTTCCATATTTGACACTGAAAATTATGATAAAAAAAATACCTCTTTGGATGAGAAGTCAAAATTTCTTGTCAAATTCAAAAATGATATTTTTTCAAATATAATTTATATTAGTGGTTCAAGTTTTAGAACTGTAAAAATAGATGATATTAGAAACTTAAAAAATAGAATATATCAATCCACAATACACAACAAAGAAAGATTTATAATTCTCGATGACGTTGAACAATTTAATCAAAATAGTCTTAATGCTTTACTTAAAATAATTGAGGAACCTACGAATAAAAACTATTTTTTTCTTATTAACAATAAATCAAAAAAGTTGTTAGAAACTGTAAAATCAAGAACATTAGAAATTAAGCTTATTTTGAATGAAGATCAAAGATTAAAAATCATAGATAATTTAATCAAAATTTTTAAATTAGATTTGGTGCTTGATCCTCAATCTTCTCAATTAACCCCAGGAAATTTTGTCAAATTTAATTATATCTCAAAGGAATTTAATATTTCTCCGCTTGGCGATTTTATGGAAAATCTCTCTTTATTATTAAACTTATATAAAAAGAGTAAAGATATTATATTTATAAATATAGCTTATTTTGTAGCTGATTTTTATTTTGATTATTTAAGGAAAAAAAAACTTTTAAATAATGAGAGAATTTATGAAGTGAAAAACTTTATTTTTGATAATTTGAGCAATTATATATCATACAATATTAATCAAAATTCACTGTTAAATGCTATAAATTCAAAATTAAATTATGAATAAAAATTTCTATATTACAACACCTATATATTATCCATCAGGCAAGCCACATATGGGACATGCTTATTCTAGTATTGTAGCTGATATATTTGCTCGTTTTAAAAGATTAGAAAACTACAAAGTTTTATTTTTAACGGGAACTGACGAACATGGTCAGAAAATACAAAAAGAGGCAAAAAAAAATGATAAAGATCCAAAAATATTTTGTGATGAATTATCCGAAACGTTTAGGTCACTCACAAAAATATTAAATTTATCTAATGATGATTTTATCAGAACAACTGAAAAACGTCATCACAAATCTGTTATTGAAATATGGAATAGACTTGTTAATTCAGGAGATATTTATTTAGATAAATATAGTGGTTGGTATTCTGTTTCAGATGAAGCATTTTATGATGAAGATGAGATAGAAAATAAAAATGGTAAAAAAATATCTAAATCCTCTGGTTCTTTAGTTGAGTGGTTAGAAGAGGAGTCATATTTTTTTAAATTATCTGCTTGGTCACAAAAACTTTTAGAATTTTATAAAAAAAATCCTGATTTTATTCTTCCTGTATCCAGAAAAAATGAAGTTATTAAATTTGTAGAAAAAGGATTGAAAGACTTATCTATAAGCAGAACATCATTTACGTGGGGAATACCCGTTCCTAAAGATAAAAAACATGTAATATACGTTTGGTTAGATGCTTTAACTAATTATATTAGTGCTTTAAATTTTCCAAATATAGAAGATAAAAAATATAAAGATTTTTGGCCAGCAGATGTTCATATTATTGGCAAAGATATTTTAAGGTTTCATGCTGTATTTTGGCCAGCTTTTTTGTTGGCTGCAAAACTACCTTTGCCTAAAAGAGTATTTGGGCACGGCTGGATACTTTCTGATGATAAAAAAATGTCAAAATCGCTAGGAAACATTTTAGATCCTTTAGAAATCATAAATAAATATGGCATTGATCAATTACGATACTATCTAGTAAAAGAAGTTTCACTTGGCAATGATGGATCAATTTCATTAGAAAACTTAAAAAACTGTATTAATAATGATTTAGCTAACAATTATGGAAATCTTTGCCAAAGAGTTTTTTCTTTCATAAAGAAAAACTGTGATAATAAAATACCAATTAATTCTAAATTAAACAAATCTGATAAAAGACTATTAGATAATTTGAAAAATAGTGTACCAGAACTTATATCTTTAATGAACAATCAAGAATTAAATGAATACATAAAAAAAGTTGTAAGCTTTTCTTTTGACGCCAATAAGTATTTTAATGATTCAGAACCGTGGGCAGTAAAAAAAAAGGACCCAGAAAGAATGAATGCAATATTATTTACTATTGTAGAGCAGATAAAAAACATTAGTATATTGCTAAATCCTATAATTCCTAATGCTACAAACAAAGTACTTAATATGATTAATATACCAGTTGAAAATATAAGAATTGATAAAATTAAAGATGAAAATATTTTAAATAATAAAAAGGAATTAGGTAATTTAGAAATATTATTTACTAAAATTGAAGATGATAATTGATTCTCACTGCCATTTAACTTACGAACCTATGTCTAATTCACTAAATGAGACTATTGATAGAGCAAATCAAGATGGCGTAAAATATATTTTAACAATTTCAACTGAGGATAAGAGTTATAATAAAATTATAAATATTATTACAAAACACAAATGTGTTTTTGGAACTTATGGTATTCATCCTCATGAAGCAAAATCACACCAACATATAAAGGCTTCAGACATAATTGAAAAGGTTAATTTAAATAAAAAGGTCATTGGTATTGGTGAGACAGGTTTAGATTTTTATTACAATCATTCAGAAAAAAATGATCAAATAAATTGCTTTGAAGAGCATATCTATGCCGCCCAAGAAAAGAACTTACCAATAATCGTTCATACTAGGTCAGCTGAAAAAGAAACTTTTAAAATTTTAGAAAAACATTTAAAGAAAAAACATTTCAAAATATTAATTCATTGTTTTACTGGTTCTAGAGAATTTGCGTTTAAATTGATAGATTTAGGAGCTTATATTTCAGCTAGTGGGGTAGTGACTTTTAAAAAGTCTTTAGATTTAGCGAATACATTCAGAGATCTACCAAATAACAAAATTTTAGTTGAAACTGATGCTCCTTATCTTTCTCCTGTTCCCCTAAGAGGTAAGCCAAATGAACCAAGTTATATAATACATACAGTTAAATTTTTGTCAGATCTTAAAAAAATTTCTTTTGAAGAGTTCTCTGAAACTACTTCAAATAATTTCTTCAATTTATTTGGTAAGCTAAATTGAAAAATAAATTCACTATTCTTGGATGCGGAAGTTCGCTAGGCTCTCCATGGATTACTAGCTATACAGGTAAACTAAAAAAAAATTCAAAAAATCAAAGAACTAGATGTTGCGCCCATATTCAAAAAGGAAACTTATCGGTTCTTATTGATACATCGCCAGATATTAAACATCAATTTTTAAAAAACAAAATAAAAACGTTAGACTCTATTATTTACACTCATGAACACGCAGACCAAACTGCAGGCATTTTTGAGATGAGACCATTTTATTGGAAAAACAAATCTAAAATACCAATTTACGGCAGTTCCAGAACTATAAGAGCTTTAAAAAAAAGTTATAAGTTTTGTTTTGTAAATAAACATGGATATAAGCCAATTATGAAGGCTAATATTATTAATAAAAATTTTTCAATAAGAAAAGGAGTAAATAAATTATCTATAATATCATTTGAAGTTAATCACGGATTAATTAATGCAACTGGATATGTAATGGAGAAAATTGGTTATTTGAGTGATTGTAATAATGTACCAAAAAAAAATTTAACTTATCTTAAAAATCTAGATTACTTAATAGTTGATTGTCTAAAAATTGATAAACATCCATCTCATTTTAATTTTGAGTCTGCTATGGATTTAATAAATCTTATTAGGCCAAAAAAAGCTATACTTACTAATCTGCATACTGATTTAGATTATTTTGAATTAAAAAATAAATTACCAAGAAATATAATCCCTGCTTATGATGGATTAAGCTTTTCTTTTTAAATTAGCTTTTCTATTGCTTTTCTAAACTTTTCTGAGGATGGTTTTGTGATCGAGGAAAATGTATTAGCTACTTTTCCGTCTTTCCCTACTATAATTTTGTGAAAATTCCATTTAGGAATTGCACTATTTCCATAATTTTCTCTAGCCCATTTAAAAAAAGGGTGTGCATTTTTTCCTAATACATCAATTTTTTCAGTCATTGGAAAATTAATATTGAAATTTGTTTCGCAAAAATCTTTGATTTCCTTATTAGAACCCGGTTCTTGTTTAAAATTATTTGTAGGAACACCAATTATCACAACATTTTTATCTTTATAATCTTCCCAAACTTTTTGAAGATCAGAGTATTGTGGTGTAAATCCACATCTAGATGCTACATTTACCACTACTAAAACTTTATTTTCATAATCAGCTAGGTTAATTTGCTTACCATCGATACCATTAAATTTAAAATTATATGCAATTTCAGCGTATGTTTTTGAGCCCATGCTAAATAATCCAAACATAATTATTAAAAATAGATATTTTTTAATCATTTTAAAGCTTTTAATACAGCATTAAATGGCAATATTAAACATTTTATTCTGCTTAAATTGTCGCTTGAAAATAATTTTTTAAAAACTGACAAATTTCTTGGTATTTTAAAATTTTTTTTATTAAAATTTTTTAAAATTAAAAAATCTTTTTTAATATCTTTTAAATAAAGATTTTTAATCTTGTTTGATAAAAGACTCGCTGAAGCTTCACAATAAATACATGCTTCTGTTTCATATCTCATAGAACTTACTTTTTTGTTTTTAACAATAAGTTCAAGAGTTATTTTATCCCCGCATAACGAATTTTTTAAAGAAGTTTTGTGAGAGTAACTATTTTTTAGGCCAAAATTATTACTACTTGAAGCTAATTTAATTATATCTTTACTGATCATTTTTTTGAAAATATTAGTAACAAGAAATACCCAAAGAGAGTTGACAATAAAGAACCTGTTAATACTCCAATTTTTACTCCGTCCATATATTCTAAATTATTTACAAAAGCTAAGTTTCCTACAAATAAACTCATTGTAAAACCAATACCTGTTAATATTGACACTGCATATAAAGCTGGCCATGTTGAACCAGTAGGCTTATCTGCAATTTTAAGTTTTATAGAAATATAAGAAAGCACAAATACACCTATTTGTTTTCCGAAAAATAAGCCGAGTACTATTCCTAATGGAACTGGATTCAAAAGAGTTTTAAAAGTCAAACCTTCCAAAGATACACCTGCATTAGCAAAAGCAAAAATTGGCATAATTCCAAACGCTACATATGGTGAAAGACCATGCTCTAATTTAAGTAGCATGGACTCTTTATTATTTTTTATATTATGGGGAATAGTTAAAGCTAATAATACTCCGGCAATAGTAGCATGAATTCCGGATTGATGGGTGAAATCCCATAAAAATACCCCTACGACTAAAAAAGGTATAAAACTTTTTACTTTAAATTTATTTAGACCAACTAAAAGAATTACTGATACGAGCATCAAAATTAAATATTTTATTTCAATATTACCTGAGTAAAAGAAAGCAATAATAACTATAGCTCCCAAATCATCGATGATTGCTAAAGCTGTTAAAAAAACTTTTAAAGATATAGGAACTCTTTTTCCCAATAGTGACAACACACCTAATGAAAAGGCAATGTCCGTAGCTGATGGTATAGCCCATCCATTTAATGTGGTGCTATCTGAATAATTTATCATAATATAAAATAAAGCTGGAACTGCCATTCCGCCTACAGCACCTATAATTGGAAGCATAGCTTGTTTTGGATTTGATAACTCACCTTGAAGAAATTCTCTTTTTATCTCTAATGAAACAAAAAAGAAAAAAATTGCCATTAACACGTCATTAATCCAATGAAGCACACTTAATTTTAAACCAAACTCTTTTGTTCCAAGAATTATGTACTTTTCTAGAGAAGAAAAATAAATATCGCTTAATTGTCCGTTACTTATAATAAGTGCGAGAACGGCAGCAAAAAGCAGAACTAATCCTGAAGCAGCTTCAAGCTTAAAAAAATATTTAAAAGGTTTTGTAATTTGATGGATCATGGGTATTATTTACTTGTATAGAGACTATCTTTCAATTGCCAAAAACATATAATTAACCTATAAAACAGACGATCGGGGCGTAGCGCAGCCTGGTAGCGCATCTGGTTTGGGACCAGAGGGTCGCAGGTTCAAATCCTGCCGCCCCGACCATTATAAACATGAAAAAAGCAAAAATATATATACCTTCAAAGACTGCTATGCAGTCAGGCAGGGGAAAACAAAAAAAATGGGTTTTGACTTTTGAGACAAAAGATCCATCAATTAACCCCCTAATGGGCTGGGAGACATCGACTGATACCTTAGAGGAGGTGACATTAAAGTTTTCAACTAAAGATCAAGCAATAGAGTACGCTAAAAAAAATAATATCTCCTACAAAGTTATTGAACCCAAGAAGAAAGAATTTGTTATAAAATCGTATGCAGACAATTTTATTAAAAATTAATTATGTGGCGTAGTTATTTTACAGAAAATAAGTGGCTACTATGGTCATGGGGCGGCTTTGCTTTTATAATATTATCACTTTTAGCCCAAACTTATATCGATGTTAAGATTAATGAGTGGTACAAAGGATTTTACGATCTTTTACAAGATGCTCCTAATAGGGAATTATCTGAATTTTATGATGGAATAGCATTATTTATGAAGTTAGCTATACCTTACGTAATTATTTACACAGTAACTAATTATTTTACAAGATTGTGGGCTTTTAGGTGGAGAGAAGCAATGACTTTTTCTTACATGCCTTATTGGAGAGCTGTTGATGCAAAAGTTGAGGGAGCTTCACAACGTATACAAGAAGATGCGATGAATTTTGCTAAAATTGTAGAAAGTTTAGGCTTACAAGTAGTAAGGGCAATTATGTTATTGATAGCCTTTCTTCCTATACTTTGGGGGCTTTCTTCTAATGTAGTAATTCCTTTTTTTAAAGATATTTCTGGGTCACTTGTGTGGGTCTCTTTAGTGGCTAGTTTAGGTGGTTTAGTTATAAGTTGGATTGTTGGAATTAAACTTCCAGGTCTTGAATATAATAATCAAAAAGTAGAAGCTGCTTTTAGAAAAGAGTTAGTTTACGGAGAAGATGATAGAAAAAACTATGCTCAAGCACCTTCCATTCTACAATTATTTACAGGAATAAAATTCAATTACCATAGGCTTTTCTTGCATTATGGATATTTTGATCTTTGGTTAATTATGTATAACCAAACAATGATTATTGTTCCTTATTTATTAATGGGCCCAGGCTTATTTACTGGCGCTATGACATTAGGAGTTTTAATTCAAACATCAAGCGCTTTCAGAGAAGTACAAAGTAGTTTTTCATTATTTTTGCAAAATTGGACTAGGATTACTGAATTAAGATCGATTCATAAACGTTTAATGGAATTTGAAGAAGCTATTAATTTCAAAAATAAGTTGAGAAAACCAAGGAAATCTGATGTAAGAGCTTAATGGAGCTCTATCTAAAACTTATTGACGTAATTGTCCCTGTTTTTTTTGTCATCGGTGTAGGATATTATCTTGGAAGAAAAAACCCAGAAATTAGCACTGATTTCATAACTACATTTGCAGGAAACGTAGGTACTCCTGCAATGATTTTTTATACAATAACAACTACTGGAGTAACCTTAAGTGTTTTTATTGAATACTTTATTTATGCTTTAATCATAATAGGAGGATTTTCTCTAGTAGGTATTGTATTTCTTTTATTACTAAAAAAAGATTTTATAAGTGAATTGCCACCATTAATTTTACCTAATACTGGAAATATGGGTATTCCCATTTGTTTATTTGCTTATGGAACAGCTGGGCTAGGGGTCGCATCTGCTATTGCATCAGTAATTATTCTTCTTCACTTTACACTTGGAGTTTTATTGGCCAAAAAAAGCTTTTCATTTGAAATATTAATTAAGAATATGCCAATTTACGGAATAATTGTTTCAGTCATATTTTTATATTTTGAATTGGATGTTCCTGGATATTTAGAAAATACTACATTTTTACTTACATACGCTACTATATTTTTAGTTTTAATGTCTTTAGGTATTGCTTTATCAAGATTAAAAGTAGTGTCTTGGACTCATGCATCAATTCTAGGTGCGGTTAGAGTTATTATTGGACCTTTAATAGGATTTGGATTAATTAAATTTCTTAATTTAAACGGTTTTGCTGCTGGTGTTCTTTTAATTCAATCATGTATGCCTAGCGCTGTTCTAACCTATTTGGTGGGTTCAATGTATTCAGAGAGGAAGGTGGTAGATAGCGTAGCTAGCGTTATCGTAACTTCTACTGTTATGTCATTTATCACTATCCCAATTGTAGTTTATTTTAGTCTAAAATATTTTCAATAAATACAGTAACTTAAAGCATATAATTAATGTAATATATAAAGTAATAGGTAAGTATTATTTCTATATATAATAAAAATGTAAATAAACATTGAAAAAAAATGCTTATTAAAGCTAAAAAAAGTAATTAATAAGTTCAAAGAGCTGTTTGAAATTGATGATTTACAGGATAAATTCGTAAAAATTAACTACAGAAAGCCTAAAAACCACTAAAATAGGGTATTTTAGACTACTCTAAAAGTAGCAATAATCAATAATTCTACAAGCTTTGCGTGTACCGAATATAGCGTTTAAACGGCCATAGAGGGTGTTTTTTTTGCAATCATTGATTTTAGAGTACAACTGACTGGTGTGTGGATAAAAAATACAGTCAAATAGGGGGTAATAGACCCGATCGCCCGTCAAATAACAATTCTAGAGCCTTATGCCCTCTTTTTTTAGCAAAAATCTCTTTGTTTTTACTCCTCCTTTGCCTGAATAGCCTCCAAGCGACCCGTCAGATCTTATAACTCTATGGCAAGGAATTTTGGGTGCATAGGGGTTTTTTCCTATAGCATTGGCCACAGCACGAACAGCAAGCGGTTTTCCTATGGCTTTTGCCACTTGAGAGTATGTTTTAACGCTTCCACGGGGTATTTTCCTCAAATAAGCCCATACTTTTAGCTGAAATTGAGTACCTACAAGCTTCATTAGTCAAATATTAAGTAAATTGTTAATGATATGCCTATTATTAGGGCTATTATTAAGCCTAAAGCTATCATTTTTTTGCCTTTTGAGTTTGAGTTAGTCCAGAAGTACGAAATTCCGTAAACAGCAGCTATAAATACTACTATAGGAAGAATAAATTTAATCATTAGTTTTAAAATTATACGTATTGACATCTAAAATCACTTAATATATTACTAATGATAATTAATTGTTATCAATAGTAATATGAATAAGTTAGTTACAGATCTAAAAAAACTTCATGAGGATACGCTTAACAACCTCAAGTTATCTAAAGCTAATAATACTCTTAGAGCTTATAAATCTGACTTCAAAGATTTTGCAGCATTTTGTGCAAAGCATGGATTTAATTCAATGCCATCAGAACCTAAGGTTGTATCATTATACCTCACTCACCTATCCCTAAACTCAAAAATGAGCACTCTGAGGCGTAGGCTTGTATCTATTGGTGTGGTTCACAAGCTAAAAGGACATTATTTAGATACAAAGCATCCAGTTATTATTGAAAACTTGATGGGCATCAAAAGAAAAAAAGGAAGCATTCAAACAGGAAAAAAACCTATATTAATCAATCACTTAAAACAAATAATTAATGTTATAGAAGAACAAAAAATTGAAAAAATTAAGAAATTAAGAAATAAAGCGCTAATACTTGTAGGTTTTAGTGGAGGATTTAGACGGACGGAATTAGTTTCTATTGACTACGAAGACTTAGATTTTGTTGAAGAAGGTATAAAAATAACTCTGAAAAGATCTAAAACAGATCAATTTGGTGAAGGTCAAATAAAAGGACTACCCTATTTTACAAATGAAAAATATTGTCCAGTTACTAGCTTAAAGGAATGGATAAACTTATCAAAAATTAAAACTGGTCCAATATTTAGAAGATTTTCAAAAGGCTCAATACTTACTAACCATAGATTAACAGATCAATCAGTAGTATTAATAATAAAAGAATGTTTAAAAATAGCAGGAATAGAAAACCAAAATTATTCAGGTCATAGTTTAAGATCAGGTTTTGCAACAGTGGCGGCAGAATCAGGTGCTGATGAAAGAAGTATAATGGCGATGACAGGACACAAAACAACTCAAATGGTAAGAAGATATATCAGAGATGCTAATTTATTTAACAATAATGCTTTAAATAAAATAAAATTATAAAAATGATACATTATTTAAAAAAGATTTATTACGAAAAGTATTCTAAAAAATCTTATTCATTAAGCAACGTTGATTTAGTTATTGAAAGAATATTTAAAAAGAAAAAAAAAGGTATATTCATTGATGTAGGATGTAATCATCCAATTAAATATAACAATACATATTTATTATATAAAAAAGGATGGAATGGTATCAATATTGATTTAGATCATGAGTCGATAAAACAATTTAATGAATTACGAACTAGAGACATTAATATTCAAACATTAGTTACTTCGATTGATAATGAGGAAAAAGATCTTTATTTTTATCATAATAGGTCAGCAATAAATACTATTAGTAAAGAGTTGGTTGAAAGCAGGAATAACAATTTTAAAGAAATAAAAAAAATAAAAGGTAAGTCTTTAAATAGTATAATTGAAAACTCAAAATTTAAAGCGTCAAAAATAGATTTAATGACAATAGATATTGAAAATTATGAATTTGAGGCTTTAAAAAATTTCAACTTTGATAAATTCAATATAGACATTATTGTTACAGAAATTACCGACATTAATGTTAAAGATTTAGAAACATATAATCTTTCATTAGAAAATATTACAAAATCGAATTTATATAAATTATTAATAAATAATAATTATAAATTAATTAACTGGGTTAATGCTGATTTAATTTTTGCTAGGAACAAATAAACTTTAATTATAGAGATAAAAGAACCTGATGATTTGTTTCATAAATAATCTTAAAATTATTTTTTGTTAAAAAATCAATTGACAGATTTGTTTTTGATCCTTTGTCATCCAATAAAATCAATGATTTATCGTGAAGTTTTTTAATCGCAATTTGAGCCTCTTTTAATTGATGATTTGATGCAGCAATAGGATCATGACCATCTAAAGAATCTAAATATAATAAATCGATCGGATGATTAAATTCTTTTAAAAAAATTAAGCTATCTTTTACATAAAATTTTATATATTCAGAAAAATTACTAGTAAATTTTTTTGCATTTTCAATATTTTTTAAAGAAATATCACAAGTATGAAGTTTACCCATAGTAAATTTTGCATATTCAGCGAACATAGGAGTGCTCATACCATCTTTCCAATTATATCTTTTTATAAAAAAAAATTTTGTTTTTCCTCTTGCTGTCCCTGTTTCGACTATTGTTTTAAAGCCTCTTTTCAAAGAAATTTTTAAAGTTTCCTCAAATGATTTAAATCTAATATTTTTACTATTATTGTATTTTTCTAAAAATTTCATATTAAATCTATAATCTTATTAGATAGCTTTGCAAAATTATCTCTATATAAAAACTTATAATTTCTAAAATGGTTAGTCCATTTACCATAATTATATGATTTATCTATTATATCTATTTGTTTTATATTATTTGCTGTAGCGACGTGTGAAATAGCACCATGACAAGCAATTAAAACACTAGAATTTGAGGTAATTTTCTCTAATTCAATAAAATTTAAGTTTTCATATAATTTTACTTTTAAATCAATAAGTGAAGGTTTTATTTTATTCATTTTATCTGGTAATTTAAAACCAGTTGTAATGACTAGCCTTCCCTCATTTTTTTTAAGAATTTTTTTTACAAAATTTACTAGCTCAATTTCTGTTGGCTCAATATTAATAAATTTTTCTATATAATCATTAAAAATCCATTTTTCATCAAAATGTAATTGAACAAGATTTCCATCATTAGATTTTTCTTGATTTCTATGTATTAAGGTATTTAAAGAGTCTTCAAAAAAATTAAAATTCATTTTTTTAAGAATATCCTTAATTAATTGAATATGGGTGACTTTTTGTGATTTTAAAATTTTAATTTTATTCGATGATTTTAAAAAGAAAGAAATAAACTTTGATCTTTTTTTATCATCGTGAATGATGATAGTTTTATATTTAAATTTAAATAATTTAAAAAATACACTTAATTTGCTTATAAAATCATTATTAAGTTGAATGACATTATTTACATAAGGAAAAGTTTTTATATATTCATAATTCTTATTTGATGCAACAACAGTAATATGCGCATTTGGATCATTTTTTTTAATGCACTTTAATAAAATTGCAGATACTAAGAAATCCCCTATTCTATCTGTTCTAAAAATTAAATATTTATTCACTTAATTTATTATTTGAAAAAATTTAGATCCTCTTTGACCATTTCTTTTACCAGTTGAGTAAAATTTGTCTTTGGTTTCCATTTTAAATTTTTTTTTGCTTTATTGTAATTTGCTTTAAGTGTATCTACCTCAGAGGGTCTTAATAAATTTTTGTTAAATCTTATATATTTTTTATAATTTAAACCTACTATTGAAAAAGCTAATTTTGCAAAATCTTTTACAGAGTGCATTTTACCTGTTCCTATAACAAAATCTTCAGGTTTTTTTTGTTGCAACATTAACCACATAGCTTCAACATAGTCTTTTGCATGTCCCCAGTCTCTTTTTGCATAAATATTTCCTAATTGTAATGTTTTTTGTTTACCTAATTTAATTTTTGCAACCGAACTTGAAATTTTTCTAGTTACAAACTCAAAACCTCTTCTAGGTGATTCATGATTAAACAATATTCCTGTACATGCAAAAATTTTATATGCTTCTCTATAATTTCTCGTCAATTCAAAACCAGCAACTTTTGAGATACCGTATGCTGATCTTGGGTAAAATCTTGTTTTTTCATCTTGTTTATTTTTTTGAACTTTTCCAAACATTTCTGACGAACCTGCGAAATAAAATTTTGATTTAGGTGAAAAGTCTTTTATAGCTGAAAGAATATAATGTGTACCATTTATATTGGTATTTAAAGTAGAAAACTCATCTTCAAAGGAATAAGCTACATAACTTTGTGCTCCTAAATGATAAATTTCATCTGGTTTAATTTTTTGAATTATCTTTACTATACTTGCATAGCTCTCTAAAGAAGCACTATTTAATTTTATTTTTTTAAGAATATGTTTTATTCTCCAAAGTCTATGACTTTCATCTTCCAAAGCAACTCGTCTTACTAAACCGTATACTTGATAATTTTTTTTAAGTAAAAATTCGCTTAGATAAGAACCATCTTGACCTGTAATTCCGGTTATAAGAGCTTTTTTTATTTTTCCCATAAATATTTTTTATCTTTGATTTCTAAAGTTTTGTTAATAATAAAATTTGCAACCTTTGTGGAGTTAAAATACTTCATATATTTTTTTTTCCCATTGTGTGCAATTTGTCTTCTAAGTTTATCATCTCTTGAAACTTTAGTTATTTTTTCGGACAAATCGCCTAAGCTTTTGTAAAAAACCATTTCTTTGTTTGAAAAAAAATCTCTATATTGAGTTTTTTCATCTATTAGACAAACTAGACCATTACCAACTATTTGCGTAATACGATCACTGCTATAATATTTTATTGCTTCACCTCTACTGAGGTTTAAACCCATTTTAGCGTTTGAAATAGTTTTAAAGTAATGATCTGCCCATATGGGTTGAACATTATTAATGCCATATAGATCAAATTTAATATTAGAGGTAATTTTTTGTAATTTTTCTAAGAAAATAATTCTATCGTCTTCTTTGCCTGATTTAAGCTTACCTCTATGAACACCATGACTTAAAGCAAAAAAAACATCAACACTGCAAGATTTTTTATAGTTGTTTAAAGTTTCAAAAGAATGATCACTCGGATTTGGAATATAGAAATTTTTATTATTTTTAGGTAGAAAATTTAATGCTGAAGGACTTGTAGTTAAAAATGTCCCATCCATCACGTCAATTTTATCTAAAATACGTTCTTTATTTCTCTCAAAATCAGGACCATTTTTATTTAGTGGATCCAAAAACCATTGAGCAAATTTTGTATTTGGATTATCCTCTTTAAGCTCTTGAATTTGTTCTTTTGAAATTAAATCGGCATGACCAGTAACAATTAAATCAGGCTTATAATTATAACAGGTTTTTTTTAATTTATCGTTTAAGGTTTTTTGACCTCTAAAATCACCAATGGTTTTATAGTATTTTTGAATATCTCTATCGCTGAATCCTAAAACACTATGACCAAGCCTTATAAAACCATTGTTAATTCTTCTACCGGTATTAAAAAAAAGTCGACCGTCTAATCGCTCATTAAAATTTGTTACGTGGAGAATTCTTAAATTTTTTAATTTTGATTTTATAAAAAAATAATTTTTTAAAAATAATTTCTCTGATCTATAATCATCAATTTTTTTGGAAACAAATTTATGTGTAAGATAAAAATTATTTATGGATTTTCGCTGGAGACTAATTCTATCTTTTTTATTTTCAATTAATTGATTTATAGATTTAGTTAAATTTTTTTCATTTAATTTTTCTAAAATTTTAGCATCTGTTACAGTTTCTGGTAAACCGCCTTTATTAGTTATGATTACAGCACAGCCATTAGCAGATGCCTCTAAACTAGTTCTTCCAAAGGGCTCATCCCATCTTGATGGAGCTACTGTTATACTTGTTTTCTTAAATATTTTAATTACTTCCTCATGTTTTTTAAAACCAAGAATTGATACATTTTTATGTTTTAAATATATTTTTTCCCTTTTTTCATCACCAATAATTAAAGCTCTCCAGTCTTTATATTTATCCAAAACTTTTGTAATAGATTTAGCGAATACATCGTAACCTTTTGCTTTATTTAATTTTCCAACAAAGGTAATCCATTTTTTCTTATTTTTTAATAGTGCTAAATTACCTTTGTTAGCTGATTGATAAAAAATTAATAATTTATTGCTATTTACAAATTTATTTTCTAAACCCTCTAAAAATCTTTTTTTAGACCAAGAACTGTTAAATATAATCTTATAACATATTCGTAATAGTTTTTTTCTTTGTGCAATAGTCTTAGATCCCTCCATAGATAAAGGATCATTATGAAAATAAAGAGTTAGAATTTTATTCTTAATTTTTTCATTAATAATATGAATATAGCTTGGTCTATTATGAACTTCGATTATAGATGAATTAATTTTTCTTTCTATTTTAATAAAATCATTAACATAAGTTTTGGTTTGACTGTTAAATAAAGTTTTTTTAGTGTTTATGTTTACATATTCTAAATTAAATATTTTTTTATAATCTGTATTCCCAAAAACAGTTATATTTTTTTTATATTTACTAATTTTAGATGTTTCATATACAAAAAGTGAAACTGCACCCGGATACATGGGTGAAAAATTTTCTTTATATGGTAGAAGAATTGAAATTTTCATTTTTAATTTTATTTCTTAATGAGCGATTATTCTTTATATAATATTCTCTAGAAATTGCCTCTTTTTTTGATTTGAATTTCTCTTTATAAATTAGTCTCCATTTTCTTCCTCTTGTAAATTTGGCACCCTTGCCTGAGTTATGAAGGCTGATTCTTTTTATTAAGTTGCTGGTATAACCTACATAAGTCACTGGTTTTATGCTCTTAGATTTGAGCATATAAACGTAATATGTCAATTATTAATACCCTCTAGATTTAAGTGCTTTAATACCTTTTAATTTTTCAATATCAGATTTTGCTCCCGATCCAATATATCTACTATCAGAACCAACAGTCACAAGATCAAATCCCTTGTCAATCATTTTTTGAGCATATTCTGCAGATCCATTGTGTAAACCAGCTATCAAATTTTTTTTTTTTGCAGCTTCTAGAATTCTCAAAATTTCTTTATAAGCTTTTGTATTCTCTGGTTTATCAAATCCTGGTTCTTCTCCCACAGATAAACTTAAGTCTGCTGGTCCAATATAAATACCGTCTAGGTTTGGTGTATCTAAAATTTCATCAAGTTTTTCCAAAGCTTCTTTGGTTTCAATCATTGCTAATTTTAATATCTCTTGGTCAGCATATTTTGCATAGTCGTCTCCACCATAAATTGACGCTCTTATTGGACCAAAACTTCTGTAACCTTTTGGGGGATATTGGCATGCTTTAACGAAATTTTCTGCTTCTTTTTTATTACTAACCATTGGACAAATAACACCATAGCATCCAGCATCTAAAATTTTCATTATTTGACCAGGCTCATTCCAATTCACTCTAGCCATAGGAGTAGTTTCAGTTGATGAAATTGCTTGCAACATATTCACTGCATTAGGATAATTTATAAGACCATGCTGCATATCTATTGTTAAAGAATCCCATCCTTGATTAGCCATTATTTCAGCTGAAAAAGAACTTGGAACAGCTAACCAACTATTAATAATTGGCTTTCCTGCTTTAAAAAGTTCTTTAAGTTTATTTTTTCTCATTCGTATGAGATTCCGAAATGAGTATATTTTATATTTAAATAATCTTTAATTGCCATTGAGCCGCCTTCTCTTCCATACCCAGTTTGTTTGATTCCACCAAAAGGTGCCTCTGCTACAGCTACAACAGGAGTATTTACTGCAACACAACCAGATTCTAGTTGCTCGGATGCTTTATTAGCTTTTTTTAAATCAGTTGTGTAAACATAACTACACAAACCTAGGTCGTTGTTATTTGCTCTGTCCATTACCTCATCAAAATCTTTAAAAGTTAAAATAGGCACAATAGGACCAAATGGCTCCTCTTTCATAATAGTAAAATTGTCTTTAACATTATCAAATATTGTTGGCTCATAAAAATATCCTTTATTAAAATTTGCAGCTCTTTTTCCCCCTAACAGGACTTTACCACCTTCTTTTTTTGTAGTTTCCACTAATTTTTCAACACCTTCTAATCGTTGCTTAGTACACAAAGGCCCAAGTAATGTATCTTTATCCATACCATTTCCAATCTTAAGTTTTTTAGTTTTTTCGATCATTAGATTTGCAAACTCATCTTTTTTCTTTTCGTGTATATAAAATCTATTTGGTGAAATACATACTTGTCCATTATTCCTAAATTTTGAAGTTATTGCCATGTCTGTAACTTTATTTAAATCTACGTCATCAAAAACTATGAATGGTGAGTGACCGCTTAGCTCCATTGTAACTCTTTGAACTTTGTTTGCAGCTTGTTTTAAAATCAATTTACCAACTCTTGTTGATCCAGTTATTGAAATTTTTTTTATTATATCTGACTTTATCAATTCCTCAGAAATTCCAGCTGGATCTCCTGACAGTAGATTAATTACTCCTGGAGGGACACCTGCCTCTCTACAGATATCAACTATCTCCATAACGCTACCTGGTGTAATTACATCTGGTTTAACTATAACTGAACAACCTGCTGCTAAAGCAGTTGAAATTTTTCTTGAAGCAAGAATTACTGGAAAATTCCACGGAACCAAAGCTGCTACAACTCCGACAGGTTGATACATAACGTGAATCTGTGTATTCGGAAAACGACTTTGATTTATTTCTCCAAAAATTCTCTTAGTTTCTTCAGAATTCCATTCGAAGATATCAGCTGCACCGCCTATTTCACCAGGTCCTTCTGTTAACGGCTTTCCTACTTCAAGAGTTAACCATTTTGAAAGAACATCAATTCTTTTTCTAATTAAATCCGATATCTTTCTAATAATTTTAGATCTTTCCCAAGGAGAAGTATTTTTCCAAATTTGCAAACCTTTTTCCGCTGATTTAAGAGCTTTTTGAATATCTGAACTAT
Organism: uncultured Pelagibacteraceae bacterium; assembly: GCA_902575095.1. Lineage (GTDB taxonomy): Bacteria > Pseudomonadota > Alphaproteobacteria > Pelagibacterales > Pelagibacteraceae > Pelagilacustribacter. The sequence continues at coordinate 35,637 of CACGPY010000002.1, forward strand.
TTGCTTTTGACGCCTTCCCTATTATTTCTTCAGTTGCAGGATTAATCACATCGTAAGTTTCACCGCCTGCTGATTTTTGCCACTTACCATCAATGAACTGTCCGTATTTATCGTACATATATTATTGTTGAATAAAGAATATTAATTAAATAGTTTATATTGAATTTATGAAAAACATTCAACTTACTTGTGCTCACGCTTTAGTTAAATTCTTAATTGCTCAGAAAACTCTTATAGATGGAAAAAAAGTACCTTTATTTCCGGGCGTGTTTGGAATTTTTGGTCATGGTAATGTTGCCTGTTTAGGGCAAGCACTTCAGGAAAACCAAAAAGAACTTCCCACATGGCGAGGCCACCATGAACAAAACATGGCTTTAACAGGAATAGCGTATTCAAGAGCAAAAAGGCGTAAACAAATTTTTGTTGCAACCTCTTCTGTAGGCCCAGGATCAACTAATATGATTACTGCAGCGGCCGTTGCAATGAGCAATAGACTTCCAATACTTTTTTTACCTGGTGATACATTTGCAAATAGAATGCCAGATCCAGTATTACAACAAGTTGAACACTTTAATAATCCAGGGACAACTCAGAATGATGGGTTTAAACCTGTTGTGAGATATTTTGATAGAATTACTAGACCAGAACAAATCATTTCAAGTTTACAACAAGCAATTCAAATTATGTTAGATCCAGCAGATTGTGGTCCAGCATGTATTTCATTAAGTCAAGATGTTCAAGGTGAAGTTTATGATTATCCAGAAGAATTCTTTAAAGAAAGAGTTCATACAATACGAAGACCTAGACCAGATGATTTTCAAATCAAAGAGGCAGCTGAACTTATTAAAAAATCAAAAAAACCAATTGTCATTGCTGGTGGTGGAGTTTTTTATTCAGATGCCACAGATGAATTAAGCGATTTTGCAAAAAAACATAATATTCCTGTAACGCAAACCGTAATGGGTTATTCATCTATAAAAAAAGATCATACTCATTATTTAGGAACTATTGGCGGTTTGGGTGGACGTGCTGCAAACAACTTAAGTAAAGAAACTGATACAGCGATTGCTATTGGAACTAAACTTGCAGATTTTACAACTGGATCTTGGGCTAATTTTGAAAATCCTAATTTTAAATTAGTTTCTATTAATGCTGCACGATTTGATGCAAATAAACACATGGCACAGGCTGTAGTTGGAGATGCTAAAGTATCGTTGATAGAATTATCTCAAGCATTAGGAAATTGGAAAGCAGATGATAACTGGTATAAAAAATCCAGAAAAGAATTGAAAGACTGGGAAACGTATGTTGATAAAGAAAGCGGACCAACTAACCAAAAACTTCCAAGTTATGCCCAAGTTATTGGAGCATGCTATAGAAATTCGGATCCCTCTGATATTGCAGTTACTGCAGCTGGAGGATTAGTTGGTGAAGTTATACAAGTCTGGAAACCTAGAGAACTTAATACTCATGAGACAGAGTGGGGTTTTAGTTGTATGAGTTATGAAATTTCCGGGGCACTTGGTATTAAGATGGCAAATCCAGAGAAAGAAGTAGTATCATTTGTAGGAGATGGGTCGTATCTACTTTATAATTCTGACATATATAGTTCTGTAATCACAAACAATAAATTAATACTAATAGTTTGTGATAATGGAGGTCACGCTGTAATTAATAGATTACAATTATATAAAGGTGGTAAAGAATTTAATTGTTTACTTAAGAGTTCAAATGCTCCTAATTTGGTACCTGTAGATTTCGCAGGCCATGCCAAGAGTATGGGAGCAGATGGTGAACATGTTAATTCAATTGCTGAATTAGAAGAGGCATTTAAAAGAGCAAAAAAATCAAAAAAAACATACGTAATTTCAATTCATACAGATGGTTACCAATGGTTAGAAGGGTCAGCTTACTGGGAAAGCCCTACTCTTGGTATTCCTATAACAAAAGAAAATAAAAAATCTCTTAAAGAACATCTCGAAGGTAAGAAAAAACAAAGAAAAGGTGTTTAAAATTAATGAAGAAAATTTTTAATGTAGGCCTGATTGGCTGTGGTCATATAGCCGAGACGTACTTTAGAGCTCATAAGTATTTTAATAATTTTAAAATAATAAAATGTGCTGATATCAACAACAAAGCTGCGATTAAATGTGCCAAAGCCAATAAGATTAAAGCTGTTTCAATTAAAGAATTATTAAATGATAAAAATATAAAAGTAATTCTTAATTTAACAATTCCTGCAGCTCATTACTCTGTCGCAAAACTTGCTCTTACTCATGGTAAACATGTTTACTCGGAAAAACCTCTAGCTATAAATCTATCTGATGGAATAAAATTAATTAAATTAGCAAGAAAAAAGAAATTGTATGTTGGAAACGCACCAGATACATTTTTGGGAGGTGGTATTCAAAAATCAAGAGAACTTTTAGATAAAAAAATTATTGGTAAGGTTAAATTTGGAAATGCTATCTTCGCATATCCAGGTGTCCAATCTTATCATCCAAATCCAGAACCATGGTTTGCAAAAAAAGGTGGTGGTCCTGTAATAGATATGGGGCCATATTATTTAACTGCTTTAGTAAATTTATTGGGCCCTGCAAAAGAAGTTTTTAGTCAATCTGAAAAAGGTAAATCAATGAGGGTTATTGGGATTGGACCTAAGAAAGGTAAAAAGTTTAAAGTAGAATGTCCAACAACTTATTTTTCAACAATTAAATTTTTTAATGGAACTATAATCAGACTGACACTCTCTTTCGATGTAATTTCACATTTAAGAAATCATATTGAATTATATGGTAACGAGGGATCAATGATTGTCCCTGATCCAAATATGTTTGGTGGATCAGTTTTAATTAGTAAAAAATTGGGAAGTTTGTGGAAAAATTTTAAGACAAATAAAATGACTCTTGGAAAAATAAATATTCGTTCACAAAGTTCCAGAGCTAACGAGTCACCTACTAATGCAAATTATAGAGGCGTGGGTTTATCTGAAATGATAAGTTCTATTCAAAAGAAAAAATTACATAAATGTAATGGAAATTTATCTTTACATGTGTTGAATATAATTGATGCTATACATTGTTCTGCAAAAAAAGGTAAAAAAATTAAGATAAATCAATTATGCGAACGACCAACAATTTTCTCTAAAAGTGAAATTAAAAGTATAATTAAATAAAGTTTTCTCTTCCTAATAATGCTGCACCTCGAACACCACTTGCGTCACCGTACAATGGTTTAAGAAAAATTGTTTTTAAATTTGGTTCATTAATAAATTTTGCTGAAATTTGTTTAATTTCGTCTAAAAAATCAATTTCATTTGAAACTCCCCCACCGAAAACAATCGCATCTGGATCAATAGTAGTTATTATAACAACCAAGGCTCTAGCTAATTTTATTTTATAATCATTAATAAATTTAATAGCTTCTTTTTCATTTTTTTTGTAATTAAAAAAAATTTCTTTAGCTGTCATTTTTTTTTTAAAGTTTAAATAAAAATTTTTTTCTATAGATTTTCCAGAAAGAAAACCCTCTATTCTATTAGAGAAATCTATTTTTTCGTCTGATTTTAAATTTTGAACATTCATATCTGGCATTTGATTTAAACTCCATTCACCTCCTAAACCATTTGAGCCAGAAATTATTTTTTTGTTTATTACCAACCCTCCTCCACAACCAGAACCAAGAATTATACCAAAAACAGTTTCATAATGGCTGGCAGAACCATCAAATGCCTCAGATAAACAAAAACAATTTGCATCATTTTCTAAGTAAATATTATTTTTAATTTTTTTCTTTAAATCTTTGATTAAATTTTTATCATTTAACCATAGTGAATTATGAGCGTTTTTTATTAAACCTGTTGTTTTATCGGTTGCACCTGGGTGACAAATCCCTACGTTCAAATTATTTTTATTTTTATTTTCGATATCTTTAATAATTGATATTATAGAATTTATTGTATCACCGTAGTTTTTTGGTGTTTCAGTTCTATTTCGTAATAATTCTTTATTATTATTATCTAATAAAACGTACTCAATTTTTGTAGCACCTAAATCTATACCAATTTGCATTTCTATGAGGAAATTCTATTCATTTCCTTAAGTTCAACCTCTAACTTATCGAGCTCTTCACCACCTGCCATCATGCTTAAAAGTTTTTCTCTGGAAATATCTTTTTTTTCATATGTTCCTAAACTTTTACCTCTATTAAGAACTGTGAAACTGTTTCCAACTGGATATGCGTGATGAACATTATGTGTTATTAAAATTACTGCTAAACCTTGTGATGCAGCTTTAACGATATATTTTAGAACCACAGATGCTTGGTGAACACCTAATGCCGAAGTTGGCTCATCTAAAACTAAAACTTTTGCACCAAAATAGATAGCCCTACTTATTGCCAGACATTGTCTTTCACCACCTGACATAGTTCCTACCGCTTGTGATGGGTCTCTCACATCAATTCCTATTTGCCCCATTCTTTCCGCAGCAATTTTATTTGCCTTCTCTATATCAAAAGTTTTTAAAAAAGGAGGTCCTTTTAAAGGCTCTCTGCCCATAAAAAAATTTCTGGTAACACTCATCAGAGGCACCAAAGCTAAATCTTGATATACTGTAGCAATACCTATATCTAATGCATCTTTTGGACTATCGAAAACAATTTTTTCACCTTCAAATATAATTTCTCCCTCATCAGGTTTATGAACACCAGCGAGTGTTTTAATTAAAGTCGACTTACCTGCTCCATTATCACCCAATAAACACATAATCTCCCCTTTTCGTAATTTCATGGTTACATCTTTCAACGCTATTACTTTACCGAAAAATTTACTGATATTGTTAAATTGAACTAGATAATCTGACATTACTTACTTTCTGTTACTTTTCTTCTTATGTAATTGTTGAATATTACAGCAATTAGCATCATAGCTCCTAAAAAAACTTTAAACCAATCTGTGTCTACGTCTGTATAAAAAATACCCATAGATACAGTTCCAAAAATGATTGCTCCAAAAGCCGCGCCAATAGCTGAACCATATCCTCCAGTAAGTAGACATCCTCCAACCACGGCAGCTGCGATTGCCTCTAATTCTTTCAAAGTTCCTCGCATAGTATCTGCTGATCCAGCATCTAAAACTTGTATCGTAGCAAAGATTGTTGCTGCAACTGCTGTACCAATAAATAAACTTATTTTAACTCTTCCTACAGGTACACCTACATTGTTCGCTCCATTTTTATCTCCACCTGATGCAAATATCCAATTTCCGTATCTTGTTTTCATTAATATCCAGGTAGTTAAAATCGCTAATGCAATAAACCAAATAACTGAAGGAGGAATGCCTGTAGCTAAGGGAGTACCATCTGTTCTTAAAGCAATTAAATTCATTGAACCTAGCCATGTAAAAACCCATTTAAATGAGTCTGTTGCAAAAATCCAAGCTATTGGATCATTTTCAATTAAAACTCTTAGTCCAGGCACTTGTGTTCGCCCTGTGATTAACCTTGTTAAAGCTAAAGTGGCCCCTCTTAAGATAAACAACATTGCAAGTGTAACTATAAAAGATGGCAAACCAGTTCTGACTACAAGTATTCCATTAAAATAGCCGACTAGAACTGCCATTGAAAAAGCAAATATAATACTCAACCATAAAGGCCAGCCCCAATAAATTGCTGGAATGGCTATACAGATTCCTGCAAAACCAATCATTGATCCTATTGATAAATCGAATTCTCCACCAATCATTAACATGGCAGCAGCAATAGCTATAATACCGAGATTAGCTGATACATCTAAAAAATTCAAAATTCCGTAAGCACTAAACATGCCAGTATCACCAGCAACAATACCAAAAAAAATAAAAACTAAAATTGCACCACCTAGAGCTCCTAACTCAGGTCTATTTAATAAAATTTTTAAGTTTGAAACTTTTTTTAGCCTTTCGTCCTGATTAAAATCAGTTTTACCTTTTATACTTTTTGACTTTGTAGACATAATAAAAAACTTAAAAAAAAGGCCTAGTGAAAATTCACTAGGCCTTTTTGATATATTTTTTATCTATAACCTTGAGCAGCCCATTTAATTACACTCTTAGCATTTTTGGGTGTAACAAAACCAGGTCCTGTCATAACTACACCAGCAGGCATAGTTCCGTATCTCATATATTGAGAAAAGATAGCTATAGGTAAATAACCTTGTAAGTACTGTTGTTGATCAATTAAGAATTCAACTTTTCCAGCAGCAGCAGCTTTTAGCATTCCTGGAGACATATCAAATGTTCCAAGTTTAATACTTCCAACTTTACCAGCAGACTCTAATGCTTTAAGAGCAGCTTCACCTGCTAGACCAGCTCCTAAAGTAAGAATAGTGTCATATCCACCACCCAATTTAGCAGCTACAGCTTTTTGAATTTCAGTTGGGTCATTAGATGTTCCTAATATATCTACAGAACCTCCAAAACCTTTTTTGAAACCAGCACATCTTCTATCTAAAGCAACGTTACCAACCTCGTGGTTAACACATAATGCTTTTTTTCCACCAGCGGCTTTCATTTTTTGACCACCACCTACTCCTGCTTCAAATTCAGTTTGACCTACGTGAGCACTAATTCCTAGTTTCATGTAGTCATCTGAACCAGAGTTCATAGAAATTACTGGAATACCAGCAGATATTGCAGCTTTAACAGATTTACCTAAAGCGGCTGCATCTGGTAAAGTAATTACGATACCTTTTGGTTTTTGAGAAACAGCGTTATCAATTAATTTTGCCATTTCAACCATGTCGAATGTTGCTGGAGCAGTATATTTGCAAGACACTTTCATATCTTTACATGCTTTATCTACACCATTTTTTGCAACTGACCAGAAAGGGTCATTAGCTTGCCCGTGTGACACAACAATAATATCAACTGCTAAAGCAGCAACCGATGTCATCACCCATGTTAAAAGAGCAGCTATTGTTAAGTATATTTTTTTCATTATTTCCCTCTTTTTTGTTAATTAATTTTCAGGCATTAAAACAAAAAAAAACTATAAGATCAAAAAAAAATCTTTAAATACAACTCTGAGTATATAAAAAAATTGTTTATTTTATTTAATTTTAATGGTTTTTTTAAACTTTAATGATTTATAAGCTGCATTAGCTAATTTTAAAGCAATATAACCATCTTCAAATGTTGATCTAGATTTAATTTTATTTTTATGAAGAGAAATTAATTCTTTTAGCTGAATATTGTAAGCATCAATATAACGCTCAATAAAAAAATTTAAGAAAGGTTTTTGAGAATTAGTTTGTTTGGAGTTAAATAACTCTGTTGAGTTTTCTTTCTTGTTCCCAGAAATTAACATTCCATTTTTACCAAATAATTCTACTCTCTGATCATAACCAAAAGAACAATGTCTTGAATTAGTTATAACGCATATCACTCCTTTTTTAGATTTCATAGTAACTACTGCTAATTCATGATCTTTTATTTTCTTATAAAAAGATGTAAATGATGAAGTAAATGCATGAATTTCGGTAATTTTATCTTTACCTAAATACAATCTACACAAATCAAAGTCATGGATCATCATATCTCTAAAAATACCGCCTGAGGATTTTAGATAAGATATTCCAGGTGGAGCAGGATCTCTACTTGTAATAATAATTTTTTCTAATTTTCCAATTTTATTTTTGTCTAAATCTTTTTTTAATGAAAAATGTCCAGGATCATACCTTCTATTAAATCCTAGTTGGATTTTAGGTTTAATTTTTTTTATTTTTTTTAAAGTTTTAATAATTTTATTGATATTAAGGTCTAAAGGTTTTTCACAAAAAATTGTTTTTTTTCTTTTCATTCCCTCTTCGATAAATTTTATATGAGTATTTGTAGGGCTAGAAATAAAAACTATATCAACTTTTTTATCATTGAAAATTTTATTATAATCTTTTTCAATCTTGCATCCGTAAAGTTTTTTTGCTTTATTACACAATTGATTAACTTTTTCATAAACATATAGTAATTTTATTTCTTTATTTTTAGTAAGATTTTCTGCATGCATTTGACCTATACGTCCAAATCCGAATAAAGCTACATTGATCATATTTTTTGTATTAAGTTGATATTTGTAATATAAATTTAGTACTTTATTGAAATTATGTCTATAAAATTAGGTATAGCCCCTATAGCTTGGAGCAATGATGATATGCCGGAATTAGGTGGCGAAACTACATTAGAGCAATGTTTATCTGAAGCAAGCAAAGCTGGTTTCACAGGAATAGAGTCAGGTGGCAAATTTCCTAAAAATTCAAAAGAATTAATACCAAAACTAGAAAAAGAAAATTTACAACTTTGTTCTGGATGGTACGGAGCATCGCTTTTAAAGAATACACCGAAAGAAGAATTTAAGTTAATGCGCGAACAGATGGATTTATTTAAAGATTGCAAATCCCCGTGTATGGTATTTGCAGAAATAACTAATTCTGTACAAGGTGATCCGAAAATACCTTTATCCAAAAAACCTAAACTTTCAGAGGATGAGTGGAAATTATTTTTATCCAGAATAAATGAAATAAGTAAAATGATGATAGATGAAAATATGCCTCTCGCCTATCATCATCATATGGGAACAGTTATTGAAACAGAGGATGAAACAAGGAGGCTAATAGAAAGTACAAATGATAGTGTAAAATTATTAATTGATACTGGCCACATGTTATTTGCTGGAGGTAATTCAATTAAACTAACCGAGGATTTTATGGAAAGAATAATCCATGTTCATTGTAAAGATATTCGTAAAAATGTATTAAAAAAATCATTAAAAAATGATTGTACCTTCCGACAAGCTTTTCTTGATGGAGCCTTCACAGTCCCGGGAGATGGGTGTATTGATTATAAGCCCTTCTTAACAGTCTTAAAAAATAGAAATTATGAAGGCTGGCTTGTAGTCGAAGCAGAGCAAGATCCAGCAAAAGCTAATCCATTTGAGTACGCGAAAATTGGTTATAACTATTTAAGTAAAACTGCTAGAGATTGTGGCTTTGATATAATTAGTTAACGATATGCTGAAACAAGTTCGTTATTCCCAGCAGCTACACATGGTGACTTAATACACGTGCCTATCACCCACTCAGATCCAACTTCTGATTCAAAATTACTTTCTGAGACAAAGATAATTCCTCTATCTGTGGATTGGCCAGCTTTTCCCTCTGCTTGAATTCTAGGATCTTGAGATGTTTGTATTAAAGGCTTATCAATATTATAAGGATTGTTAAGCTTAATATTTTTTAAAATATGATTTACAATTTTTGAGGATGTCCAAGCTGAATTACAACTGTCACCCCACAATGTAGTACCTTCTTCATTTGAACTACATTCATTAACTTGATTGTTAATAAACTCTACAACTAGTTTATGATTAGATTTTATATCATTAGCTTTTTGTACAATCGCGGATCGTGTAGAAGCAGTCCAGATTAACATTATAACAACATAGGCTAACGAGCTTAAAACTAGAGCTTCAAGAGGACCAAAATTTTTAAGTTTTCTTCTTAGTTCGATCATATTTTTACAATCATTGATTTATCTATTTTATTTTCAAAAAAATCAATAATATTTTTTATTGTTTCTAAGGACATTCTTGACTTACACTCATTGGTAAAAGTTGCTGAGTGTGGGCTTAATAAGACTTTGCTATTTTTCAACAATGGATTGTTCATATCCACAGGTTCTTTTTCAAAAACATCTAACCCTGCGCCAAAAATAATCTTATCATTAATTGCTTTATTTAAATCAGCTTCGTTAATTATCCCACCACGAGAGGTGTTAATTATGATAGCATTATTTTTCATTATTATAAACTTAGAATAATCAAGCATATTTTTAGTTTTTTCTGTTAAAGGAACATGTAAAGATAAATAATCACATGTTTTTAATCCATCATCTAAACTTTCAACTTTTAATCCGCCAAGTTTTTTAATTATATCTTCTGAAACAAATGGATCAAAAATTTTTATTTTCATATCAAAACCTAAGCATTTTTTAATTAAACTTTTTCCTATTCTTCCAAAACCTAATATTAATATTTCTTTATTAAATAATTCTAATGTTTCTATTTGAGATGCATTTTTTTTAAAGTTTCCAGATCTTACTTCATTATCATACTGGTTAATGCTTTTTGAAATAGACATCATCATATAAATAACATGTTCTGCTACTGCCACTGCGTTTGCTGTTGCTGTTATAAGAAGAGAAATATTTTTCTTTTTTATGTAATCTAAATCAACATTATCATAACCTACCCCATGTCTTGATATAACTTTTAGTTTTGAACAATGTTTGAGAATATTTTCATTAAGTTTAGAAACTCTTAAAGTACATGCGTCGAATTCTGGAAGTTTTTTTATTAAATTATTCTCTGAAACATCTGTAATTAATTCATACTCATAATCTTTGTTTCTTTTTAGTAACTCCAACCCATCATTATGTATTTTTTCAATTACAGCAATTTTTTTCATAGAATAATGGCGGTCCCAAGGGGAATCGAACCCCTCTTTGTTGGATGAAAACCAACTGTCCTAACCGATAGACGATGGGACCGTATTTTTGAAAGTCTTATTAACAGAAATATCGTCGATAATAAACTCTACATTTGATTGCCCCTTCCATTCATTTAGGGATAATTTACCAGCAATATTAAATGATTTATTATTCTTTTTTAAGAGATAGCCCCCTAAGTCATTTTCTGTCGCATTAAAAGCTATAGACTTTATAGTTGAACCATCTTCACCTATCAAAACGGATTTTACATGTTTTTCACCCACAATTTTCCCATTAATAGTTTTTACGTTTTCAATAATAAATTTTGGTTCAGGATTACCAGATCCAAATGGAGATAATAATTCAACTTTATTATAAAATTCTAAATTAACCGCAGATGGTGCAATGATACTATCAAAAAATAAAGGTTTTTCGCTTTTCAAATTCTCATTTATCAGTTTAAATTTTTTAAAAACAAATTCTTTAAAAATATTAATATTTTCAAAATTTATAGAAAACCCTCCAGCCATTTTATGCCCTCCACCTTTTATTAATATTTTTTCTTGAGTAGCAGCAATAATAACTGAACCAATATCAAAACCTACTATAGATCTTGCCGATCCTTTTCCAATATTTCCTTCTACAGAAATTAATATAACTGGTTTATTAAATTTATCTTTTAATCTGGCAGCAACTATACCAATTACTCCTTCGTGCCAATTCTTACCGCTCATAACTATTACAGGATCATTAGTACAATCCTTTGTTTCATTTAAAATTTTTCTTAAAAGATCTTTCTCAAGCATTTGTCTTTCCATGTTGTATTGATTTAATTCTGAAGCTAATCTAAATGAATATTTAGGGTCCTTATTTAATAATAAATTTGCTCCATGAGAGCATTTACCAACTCGTCCTCCAGCATTAATTCTAGGCCCTAATAAATAACCTAAATGATATATTGAGGGATTACTCTCTATTTTGCATATATCCCACAAAGTTTTTAAGCCAAGATTTTTTTTCAATTTTATTATTTTTAATCCTTGTTTAACAATAGCTCGATTTAAACCAATTAAAGGGACAACATCACACACTGTGCCTAGGGAAACTAAATCAAGATAATTAATCAGATCAGGTTCTTTTAAATCTTCTTGAATAAACCAACCATTATTTCTTAATTTTCTGTTAAGTGAAACCAAAAACATGAAAGAAACACCAGCTGCACATAAATATTGTAAATTTGATTTGTCATCTAATCTGTTAGGATTAACTATGGAGAAAGCTTTTGGTAAATTAACTTCTGATTGATGGTGATCTAATACAATTACGTCAATATTTTGCTCTCTTGCAAAATTTATAGCTTCAAACGATAAGGTTCCACAATCAACTGTAAAAATAATTTTGACTTTTTTATTAATCAATTCTTGAAAACTTTTAATCGATGGTCCGTATCCTTCCTTTTTTCTATCTGGAATATAAATTTCATAATCTATATTCAGTTCTGAAAAATAATTTCCTAGTAAAGCAGTTGAAGTAGCTCCATCAACATCATAATCACCGAAAATTCCTATTTTTTCTTTTTTAATTATTGATTTTGCAGCTCTCTTTGATGATTTTTCCATATCGTTTAAGATATCTGGATTAGGTAGAAAATTTTTAATCGAGGGATTTAAAAAAGAATTTATTTCATCTTTTTTAATTTGCCTAATTGATAAAAGTTTTGATGTAATTTCATCTAATGAAAAATTTTCTTTTAAAAAAATGATATCTTTTTCATTATATTTTTTCAAAATCCAATTTTTACCACTTAATGAAAGTGAACTCATTTATTATAAATATTAGTGACCGATTTGATTATTTTTTTACTTTTATGTAGAACAAAAGTATTTACTTCAAACTCATTTCCCAAATCTAATACTCCCTTTGCTAAATCTCCAGAGGTAACGCCTGTAGCACAAAATATAACATCTCCTTTAACCATATCTTCTATATTATATTTTTTTTTAAAATCTTTAATCCCAAGTTTTTTTGCTCTTACTTTTCCCTCCTCGTCTAATACTAATCGTCCTTGAATTTGACCTCCATAACAAGAAAGAGCTGCTGCAACAATAACTCCTTCTGGAGCACCCCCTGTGCTATAATAAATATCATTTTTAGGATTTTCTCCAATTACACTTAGAGCTCCGGCAATGTCTCCATCTGTTATATAGTTAATGTTCACATTCATTTTAACTAATATTTCAATAATTTGATTATGTCGTTCTCTTTTAAGGACACACGCATTTAAATCTGATATTTTTTTATTTTTAGCTTGCGCTAACAATTTGATATTTTTTTCAACTCCATTATCTAGGTCCATCAAATTATTAGGTAAATTTGATCCAATTACAATTTTTTCCATGTAAGTGTCTGGTGCAGATAGTAAGCTTCCTTTTTCAGAAATAGCTAATACTGAAAAAGCGTTCGGTTCGCCATTAGCTGTGAATTTTGTTCCTTCTAATGGATCAACAGCAATATCAAATTTTGGCCCATTTAAAGTACCTAGTTTTTCACCAATATATAGCATTGGTGCTTCGTCCATTTCACCTTCTCCGATAACAACAGTACCCTCCATATTAATTTTATTAAGTTCTCGTCTCATCGGATCAACAGCACCTTTATCAGCAGCTATTTTATCTTTTTTTCCTATAAATTTCGAAGCACCGATTGCAGCTTTTTCAGTTACTTTAATGAATAGATTTAAAAATTTTTTATCAATCGACATTAATTACTCATCAATTCTAATTAATTTCGATTTATGTTTCACATAACTTTTTTTATCAACTTCTCTCAAAGTTTTTTTCAAAAATATATCTTTAGATTTGTGGGTTATAATAATAATCGATGAGGTTTTTTTATGAGGATTTTGGACTAACCTTTTAATTGATACCTTATTCTTAGAAAAAATATTTGTGATATTGGATAATATACCCGGTCTATCTTCAACTTCAAAACGTAGATAAGCAGAAAATAGTCGCTGATCTAAATTTTCGAATTTTAGTTTTTCCCTTTCTTTACTTGAAAGAGAAAAAGGAAATTTTATATTTCCTCTCAATATAGATGAAATATCAGATACAAGAGCGGAGGTAGTTGCCGCAGCTCCTGCTCCTTCTCCTTGAATAGTGCTTTGACCAACAGGTTTTCCATCGACTATTACAGCGTTTAAAACACCGTCTATACTAGCGACATAAGAATCTTTTTTTATCAGTGTTGGATGAACTCTCTGATAAATCTTATTATTTAAGAGTTCAGCAAACCCTAAAAGCTTAATTTTGTAACCGAGTTTATTAGCATTATCTATATCAGTTTTGTCTATTTGTTTAATACCTTCAACGTAAATATTATCATTTAGAAAAGAGTTAAAACATAATGAAGTTAGAATTTTTAATTTTGAAGATACATCTTCACCATTTAAATCAGCAGATGGATTAGTTTCAGCGTATCCTAATTTTTTTGCTTTATTTAAAACATCATTAAATTCTTTATTCTCTTTATCCATAGATGAGAGTATATAATTTGATGTGCCATTAAATATTCCATAAATTTTTGATATTTTATTTGCAATTAAACCTTCTTTTAGAGACCTGATTATAGGAACACCTCCACACACTGATGCTTCAAATTCAAGGTTTACTCTATTTTTCTCAGCTATTTTAGCTAATCTATCTCCGTATTTAGCAATCAAAGCTTTATTAGCAGTAACAACATGTTTGCGATTATATAGTGCATCAAAGACTAATTTTTTTGCTGGACCTTCAGCTCCTCCAATAAGTTCTACTATTAGATCAACGTCATTAAGTCTTGTAGCTTCTAAATAATTATTTAGCCATTGATTTTTTTTGACATTGATTAGCCTTCTTTTATTTTTATTTTTAGCTGATACGTATTTAACAATTGGTAAACAGTTGTTTTTTACTGTTAAGATTTTTTTATTTTCATTCAGATATTTAAATAAATAACTTCCTATATTTCCTAAACCTATTATTGCTATATTTAATTTTCTCATGTCTTAAATATTATCTTCCTGTTATATCAGGAAATTTTTTCTTTTTTCCTTGTTCTATTAAATATTCTGATATTTCGTCAATACTACATTCTTCTAATATTTTACAAACATCGACAACTTTTATTCTTTTTTTATTCATACTATTTTCAAAGATTTTTTTATTGTTAATCTTAGTTTTTTTTCTAGTGATTTCTTTTTGTATTTTTTCTGCATCGTTTTTAGATACTATTTTTGAAATCTTTTTTTTCTTTTTATCTTTAATTTTTTTTTTAATATTAATAATTTCTTCATTTGACAAAGTCTTCAATTTATTTTTAGATTGTTTTCTTTGTAATAATGCAATTTCTCTTTTTCCAGTTTGATTTTCTTTTAAATTTAATTCTATTAAATCAGTCTTTTTTTTTATTTTTTTATCAACAATTTTTACTTCGATAGTAAGATTTTCTTCAAAATATTGTTTAGCTTCAGATTTATTTATACATACATGATCTCCACATATAAAAACAGTCTCAGGTTTATTACATCCTGATAATAAGGCTAAGATTATTGAAAAAAAAATAATTCTCATTTTAGTCCTAGATTTTCAGAGAATTTAAAAAGTAAATTCATGTTTTGTATTGCCTGTCCAGACGCACCTTTTACTAGATTATCTATTGCAGAAAATATGATTAATTTATTTTTCACTCTTGTTTCGCAAATTGAAATTTCGCAATTATTTGTATACAAAACATTTCCAGATCCTATTGAGGTATTTAGTTTTAAAATTTTAATAAATTTAGATTTTTTATAAAATTTTATTAAAGTATTTCTTATATCATTTGCAGTTTTACCCTTATTCACATGAATGTAAATGGAGGATAAAATTCCTCTAAACGTGGGGAGCAAATGTGGATTAAAAGAAAAATTTACCTTTTTTTTTGTAGCTTTAAATAATTCTTGGTCTATTTCTGGAATATGTCTATGATTTTTAGTGTTGTAAGCAAATGTTGAGAAATATAAATGTTTATGAGTAAATTTTTTTTCGAATTTTTTTCCAGCACCTGAGTATCCTGATTTCGAGTCAATTGTAATGTCTTTATTAGAAATCAAATTTTTTTTTATTAAAGGGATTAAAGGCAATTGGATTGAAGTAGGATAACAACCCGGATTCGCAATTATTCTAAATTTTTTTATATAGTTTTTTGAAAATTCCGGAATTGAATACAATGATTTATTAATTAATTTTTTTGCTTTATGTTTTATCTTATAATTTTTTTCATATATTCTGTAATCATTAATTCTAAAATCGGCAGATAAATCAATAAATTTTAATTTTTTGTTTTTATAGTAATGAAGGTTTATTATTTTTTGAGCTTCACCATTTGGTAAAGATAAGAAAACTAAATCTAATTTATGCCAAATTATTTTTTTTACAGATGTTATTTTAGGTAACTTTCTTTTTATTCTCTTATCAAAAAAATCTATTTTTTTACCTAGGTTTTTGGTAGCACAAAGATTTATTAACTTTATTTTAGGATGTTTAGACAACATGAAAATGAGATCCAAACCAGTGTATCCAGTTGCACCAATAACAGCTACATTAATTTTATTACTCTTAGACATAACGTCTTATATCATCGTCTTTAACATTAGTTAATTTAAAAGATTATCTCTTAGAAAATTGGAAGCTTCTTCTAGCTTTCCTGTGTCCGTATTTTTTACGCTCCACAACTCTTGAGTCTCTTGTGGTTAATTTATCTTTTTTCAGATTTTTTTTTAGGTTTTCGTCATGTGAAATTAAAGCTTTTGATATTCCAAGAATGATAGCGCCTGCTTGACCTGACAATCCTCCACCTTTTACCGAACACTTCACATCGTAACTGGTAGCAACTTCAGAGATTTGTAATGGTCTTGTTACTATAATTTGATGAACTGGTCTTTTGAAATATTCATTCATTTTGATACCATTTACATGAATATTTCCAGAACCTTTTTTAACCCAAACTTTTGCAATAGATTTTTTTCTTCTACCTGTAGCATACTTACTGTCCTTAAAATCTAATTTAATTTTTTTTGCTTTATTAATAGTTGTATTAATTTGTTCCATTATCTAACAATATTTTTTTTATTTAGTTTTTCAAAATTAATTAATTTTGGCTTTTGAATTTCATGTGGGTGATTATCTCCACTATAGATTTTTAATTTGGTTAATTGCTTTTTTGCAAGAGGACCACCTGGCAACATTCTTTTAACAGCCAATTTTAAAATTTCTTGTGTTTTATTTTTCTCTTTAAAAAGCTCAGGCGAAGATATTTTTATACCTCCAGGATATCCTGTGTGTCTAAAATAATTTTTTTTATAAAATTTTTTTCCAGTAAATCTAATCTTATCTATATTTGTGACAACTACAAAATCACCATTGTCAATATGGGGGTTATATGTAGCTTTATTCTTTCCTCTTAAAACCTTAGAAATATAGGCAGCTAGTCTTCCTACAGCCACATTTTGAGCGTCTATAAGGTACCAGTCTTTTTTAATTTCTTTCTTTTTAATAAATGGAGTCATGATAATGGGCGATAAATACAAAGATTGTTAATTAAAGTCAATTTATTTAACTCTTAAATAATATAGATTTAATGCGCTAAATACTAACAGCACACTAGTAATTTGATGAGATGAAGCGATAAAAATATTAAGGTCTGTTAATAATGTTAGAATTCCAAGACAAGATTGCAAAAATAAAAAAAACAACACAATTTTTATAGAACCATATAAATGAAATATTTTATTTCGAAAAATATATAATGCTAAAAATAAAGCATAAATTAAAATCAAATATGCTAAATTTCGATGATAAAATTGTACTAACGAATGATTATTAAATTCTAAAACATCATTAAGATTAGTAAACAAAAAATCATTAGGAAAATAATTTGATCCCATCATTGGCCAGGTTTGATAAATTTTACCAGCATCTAATCCAGAAACAAAGGCACCCATAATTATTTGAATAAATATTAGAAAAATAAATGTGAGAAATGGCAAATTGAATCTAGAAAATTTAAAAAAATTTTTTTCTTTATTTGATGTAATATTTTTTATTAGCCAGAAAATGATTGAAATAATCAAAATTGCTGTAATTAAATGAATAGATAGTCTATAGTGACTTACAGTAATATCATTGACTAATCCACTTTTGACCATAAACCAGCCAATTATTCCCTGAAATACTATTAATGAAAAAATTATATAACAGATCTTTAGGTGTTTAATATTAATTTTTTTAGACATTTGAAAAAAAATTAAGGGTAAAATAAAAAATATACCAATAAATCTAGCGAGGACTCTATGAAAATATTCCCAATAAAAAATGACTTTAAATTCATTTAGAGTCATACTCGAATTTAAGAGAATATATTGAGGTATAGTTTTATATTCATTAAAATAGTATTTCCAGGAGTCTTTATTTAATGGGGGCAAGATACCTTCAAATAATTCCCATTTGGTTATTGATAAACCTGAATTAGTTAGTCTCGTTAAACCACCAATAATTATTATAAAGAATATTAATATTAAAGAAGTATTTAACCAATAAAGAAATAAGTTATTAATTTTTTTCTCGTTTGAAAACATATTTTATAATATATATTTAAAAGGTAATCATATATTTATAAATTGTCGCTATGGTAAACAAAAATATACTTAGAATTAGGAAAGATTTAGATAGATTAGACAATAAATTACTTGAGATAATCAAGAAAAGAGTAAAATTAGTTGATTTAGTTATCAAAAATAAAAAATATAAAAAAGATATTGTTGATAAAAAAAGAATATTAATTATTTTAAAAAATATTTCAAAAAAATCTAGAAAAAAAAAGATTGATCCAAAGATTACTAATAGAATATGGAAATCTATGATTAAAGCTTTTATTGAATATGAGTTTAGAAATTTTTACAAAAAATAATTATTTACTGTGAGGTGGTAATTTTTTTTCTATAAAAAATTCGTGTTTTCGAGTATTTGGATTATACTTCTTTAATTTAAGTTTTTCTTTAGCTTTTTCACCTTTAGTTGGTTTTTTAGCATAATAAATAAATTTGCTATCAGGATTACTTTCTGGAACCATACGAACCTTAAGATGTGTTTTTTTTGCCATATTTTTTTAATTTATTTATTTTTTCTAATAACAAGTTGCTTTTAGCTTTTAAAAGTTTTTTGTAATATTCAGCTTTTAAACTAATGGAGTTATAATCGTCAAGTTTATTCATATTTAAATTTATTAATTTTTTTGCTCCAGAAATGGTCAATCCCTTATTTTTGAGTAAAAATTTTATTAATTTGATGATTTCTATTTGCTCTGATGAATAATATCTTCTTTTATTCAAAATTTTAGGTTTAATTATCTTAAACTCCTTTTCCCAATATCTTAAAATATGATTAAGAGGTTTGTTGGTTTTTGGGTTTGTTAAGCCTAAAATTTTAGAGGCTTCAGAAATATTTATTAGTTTAGTCATGTTAATTTCTTAATTTCAATTTTTATTTTATTAGAAGGTATAAAACGCACTGTTTTTCTTGCAGCAATTAAATACTCTTGATTAGATTTTGGATTTCTACCTTTTCTTTGTTTTTTTTGAATAATTTTAAATGACCCGACATTTTTTAAATTTAAATTTCCTTTTTTTATATTCTTAAAAAGTATATTGATAAAATCTTCAATAATTTTTCTAGAGAGATTAATTGATAAACCTGTTTGTATATTTAAATTCTTTATTATATCCTCTTTTTTTATATTCTTATACACTTTTAGAATGTTTTAAATTTCTTTTGATTTGAGTCATTAAATCGCCTTTTACTATTTTATAACACAAATCTATCGAATGATAAAAACCTATCGAGTCAATTCCTCCGTGACTTTTGACTACAGGACCGTTAAGACCAAGAAATATAGCTCCATTATATTTTCTAGGATCTAATTTATCTTTAAATTTTTTAAGAGATAAAAAACTAAATAGAATAGAGACTAAAGAAAGAGATTTCTTTAAATTTTTGGTAATAAATTTTGCTGTACCCTCGGCAGTTTTTAAAGCTATGTTTCCTGTAAAACCGTCAGTGACAATTATATTAGACTCTCCAGACATTATGTTATTTCCCTCTATATAACCATTGTAAATAAAATTTTCGTCACTCGATAGGTCACGCAGTCTTTTTGATGCGGTCTTTAAAATCTCAGTTCCTTTTATTTCTTCTGAGCCAACATTTAATAAAGAAACTTTAGGTTTTTTTTCAGGATACAATGATTTAAATAATGCTGAGCCTAATTCTGCAAAATCAATTAAATTTTGTTCATTACATTCGATGTTTGCGCCTAAGTCTAAAACTACATTCATACCATCTTTGTTAGGCCACAAGCCAGCTAAAGCCGGTTTATTAACCTCATTCATCATTTTTAATATCATTTTGGATATTACTAAAAGAACACCAGTATTACCTGCTGATAAACTTATGTCTGATTTTCCATCTAATTGATGCTTAATACAGTTCCACATACTTGTATTTTTAGAATTTTTTACTGCTTTTAAAGGTGTTTCTTCATCAGAAACTACTGTCTTTGAGTCTATAATTTCAATTGAATTAGATGAAATATTATATTTTTTAATTTTTTCCTTTATCAAACTTTCTTTACCAAAAATATTGAGAATGAAATCATTTTTTGATTTATGTTTATTTAAGAATATCTTTACACCCTCAATAGTCTTGTCAGGAGAATTATCACCGCCCATTGCATCTATAGCAATAGAAATTTTTTTTGACATATATATTAAATTAAATATCTAGAATCTTTTTGCCGTTGTAATAACCGGATTTTAAATCAACATGATGAGATAATCTATATTCACCACTTTTTTTATCTTCCACAACATTTACAGAAGACAATTTGTGATGAGATCTTCTCATTTTCTTCCTAGATATCGAGGTTTTTCTTTTTGGTACAGCCATAACTATTTTTTAAAATTGATTGACTTTTCTATCATATTATCTAGCGGTAGTTCAAAGCAAAAATTAAAAAAATTCATAATATAATCATCAAATAGTGATAAACTGCTATTTTCTTGCATATAAAGATGATTGAAATATTTTTTAATCACATCTTTATTTATTTGAAAGGACTTATCATAATCCTTTTTAAGATCTATTTTAAGTAGAATGTCATATAAAATTTTATTAAATTCTTTCATCTTCTTATTTACAGTTACATCGCCTAGTCCAGTTTCTCTAAGATTATATTCTATATTATAAAATAAAATGTCATAGGATTTTTGACTAAATTTAAAACCTTTTTTTTTATATATAATCATAAAAATTGAAAAATGAATAAACATCAGATAAATTCTAGTCTCAAAAGTATCAGATAAACCTATTTTTTTATAAAAAAATAAATTTCTAGATAAGGTCAATAAAATATTATACAAATTTGGATTATGTTTATTAGAATTTTCAAACATTTTAAATATATATATCTTTTTTTATTTATTATCTTAATTAATTGTCAAATAAAAGAGTCATCTAATAATCATGGAATACTTTTTCTTGAGAATAGAGCAAATAAATTAGAAATTAGTAAATCTAATAAGAATGATGTGGTTAATATTATAGGCCAGCCTCATTCAAAATCAATAGATAATGAAAATGAATGGATTTATATCGAGAGAGTTTTGGTTAAAGGTGAATATCATAAATTAGGACGAAATATATTAAAATCAAGTAACATTTTATTCCTTGAATTTGATAAATTCGGTATTTTAAAAAATAAAAAATTATTTAATAAAGATGATATTAAAAAGATTTCTTTTTCAAATAAAAAAACAGAGAATGATCTTTCAAAAAGCAGCTTTGTAGAAAAATTGTTTACTAGTTTAAAAGCAAAAATGTATAGAAGAAAATAAAATTAATGTGCAATAACAGCTAAAAGAAGTAATGCAACTATATTTGTTATCTTAATCATTGGGTTTACTGCAGGGCCTGCGGTATCTTTATAAGGATCTCCAACAGTGTCTCCGGTTACTGCAGATTTATGAGCTTCTGATCCTTTTCCACCAAAATTACCGTCTTCAATATATTTTTTTGCATTATCCCATGCGCCGCCACCAGCTGTCATTGAAACGGCTACAAATAATCCTGTAATAATTACTCCAAGCAACATTGCTCCTAAAGATGATAACGCAGCTTCCATTCCACCAATTTGTAAAATTATAAAGTATAAGATTACCGGAGATAAAACAGGTAATAAAGATGGAATAATCATCTCTTTAATCGCAGCTTTTGTTAGCAAATCAACTAATCTACCATAATCTGGTTTTCTTTTCCCTTTCATAATACCGGGTATTTTTTTAAATTGTCTTCTTACTTCAACAACAACAGCTCCACCTGCTCTTCCAACTGCTTGCATACCCATTGATCCAAACAAATAAGGTAACATTCCACCAATAAGTAAACCTGCGACTACAAAAGGATTTGATAAATCAAAGGTTACTAAAACTCCTTCTAGAGCAGATCCCTTTACAGTTGAAAAATATTTTATATCCTCTGTATAAGCAGCAAATAAAACTAAGGCACCCAACCCTGCAGATCCTATAGCATAACCTTTTGTAACTGCTTTTGTAGTATTTCCCACAGCATCTAATGCATCAGTCGTTTTTCTTACATTTTTTGGTAACTTAGACATTTCTGCTATTCCGCCTGCGTTATCTGTAACTGGCCCGTAAGCGTCCAACGCCACTACCATTCCAGTCAAAGCTAACATAGCAGTTACCGCTATTGCGATACCATATAAGCCGGCTAAACTATTTGTATATAATATGCCAGCTACAATTATTAATGCTGGAACTGCGGTAGCTTCCATAGAAATCGCTAAACCTTGAATAACATTTGTTCCATGCCCTGTAGTAGAAGACTTAGCAACTGATTTAACTGGTCTATAGTTTGTACCAGTGTAGTACTCAGTAATCCAAATTAATAGTCCTGTAATTATAAAGCCAACTACTCCGCAAATATATAAATCTATTCCATCAAAATTTTTTCCACTATTTGAATAAGAATTATCGAGTCCAACAATGGAGTCAGTAACTGGATATAAAATTAATAATGATGTAACAGCAGTAACAATAAAACCTTTATACAATGCTCCCATTATATTTTTGCTTTTTCCTAGTTTTACAAACCAAGTACCTATAATTGATGTAATTATACAAGCCCCACCTATAGCTAAAGGATAAATCATTAAGTTATAGTCTGAAGGAAAAAAAATCGAAGATAAGACCATTGTTGCAACAATAGTTACTGCATAAGTTTCAAATAAATCAGCTGCCATTCCAGCGCAGTCACCTACGTTGTCGCCCACATTATCAGCTATTACTGCTGGATTTCTAGGATCATCTTCAGGAATTCCTGCTTCAACTTTTCCAACTAAATCAGCACCTACATCAGCGCCTTTAGTAAAAATTCCACCACCTAATCTTGCAAAAATAGAAATTAAAGATGCTCCAAATCCAAGAGCTACTAAAGCATTTATAATCTCTCTACTATCAACTTTTAAATTAATTAAAACTATATAATAAAAAGTAATTGCTAATAAAGCTAAGCCAGCTACTAGCAAGCCTGTGATTGCTCCTGATTTAAAAGCTATTGTTAAACCAGATTGAAGACTTTGTCTTGCTGCTTCAGCCGTACGTACATTTGCCTTTACAGAAATTAACATACCAACATATCCAGCAACACCTGATAAAAAAGCTCCAATGAAATATCCTATTCCAACAAGATAACTAAAAAAATAGGTTACAATGGCTAAAACAATAACTCCAACTATAGCAATTGTTTTATACTGCCTATTTAAATAAGCTTTTGCGCCAATTTGAATTGCTTCAGCAATTTCTTGCATTCTTGAATTACCGGCGCTTGAAGAAATTATTTGTCCAGATAACAAATAGCTGTAAGCAACAGCCAACACGCCAATAAAAGCAATTAAGTAAAGTAATTCTAAAAAATTTGTCATGATTTAAAGCGCATAAATGCCAAATTAATATTAAAAACGCAAGCTAAACTTCAATAAAAATAACAGCTTTTTAGTCATCTTTTCTTAATTCTTTAGATATTTTATCTAATATGGCGTTCAAATAACCTATTTGAATTTTCTCTAAAAAATGCTCAGATGCTAATAAATATTCGTTAATAATTACTTTTTTTGGTGTGTTATGCTTGAACATAAGTTCAAAAATTGCTGCAAAAAGTATAATTTTTAATAATTTATCTGTTTTTGCTAGATTAATATCATTAGTTAAGAACAATTTAATTTGCTCTTCAATTAAATCTGATCTTTCTAAAGTTCCAGTAACTACATCCTTAATGAATTTTTTATATTGACTTTTTGGGAATACAATTTGAGCGTCTGGATTCATTAAAGCATTATAAAGTTTTTGTATTACTTTAATTCGAGGAGAAGGATTTTTAAATTTTTTTTGGTCCATTTTGTAAAATGGACATCACTGCATTAGCAGCTTCTGACCCTTTATCAGGTTTTTTACTGGTTGTATTTTTACATCTTTGGAGAGCTTGTTTCATATTATAAGCAGTAATTATTCCATTACCTATTGGTTTATTGTAGGTTGTTGAAAGGTTTAAAATTGAATTAAATGTTGAATAACAAATTAAATTAAAATGTGGGGTTTGACCTTTAATGACACAACCTAAGGCTAAAAAACCATCAAATTTTTTTATATTTTTTCTTATAGCAATTGGAATTTCAAAAATCCCAGGCACATTAACAATGTTAACTTTAACACTGTTATTTAATCTTTTTTTTGAGCTTAATACCAATTTTTTTGAAATATTTTTATAATAATTAGCATTAACTATTAAAATTTTTTTCATTTTATTATAATCTGTTTTTTAATCTTTAAGCCGAAACCTTCAAGCCCAATAATTTTTTTTTTACTTCTTGAAATTAATATCATATTTCTAATATTAAGGTCTTTTATTATTTGTGCACCAATACCATAATATCTCAATGTATTAATGTTACTTTCTTTAGAAATATTATTTTTATTATTTATAATTAATAATAAAAAATTCTTGTATTTTGACATAACCATAAGAGATTTTTTAATATTATTATTGTTTATAATGTTTTTGTTCCCGATTTTATTGGATAGAACTCTTACTGGTATAGATTTTCTTTGATTGAACTCACCTCTCTTTATTGCAAAATTAATATTATTTTCTAATTTATTTTTATAAATAAAGATATTTATCTTTCCAATTCGTTTTATATTTAAAGATTTGGATGAGATTTTATTTACTAGCTTCTCATATTTAAAACGATATGAAATTAAATCTTCGATAGATGCTAATTTTATTTTATGCTTTTTTGAAAATCTAAAAAGATCATTTAATCTTGCCATTCTTCCATCCTCGTTCATCACTTCACAAATAACTGAACTTGGATTTAGTTTAGATAACTTGGAGATGTCAACTGATGCCTCTGTGTGTCCAGCTCTTTCTAAAACTCCACCATCTCTAGCAACCAAAGGAAAGACATGACCAGGAGAAACAATTTCACTTTTTTTTACTTTTGGATTTATTGCTATTTTAATTGTCCTAGCTCGATCTTGTGCTGAGATACCGGTAGTTATTCCTTTTTTAGCTTCAATAGAAATAGTAAAGGCAGTTTGCATTCTAGATTTATTTTTTGATGACATTAAAGGTAATTTAAGATTATCAACTTGTTTTTTTGTTAAGGCTAAGCAAATTAATCCTCTACCATGTTTAGCCATGAAATTTATACTTTTGGAATTGCACTTTGAAGCAGGTATAATTAAATCTCCTTCATTTTCTCTATTTTTGTCATCAACAAGAATAAACATCTTGCCTTTTTTAGCATCTTTTAAAATAGAAGAAATTTTTGCAAATTTATTTTTTGGCATTTAGTTAGAACATTTATATATATATTTACTAAATATATCTAATTCTACGTTTACCAATCCATTAATTTTAAAGTTCTTCAAATTAGTTAGTTTTAATGTGTGGGGTATAACAGTAATATCAAATGAATTTTGATAAACTTTTGAGATAGTAAGGGACACACCGTTAATTGAAATTGATGCTTTTTCCATTAAAAATTTATTTAATCTTTTTTCTAAAATCTTCAAATTTATCATCCAGGCTTTGTCTATAAATTCTATTTTTTTGATTTTTGCTACCCCATCAACATGTCCTTGAATAAAGTGACCTGATATACTTTTACCGAACGATAAAGATTCTTCTAAATTTATTATCTGATTTAATCTTAAAGTTTTGAAATTTGATCTTTTTAACGTTTCATTTGATATATAAAAAAATATTCTATTTTTGAATATTTTTACAATCGTTAAACAAACTCCATCACAACATATTGACGATCCTAAGTCTTTTTTTTTAAAATTAATATTAGTTTGAATTTCGACGTAGATACTATTTTTTTTCCTTGTAATATTTTTTACTTTTCCCGTATTAAAAATTATTCCATTAAACATAATAAAAGTTTTTTTTTAAAAGTTTATCACCATTTAAATTAATTGTTAGTAATTTAGGATGAATTTTTTTCAAATGATTTATTGTATCATTATTTTTTCCATTTTTACCTAAATTTTCGTCACTTTTAAAAATGTATAATTCGTGAATCATTTTATTCTTAATTAAAGTATTTATAAAGGTTAAGCCCGTCTCAACTAACATTCTAGAATATCCCATTTTATAGATTCTTTTATATAGTAAATTAAAATCATTTTTATCTTCTAGTTTGTTAACAAATATAATTTTATAGCCTAATTTTTTATATGATGTTGTTTTACTAGAATTTTTTTTGTCGGTTATTAAAAAAGTTTTTCTTAAGTCAAGGTAATTGTTTAATGATAGATTTTTTTTTAATTTTAATCTTAAATCAATAATGAATAGATCAGGTTTATAATTATTTAACCCATCAATTCTACAATTCAGTATGGAATCATCATTATTAATTGACTTTGAAGTTGATAAAATACAATCATGTCTGTTTCTTAATAAATGAACTATGTTTCTTGATGTTTCATTTGTTATCCACTTATTTTTTTTATTAATAGTTAAATAGTCTTTGGATATTGCAATTTTACCAACAATATACGGAATAGATAATTTTTTATTTAAAAAATAACTTTGATAAAACTTCTTGTATTTTTCTGTATGAATTAATTTAGTTATAATTCCTTTTTTTGTAAGAAGTTTTTTTGCTTTTTTAAATGTCCTTAAGTCTGGATCTTCAAATGCATAAAATACTTTTTTAATCTTTTTTTTTATAATAATATTTATACATGGTGGAGTTTTACCATAATGCGTGCAAGGTTCTAAGGTTGTATATAATGATGCTCCTCTACAATCTTTTAAATTATTTAACGCTTTAAATTCGGAATGCGGCCTTCCATTATATGAAGTTACAGCAGATGATATTACCGTATTATTTTTAACAATAACCGTACCTACTGAAGGATTTAATCTAGTTCGACCAAGATTTTTTTCCGCTTTTTGAAAAGCTAGATCTATGTAATGATTATGATTTGTTGTCATCTAGATTGCCTACAAATTGTTCAAAATCCTTTGCTTCTTTAAAATTTTTATATACAGAAGCAAAACGAACGTAAGCGACTTTATCTAATGATGACAAACCATCCATAATGAATTTTCCAATTGTTGGTGTAGGAATTTCACTTTCTCCAAGTCCTTCTAAGTTTCTAACTATTTTTGAAATAAACTTTTCGATAGTTTCAGAGTCAATTGGTCTCTTTCTTGTAGCTATTCGTATAGATTTAGAAATCTTATCTCTATCAAATGGTTCTCTTTTTCCATTTCCTTTAATTACAGTTAATTCTTGAAATTGTACTCTCTCAAAAGTGGTGAATCTTTCCTTTCTATCGCACCCGCAAAGCCTTCTTCTTCTGATAGCAGTGCCATCTTCTGTCGGTCTTGAATCAACTACTGACGTATCTTTTTCTCTGCAAAAAGGACAAAGCATAATTTATTTAATTTCCATATATAGGAAAAGAAGAGCAAAGATCAATAATCTCTTTTTTGACCTCATTTTCTATTTTTGAATTATCATTTTTATTTTCACTTAAACCTTTAATTACTTTATAAATTAAATCTGCAACTAACTTGAATTCATCTTCTTTAAAACCTCTTGTAGTGCAAGCTGGCGTGCCTAATCTAATTCCAGAAGTTATAAACGGACTTTCTGTATCAAATGGAATTCCGTTTTTATTGCAAGTTATATTCGCTCTTCCTAATGAGGCTTGCGCATCTTTTCCAGTTACTTTAAATGATCTTAAATCAAGAAGCATAAGATGTGTGTCTGTGCCTCCTGAAAAAATTTTAAAACCTTTTTCGGATAATCTCTGTGATAAAACCTTTGCATTTTTAATTACATTTTTTGTGTATACCTTAAATTCATCTGATAAAGCCTCTTTAAAACAAACCGCTTTAGCTGCTATAACATGCATTAGTGGTCCACCTTGCAAACCAGGAAAGATTGCACTGTTAAATTTTTTAGCTAGCTCTTCATTATTTGTTAAAATAATACCTCCTCTTGGACCTCTTAAAACTTTATGAGTTGTAGAAGTTACAACATCAGCATACTTTGTTGGATTAGGATAGGCTCCGCCTGCAACTAGACCAGATAAATGTGCCATATCAACTAATAGATACGCTCCTACTTTATCGCATATTTCTCTGAATTTTTTAAAATCAATTATTCTTGAGTAAGCGCTTCCTCCGGCAATTATAAGTTTTGGTTTATTTTCTAAAGCAATTTTTTCTACAGCATTATAATCAATTAAGCCTGTATCCTTATCAACTTCGTAATGAAGAGCGTTAAACCATTTACCGGATTGAGCAGGTTTAGCTCCATGAGTCAAGTGTCCTCCAGAATTTAAACTCATTGCTAAAGTTGTATCACCTGGTTTTAAAAGTGCTAAATAAACTGCGCCATTTGCTTGGGCACCAGAGTGAGGTTGCACATTTGCGAATTTACAATCAAATAGTTTCTTTGCACGTTCAATTGCTAAATTTTCAGAAACATCCACATGTTCGCATCCACCATAATATCTTTTTGAGGGATAACCTTCAGCGTACTTGTTCGTTAATACTGAACCTTGAGCCTCTAATACTGCTTTTGATACAATATTTTCAGATGCAATTAATTCAATGTGATTTTGTTGTCTTATAAATTCATCTCTGATTGAATTATAAAGTTCTTTATCAGCGTCTTGCAGTTTCAATTTAAAAAAACTGTTTAAATATTTATCTAGTTTTATAACCGACATTATATTTTTTTAATCCTCTTTAAATGCCTACCGCCTTCAAATTTAGTTTTTAAAAATAACTCTACTAATCTTAACGATAAACTTTTTTTTGTTAATCTAGCTCCTAAAGTAATTATATTAGCATTATTGTGTTGTCTAGACAATCTAGTAGACTTTGTATCATAGCAAACAGCGGCTCTTATATCTTTGATTTTATTAGCACTTATTGCCATACCCGTACCAGAACCGCACACCAGTATCCCCATATCGCTTTTTTTATCCTTTAATCGCCTTGCCAGCTTCTTTGCATAATCTGGATAATCCACTGATTTGTATTCATAAGGACCTAGATCAAAAATTGACACGTGTTTATTAATTAAATGATTTTTAATTGTTTCTTTTAAATTATATCCAGCATGATCTGAAGCAATACAAATTTTTTTAAATAAAAAACTCAATTTAATTAAATTTATAATCTAACACACAAGCAACAAGGTGAATTCTGTTTTCCTCTCCTCCATTAAAAGCATTGTGATACTTAGTATTATTTGTAATCCAAACAGATCCATCAGCTGGCATATGTTTAGCTACATTGTCTATTACCATTAAACAACCCGGATTTGTAATAATAGGAATATGCAATCTTGGTTCTGGGTCTCTATGCCAGCTCAAAGTTGATCTGGGTTCTTTAAGTAAAATTCTTACCCTACCTAATTTGTATTTAGATGATAAAATATCAAAAACTTCTTTAAAATAAGTATTTTCATAGTCAGGTATGAATTCTGAATATTCTTCTTCCACAATATTTACATCCCTTGAAACTTCTTTTCCACTTTTATCAGGTTTAGTCCAATAAAGTCCTCTTGCCTTACTCCCTTTAACAGATTCTGGATCTCCGGGTTTTCTTGTCAAGCATATAGCTCCAAAATGAGATATTCCTCCGCCATCATCGAATTTTTTAGTTTGGATAATTTGCGTATAAGCTTCTTGAAGTTTCACTATATCAAATTTAATATTTTGTTTTTGAAAGTCTGAAAAATTTAAATTTTTTTCTTCTTTTTTTAAATTTAAATTAACTACGTTTTTTGAGTCTACAGTCATACGTTATTGTTATTTATATCTTTGTACTATATATTTGTATAATACAATTGTCGCAATATAAATATAATATATCATGATTACAGGTAAATACCCTACTTTAAGACTTAGAAGAAGCAGAAAATACGACTGGTCACGAAAACTAGTACAAGAAAACAACTTATCAAGCAGTGATTTGATTTATCCGATTTTTTTAATAGAAGGGAAAAATAGGAAACAGTCTATAAAATCAATGCCTGGTATTTATAGATATTCAATAGACCAATTAGGAATAATTATAAATAACGTTATCAAGAATAAGATTCCTATGGTTGCTCTTTTTCCATCAACACCGAATAAAAAAAAAGACAAAATTGGAACAGAGGCATTAAATGAAGATAATTTAGTTTGTAGAGCTATTAGATTTATAAAAAAAAGATTTAAAAATAATATTGGAGTAATGTCTGATGTAGCACTGGATCCTTACACATCCCACGGACATGATGGGCTATTAAAAAAAAATTATGTGATGAACGATGAAACTATTGATGTTTTGATAAAACAAGCTTTAATACAAGCTCAAATGGGCTGCGATGTGATAGCTCCTTCGGACATGATGGATGGAAGAGTGGGAAAAATTAGAAAATTTCTTGACAAAAATAAATATCACGATGTTCAAATTCTTTCATATGCTGTAAAATTTGCTTCTAATTTCTATGGTCCCTTTAGAGATGCTGTTGGATCAAAGAAATCGTTAAAAAGTGATAAAAAAAATTACCAAATGAATTTTTCTAATAGTGATGAATCTTTGAGAGAGGTTGCTTTGGATATTAAAGAGGGCGCAGATATGGTTATGGTTAAGCCTGGTTTGCCATATTTAGATGTTATTCAAAAAATAAAAGATAATTTTAAAATACCAGTTTTAGCTTATCAGGTTTCTGGTGAGTATAGTTTAATTAAAAACGGGATTAAAAATAAAATAATTAATGAAGATTGTATTGTTGAAAGTCTAATGAGTTTCAAAAGGGCTGGTGCCTCTGCAATAGTTTCTTATTTTGCATTAGATATCTCTAAAAAATTAAAATTTTAATTATAATAATTTTCAAGTATCACACGAGATTTAGGAAAAATTAAATTATTTGGTATAAAAAATTTATTTTCCATTACTTGCCTAGTAAAATAGAGGGATTTACGAATAAGTAAATTAGTAAATTTTTTAGGTATTTTTTTCTGCATTAAATAATTTGGAATTTCATAAATATATTCGTCAATTTTAATCTTAAGATAGTCTTGGTCAGATTTGATATTATTAGAATGATCAACTAAGTTTGTGTCGTAACCTAAATCTTTAATCAAATTGAGTTCAAAAAAAATATATAAGAAAATCCAATTTTCAAGATTAATGCTGTTAATTAATTTTTCAAAAGAATCATATATTTTTTTGTTTGGTTGAGAGTTTGGTAGTAAAATATTTAATAATGAACAAACAGAAATTAATGTTGAGGTTCGTTTTTTATCATTAAAATACAAAGGTGAGATAGGTTTGATTAACTCTGTTTTAAAGTATCCAATTTTATTTTCACTTTTTGAGGTATGTGATACAAATAATTTATTAGAAATCTGTAAATAGTTTCTTATCTTTCTTGATGTTCCTCCATAGACTATGCCATCTAGTTTTCCCTTTTTTTTTGTAAAAATATTTATAATATTTGCATTTTCTCTAAATTTTTTTTTAGATAACAAATAACATTCATCTTCCCAAATCATATATTTAATATTTTTAAGAGTTTAGCAGCAGCATTTTGTTGCGCATTTTTTTTTGATGATCCTACACCAATAATCTTTTTTGAATTTGGGATTTGTACCTCTGTTTTAAATAAAGGTTTATGTTGAGGTCCAGTTTTTTTTAAAGAAACATATGTAGGAAGTTCTTTAAATTTTTTTAAACTAAATTCTTGAAGTTTAGTTTTAGAGTCAATTAAAGTAACTGCAGATTTAAGTAAATATTCTTCCCAGAAACTAAGAATAAATTTTTCAACAGATTTAAGTCCACCGTCTAAATATATAGCACCGACTATTGCCTCTAAACAATCGCTACTTATTTTATCTGCAGACCTTTCAAGTTTTTTATGCGATGATCCTAACAAAATAAATTTTTTAAGATTGATTTTCTTTGCAATAAGCGAACACGTTTTTTTATTAACTAAATTAGCATATTTTTTATCGATTATTCCCTCTTTTTCATCAGGATATTTCTCCAAAAGTTTCTCAGAAATAACTAAACCTAAAACTCTATCACCTAAAAATTCTAATTTTTCATTATTGATAATATTATTGAAGCTTTTATGGGTTAATGCTTTTTCTAATATAAAGGATTTTTTAAAATTATACTTTATAATTTTTTCAAGTTCTTTAAATTTTTTTTCCATTATAGTTTTTTAAATAATCTTTCAAATCTAAATGATTTATTTATATTCCAAAATTTTAACAAACTACTAGTGTTAGTATCGTTAGAAAAAAAAATCAATTTAGCTTCACCGACTAAATTTATATAATTTACATACCCAACACTATCTAAATACCTGCTATCTTTTGAGCAGTCTCTATTATCACCAAGCAAAAAATAGTGATCTTTGGGTACCTTAAATACTTTGGAATTTTGTAGAGATCCTCTTTTTTTATAAGAAACTAAATGTTCTAAACCATTAGGAAGTGTTTCAATAAATGTATTTGTTTCTAACAAAAAATTTCCACATCTTATTAATTTTTCATTATCTATTTTTTGCCTTGATACTTTCCTGTTATTGATAAATAGATCTCCATCAATAAATTGAATTGTATCTCCAGGCATCCCTATTAATCTTTTAATATAGTCAGTTCTATTATCTGCTGGAGTTTTGAAAACAACCAAATCACCTCTTTCAGGTGCTTTTGAAAAAAAACGTTCGTCAGATAAATTAGGACTAAATGGAAAAGAATGTTTACTGTAACCATAAGTATATTTTGCAACAAATATTCTATCTCCAACTAATAAAGTTGGTTCCATAGACGACGAAGGGATATAAAAAGGCTGGAATAGAATTGATCTTATCAAGACTGCTATTATTAGGGCTACTGTAAGAGTTTTTATGTTATCATAAATTATATAAATTAATTTCTTAATATTCATAAAGAGATTGTTACAAACGCCATTGCATATTTTTTTTCATCTGAAAGAGAGAGAGAAATTTTAGTTTTTTTTCCTCTAAATTTCTTATTTATTATTTTTTTGGTATTCCCAATTATATTGATATATGGTTTTCCTGATTTTTTATTAAGAACAACTATTTCATTAAAACATATACCATTAGAAATACCTGTGCCTAAAGCTTTTGAGAAAGCTTCTTTTGCAGCAAATCTTTTAGCAAAACAACTAGAACTGTTAATTATCTTCTTGCATTTTGAAATTTCTTTTTCATTAAAAATTCTTTTAAGAAAATTTTTATTTTTTAAAGATTTTTTAATTCTATAAATTTTGACAATATCTGTTCCTATGCCAAAAATTTTCATGATTTTAAAATTTTTTTAAATTTTCTAATAGTTTGAGGTAAACCTGAAAAAATCGACTCCCCGATTAAAAAATGTCCAATATTATATTCATGAATACCTTTAATTTTAGTTAGAATCCTCGCAGAAGTAAAAGTTAGCCCATGACCGGCATGAACCTCTAAACCTAATTCATTGCCTTTGTTAACTGCATTTCTAATTCTCTTTAATTCATTCTTATAATTATTTTTTTTGTTTATAAGATTACAAAGTTTACCAGTGTGTATTTCTACACAATTAACATCTAACTCTTTTGCTTGATTTAAATCTTTTAGATTTGGTTCAATAAAAAGACTAACACGAGAATTATTTTTCTTAAGTTTTTTAATTAATAGTTTTAAGAATTTTTGATTATGACTCAAATTTAAACCACCTTCTGTTGTAATTTCTTTTCTTTTTTCAGGGACTATACATATAAATGGAGGCTTGCTAATTGTCGCTATTTTAAGCATTTCCTTTGTAGCTGCAATTTCAAGGTTTAGTGGTATTTTCAATTTCTTAATAATTCTCTTAAGGTCAAACTCATTAATATGTCGCCTATCTTCCCTCAAATGGATAGTGACAGAGTCTGCTCCATTTTTTTCGGCTAACATAGCTGCTCTTAGTGGACTAGGATAGTTCTCACCTCTAGCATTTCTCACAGTTGCAACATGGTCGATATTTACACCAAGTCTAATTCTTGTCATTAAAGGTTTCTACTTCCAGGTTTTATAGCTTCTAAAGATAATAAGTCTTTTGGCAAATTGTCCTTATTGTAGGTTGGAATATTTAATTTTACTTGAGAAATAATTTTTTCTTTAATTTCTGATTTACCATTTGACCTATCTATAATACAAGCATAACCAATTATATTACCTTTATTTATTTTTACTAATTTTGAGCATTCTAAACTGGACTTCCCAGTTGTGATAACGTCTTCTACAATAAGAACTTTATCTCCCTCATTTATTTTAAAGCCTCTTCTAAGTTTAAATTCGCCATTTACTCTTTCAGTAAAAATAGCTTCTTTATTTAAAATTTTTCCTAGTTCATATCCAACAATTAATCCTCCCATTGCGGGAGATAGTATTACATCAAAATCGTTAAATTCTTTATCAATTTTACTAGCAAGAGACTCGCATATTTTTTTTGCATGTCTTGGTTTACTCATTAATTGAGCGCATTGAACATATTTAGGACTATGTAAACCAGAAGAAAGTATGAAATGACCTTCGATTAAAGCGTTAGTTTCTTTTAAAATTTTCAAAGATTCTTCTAATGAAAGCATTTTTTTTCTGTTTATGTCGAATTATTTTAAAATTTAAATTACTCTGCTTTATTTGACTTATCAAGTTTGTAAAATTTTTCAAATCTTTAATTTGAAGGTCGATTGAAAAAGTAAGATGTTCTTTTTTTCTCTTAATTATTTCTAAATTTATGATATTTCCTTTATTTAGCCCGATAAGAGAAGTAATGTGACCAAGAACACCTGGCTTATGTGGCAAATCAACTTCTAGGGTACTTGAATAATTTTTTTCAACAATATTCGAGTTTTCTGTTGACTTATCTTGCCAGTATCTACGAATAGCAGAACGAGCTTTACCTGTAGTAGAAGAGGATAACCAATGTAAAGATGGTGATGCATTCTTAGAAGTCTCTATATTTACAAGATCTCCATTTTTCAAAATAGTTTGCAGCGTTGAATGTTGGCCATTAACTGTGCAACCAATGGCACTGTTACCTATTTTTGTATGAACAGCATACGCAAAATCTATTGGTGTTGCTTTTTTTGGTAATTTAATTACCGCCCCTTTTGGTGTAAAACAAAAAACGTTTTCTTGAAACATTTGTAACTTTGTAAACTCGTAATAATGTTCAGGACTGGTTCCGGCCTCTATAATTTCAACTAAATCTCTTAACCAATCGTATTCCTTCCAAGAAAGTTCAGAAAATTTTTCTGATGACTTGTATTTCCAATGAGAAGCTATTCCTCTTTGCGCAAACTCATGCATTTCATGTGTTCTTATTTGTATTTCTATCCTGTTTTTTTTTGGACCAATTACTGCTGTATGTAATGATTTATAATTATTAATTTTTGGTGTTGAAATATAATCTTTAAATTTACCTGGGATTGTTGAAAATCTACTATGGAAAATCCCAAGCGTTTTATAACAGTCTTCTA
Source organism: uncultured Pelagibacteraceae bacterium (assembly GCA_902575095.1). GTDB lineage: Bacteria > Pseudomonadota > Alphaproteobacteria > Pelagibacterales > Pelagibacteraceae > Pelagilacustribacter. The sequence goes on from CACGPY010000002.1 coordinate 71,358, forward strand.
TGTTTTTAACTATAACTCTAAAACCAATTATATCGGTAAGTTGTTCAAGTGATATTTTTTTATTTTGAATTTTTCTCCAAATAGAAAATGGAGTTTTTTCACGGCCAGTAATAATGGCTGTAATTCCATTATCTTTTAATAGCTCAATTAATTCTTGTGAAATAAATTTAAAAGTATCTTCCGTATTATTTTTAATAAAGTTTAATCTTTCTAAAATTAAATCTCTCGCTGGCTTATTTAAGACAGAAAAAGATAAATCTTCAAGTTCATCACGAATTCTGTTCATTCCCATTCTATCAGCTAATGGAGCATAAATTTCCATTGTTTCTTTAGCTTTTCTTATGATCTTGTCTTTATCTTTTACAAATTGGATAGTTCGCATGTTATGCAATCTGTCAGCTAATTTTACAAGCAAAACTCTAATATCCTTAGACGTAGCAAGTATTAATTTTCTGAAATTTTCCGCTTTTGAGTCACTAGATGCTTTATTTTCTAATGCAGAAATTTTGGTTACACCTTCTACTAGATTTGCAACTTCTTCGCCAAACTCTTTTTTAACTGTTTCATAAGTCACTTTGGTATCTTCTATGGTATCATGTAGCAAACCTGTAGTTATGGTTGCGCTATCTAATTTTAATTCTGTTAAAATTTTAGCAACAGCGACTGGATGTATAATATAAGGAACTCCTTCATCCCTCTTTTGATTTTGGTGAGCTTCTAAAGCAAAATTATAGGCTTTATTTAGTGACTCTGAATTTAAAAATCTGTTGTATGACTTAATTTGATCAATTAATTCATTATTATTAATCATATTCGATATTAACATTTTTCTTCAGTCTTGTAATCTCAATCCTGAATTTTTGACTAAGTTTATTTATCAAAAATTGGGCATTTTTCTTAAAAATTGGATGAAACCAATTAGGATCAATTTGTAAAATTGGGTATAAAACAAAATTTCTTAAATGACATTTTGGATGAGGTAAAATCAATTTATCGGTTTTTTTAATTTTGCTATTAAAATCAACAATATCTATATCAATTACTCTAGGATCATTTTTAACTGTTTTAATTCTTCCTAATTTTTTTTCAATTTTTTTAATCTCATTTAATAGATCAAAATAATCCTTATAATAGTCTACAATTATTCCTACATTCAAAAATTTAGGAAAATTTCGATTTGGATATGAAGGCGTTTCATAAAAATTTGAAATTTTTTTAACATTGATTTTTGAATTAGTTAAAAAATTAATAGCTAAGGAAATATTATCAAATCTAGATCCATGTTTTGAATTTAAATTTGACCCAATATTTAAATGTATCATTTGTTGTTCTTACTTAGCAATCTCGCCTTTTCTCTATTCCAGTCTCTAGTTTTTTTTACTTGTCTCTTATCAAATAGTTTTTTACCTTTTGCTACTGCTATCTCTATTTTTACCTTGCCCTTTAAAAAATATAGTTTTGTTGGTATTAAAGTTAAACCGTCTTGATTGATTCTACCAATGAGTTTATTTATTTCTTTTCTATTTAACAATAATTTTCTGTCGCTCTTTGGATTGTGATTATTGTATGACGATTGTCGATATAAAGGTATATGAGAATTTATTAAAAATAATTCTCCGTTATTGTCGACTGCATAAGAGTCAGCTATACTTCCTTTTCCATCTCTAAGTGATTTTACCTCAGATCCTTTTAAAACTATTCCAGCTTCTAATACCTCTAAAAAAAAATAATTAAAACTTGCTTTTCGATTCAAGCAGATTATTTTTTGCCCGGGTACTAATTTTTGTTTCATTAAAGTAACTTGGCTACTTTAAGAGCATCTGAAACTTTCTTTTTTGTTTCTTCTTTAATCTCGACCAGAGGCAATCTTACAGTTGGTTTGCACATTCCTAGAAGTGAAGCAGCATATTTAACAGGAGATGGATTGCTCTCAATAAATAAAGATGTATGCAAAGGTTGAAGTAGTTTGTCTATTTTTGATGCTTTATCGATATTACTTACACAAGCTGCTTGAAAATCAGATGAAAGTTTTGCTGCAATATTTGCAGTCACACCAATAGCACCAACTCCCCCTCTTTTATTAAATTCAAAAGCATTATCATCATTGCCTGTTAATTGTATAAATTCATTTCCCATAGCTTTTAACTGTAGATCCACCCGGTTTAAATCGCCTGTAGCATCTTTTACCCCTTTAATATTTTTGAGTTCATATAATCTGGTCATTGTATCTACACTCATGTCTATGACAGATCTTGAAGGAATATTGTAAATAATTATCGGTATACCAACGTTGTCATTAATCATTTTATAATGTTGATAAAGACCTTCTTGAGTTGGTTTGTTATAATAAGGTGTCACTACTAACAATGCATCAGATCCAGCCTTTTCAGCAAATTTAGATAATTCTATAGCTTCATCTGTAGAGTTAGAACCTGTACCCGCAATAACCGGTATCCTCCCTTTACATTCTTTTACTGCCATTTCGATTATTCTTTTGTGCTCATTATGAGATAATGTTGGTGACTCGCCAGTGGTTCCTCCAGGCACAATCCCGTTTGTACCACTTTCTAAATGGTAATTGATCAATTTAATATAAGTATCCTCACTAAGGTTCTCACCATCAAATGGGGTAATTAAAGCTACAATTGATCCTTTAAGCATAAAACAAAATAAGATAAATAAGTCTTAACTTATGACCAATAAATTAATTAGTCTAGTAGTAATAACATTTATTTTATCTATAGGTCATAGTTATTCAGAGGATCAATTCCTTTTCCCTAAAGAAAAACCATCAATATTTAAAAAAATTAATAAAGACCCAGGAAAGAGTTTTTCAAGTAATCTACCTCAAAAAAAACCTTTAACTAATCAAGAAAAAGAGCAAAAAAAAGATGTTAATCAAAAACAGAAAGTGGTTATTGAAGATAAAAAAGTTGATCTTAAAGAAAAAAAAGAAGTAAAAAAAGTTGAAGTAATTAAAAAGAAAAGCTCTTTTGTTTTTCCACGAAAAAAGCCATCAATTTATAAATCTAAAACTGAGACAGCTGAAAAATCATCAATTTTAAATCAAAAAGATTTTGACAGAGCAAAAGAAACTATTCAGTTCATTAAAGATAAAAAGTGGAATAGTGCGTTAAAAAGTTCTGCAAAAGTGAAGGATAGAGAATTTAGAAACCTTATTACTTGGATGCATCTTAAAACCACTAGAAATGGTGCCTCATTTGCTGAATATAAAAAATTTATTGAACAAAATGAGGACTACCCAAGGATTAACAGAATAAGATATTTAGCTGAAGAGAAAATTTATTTACGAAATAATTCTCCAACTTCTGTAATTAATTGGTTTGAAAAATATCCTCCGCTTGGCGGGCTAGGTAAAATAAAGCTAGCCGAAGCTTACCTTGAACAAGGTAAAAATGAAAAAGTAAAAGAATTGATAAAAGAAGGTTGGATAACAGCTACTATAAGAAAAAATGATTTAGGCTATTACAGAGCTAAATTTAAAAAATTTATTGACTCTGATGATCATATTAAAAGAGCGGATTATTTAGCATGGGAAAAAAAATATTGGGATCTTAAACGAATGCTAAAATATTTACCAAAAGATCAAAGAGCTCTTTACAACGCTAGACAGATATTAATGAGTAATTCTTACGGTGTTGATAATGCTATCTCTAAAGTTCCACAATATCTAAAAGAAGATCCTGGTTTAGAATTTGATAGGCTTAGATGGAGAAATCGAAGAGGAAGATTAGATGGATCTTTAGAAATTTTATATCGAAACTCGTTAAAAACGGAAAGCCAAATGGTTCGTCCAGATAAATGGTGGGATCAAAGAGAAAGTGTAGTAAGAAGTTTGATTTACAAAAAAAGATATAAAACTGCTTATAAAATTTCAAGTGAACATGCTTTATCGGCTGGACCATCCTTTGCCGAAGCAGAATGGTTATCTGGATGGATAGCATTAACTTTTTTAAATTCTCCAGAATACGCAATTAACCATTTTCAAAATTTTTATAATAATGTTGGGTATCCAATTAGTTTAGCTAGAGGAGCTTATTGGTTGGGGGCTTCATACGAATTACTTGGTGAAGCAGAATTATCGAAACAATTTTATTCTGAAGCAGCTAAATTTCCAATGACATATTACGGTCAGCTTGCATTTAATAAAATTAATCCAGGTGGAAATTTTGAACTTAAAGACCAAAGCTTTTTTGATAGGGAGTATGAAAAAGAATTTAAAAAAAATAAATTAATTAGACATTTAATTTTGTTGAAAGAACTTAATGCTACTCAATTAGGAAAGGATATTTTCAAACATTTAGCTGATTTAAATATTGAAAAAGGTAGTGAAGTTTTAGCTGCAGATTTGGCCACTAGTCTAGAAAGATATGACTTTGCTATACAGATTTCAAAAAAGGCATCATATGAAAAAAGATTTTACAATAAATATAACTACCCAATTATTGCAACTCCTAAAGTAATTAATAATAAAAATATGCCTAAGTCAGAAGTAATTTTAGCTATCATTAGACAAGAAAGTGAATTTGATAAGAATGCTAACAGCTGGGCTGGTGCACGAGGAATGATGCAGCTTATGAAATATACTGCTAAGATTGTTGCTAAACAAGCTAAGCTCCCATATAGCATAAGTGGTTTAACTAGAGATCCTGAATATAATATTAAATTAGGTTCTTATTATTTTAATTCATTAATTGAAGATTATAACGGTGTTTATCCTTTTGCTATAGCTGCATACAATGCTGGACCAAATCGTGTTAAAACGTGGAGAAGAGTTAATGGAGATCCATCAAAAGGTCAACTATCATATATAAACTGGATCGAACAAATAAGATTTGAAGAGACAAGAAACTATGTACAAAGAGTTTTAGAGAATATAAATGTTTACAAGTACATTCTGAGTAAAGAGCCAGTCAAAATTGATAGTTATTTTAATTAATTTTTTGGCGGAAGAGGAGAGATTCGAACTCTCGGTACGATGTTACTCGTACGGTTAGTTAGCAACCAACTGGTTTAAACCGCTCACCCACTCTTCCTTTTAAATAAGCTAATTTAGTACTAATTATTAATTAATTACCTTATAAATCAATCAAAAAAATGGTCAAATGAAGAAAAATTTATTTCAAGGAATCTCTTTTACAGTTGGTGCTTCTCTTTGGTGGGGTATAATTGGGGTCATATACTTTAAATTTGTATCTTACGCATCCCCTTTAGAATTAACAATTCATAGAACTATTTGGACAGCTCTATTATTAGTTATTACTACATCTTATTATGCTAAATGGAGTGAATTTAAAAGGATTATAAAAAATAAATTAAATATTTTTATTCTTTTTTTGACTGGCCTACTTGTGTCAATAAATTGGTTTACGTGGCTTTATGCGGTAAGCACAAATAATTTATTAGACTCAGCTCTAGGTTATTATATTTTTCCAATTTTAAGTGTATTTCTTGGAATAATTTTTTTAAAAGAAAAATACAATCGGAATAAAATTATCTCAGTTATCTTAGTCATTTTAGCATTGATTTACTTTCTAGTAAAACTTGGTGATGTCCCATGGATTGGAATTACTGTAGCTCTAACATTTAGTTTATATGGTTTAATTAGAAAAAAAGTTAAAGTTTCTTCAGATATAGGTTTGCTCATTGAAACTTTGCTTCTAACACCTATTGCAATAGTTCTTTTTATTTTTTTAATAAATAATAATTTAAATATTTTTTCCGTAAATGAACCACTGCTTTCTTTTTATTTGTTTTGGGCAGGTTTAATGACTTTAATACCTCTGTTTTGGTATACTAAAGGCTTTAAATTAATAGGAATTGGGCCAGCAAGCATGATTTTTTTTCTGACACCGACTGCACAATTTTTCTTAGGATTGTATTATTTTAATGAACCTTTAGCATTGGATGAACTAATATCATTTATTTTTATTTGGTTGGCTGTAATAATTTATTTAAATGAACTTCGTAAAGAATAAAATATTATAAAGAAAAATTGAGTAATTATCGCTATTGCAAATGAGATAAAAAGTAAGTTAGTGGTAATAATTGAACTAAAAGATTCTATCGGTAATAAATTCCCTACTAATATACTTGATTGAAAATCCATACTTGGAAAAAATAGTATTCCTAAAATTAGTGCGCTTAAAATAGATAAATATGACATTTGAGAACTAATTTTCTTATTAAAAAAACCGTAAAAAATTGTAACAACTGCTGCACAACAAAATAGATCTGCTAATAAAAATAAATATAAAATACTAAATCCCTTTGATGCTAAAATAAAAACTAAAAAACTTATAATTAAAATTATATAATTAGTTTTATTTTTTAAAGAACTACCAAAAATTGATTTACTAATTTGATTGCCATTTACAATAAGGATGCTTGATATCGCATTTATTAAAGTATCTATTGTGCTTAATGTTAAAGCCAATGCTAATATTAAAATTGATATAATTAATAGAAAATTCTTTGATAATATTAAATCAAAAAAAGCTAAATCAGGAATTACTTTTGAATTTAAAGAAAAAGAAATAAGCCCTGTATATCCCATCCATAAAACTATTAATAATGTTATTATTGAAGAATAAATTAAACTTTTCTTTAATATTAAATTATTTTTTGCAGCAAATACCCTTTGCCAATTTCCTTGATGGAATAAATTTGTTGCAGCTACCGCTATAAAAAAAGTAAGACCGGCTGTATAATTGGGCAAATATTTACTACTTATAAGATTTGGTGAATTTTCTTTGATTAGTTTAAAGCTATTTATCTCTAAGTTTCCGAGAATTAAAATCATAGAAGCAAATATCAAAAATGCTATTATAATGAATTGGTACTTATCAGTTATTATTGAAAGTTTGAATCCTCCTCTTAGAATGTAAAGTAAACAAATTAATAAAGTTGTTCCTGCCGTAATCCATAATGGAGTTTTAGAAATAAAGTTTAGCAGAAAAGCGATTGCGGTAACCTCAGCTATCAAAAAAATAATTAAATAAAATAATATTAAAAATAAGCTCAATTTAAGTATACCTTTGCCAAGCCGTTTTTTAATAAATTCTGTTAAGGATAGGCCTTTAGGAAACTCTTTTCTAATTTTAGGTCCAAAATTGTATAATAATAACATTGGTGTTGCAGCGCCTAATGCGTATCCTATTACTGCTCCAAAACCTCCCCATGTAGCAGCTGAGGCTGGACCAAATAGTATCCATGCTCCCAAAGCGGATGCAGCCAAACTTGTTGTTAATGAAAATGTATTTTCGTCTCTATTTCCAATTATATAATTTCTATTATCGACAGTTTTCTTTGAATTTAAATACCCTAGTCCGATAAAAAAAAGGCCAACTATAATAGTTACTATTAAAGATGATTGTATTGATAAATATATTGTATCCATAATTCCCTCACTGAATTACCGGTCAGGTTCGTCGGGTTTAATCTCAGTCTTCTAGACACCCCGTGCTTACTTTATATACTTATCTTAGGTAGTGAGTCAAATGATGCTGTATCTATTTTTGATGAATGTTCTCTACGCATTTTCCAATCATTATTTATTCCTGCTTGAGCTATACTTATTGCATTACGTCCATATTTTGCATTAGTAAAATCTATTGCTTTCATTAGTGTTTTTGATTTATTTTCTAAAATGGGTGCCAGCAAGTTTAATTCTTTTTCTGATGAATTTTTTAATTTTGATAAAATAATTCCAGCCTTTTGATAAAAATACCCATATTTATAAATTTTATTCAATCCATTTATAGCAGTTTTTACTAGCTCTAAGCTATTATTAGTATCTATTGGTAGCTCGATTGTTATGGAGTTTGAATAATACTTTCTGTTTTTATCAAAAGGACTTGTTCTAATAAATACTGTCACCGCTCTTGTAGTTTGTTTATCTGTTCTAATTTTTTCAGCCGCATTCAAGCAATGCGTTGTTATAGACTCTTTTAGTTTGTCTAGACTTTCAACTTTTTTTCCAAAAGATCTTGATACACAACAACTTTTTCTTTTTGTTTCCTCTGTTTCTAAATCGATACAAGGTATTCCTCTCAACTCCATTACTGTTTTAGCGCCTAATACATTCGTACTTTTTTTAACCCAGGTGTTTGATATATTTTTTAATTTATATGCATTATCTATTCCATTTTTAATGTATAGTTTTGATAGTTGTCTACCAACTCCCCATATATCGGAAATTTTAAATTTTTTTAATATTTCATCGATATCCTTTTTTAAAAATATTACGCCAGCTTTATTTTTTTTAGCTACGTGATTTGCAACCTTGCTTAAAGTTTTAGTACATGAGATACCAACGCTTGTTGGAATTCCAGTCCACTTAAGAACTCTTTCTCTAATTTTTTTTCCATATTCTTCTGTCGTTTCATCTTTTATGTGCGATAAATCTATAAATGCTTCATCTATTGAATAAATTTCTATTTTATCTGAGAAACCTTTTAATACTCGCATTACTCTTCTAGATAGATCACCATATAATGAATAGTTAGAAGAAAATATTTGAACATTATTTTTTTTAACTAGTTCTTTAACTTTAAAATATGGTTCTCCCATCTTAATTCCTAATGCTTTAGCCTCTGTTGATCTAGATATTACACAGCCATCATTATTTGACAGTACAACAACGGGCACATTTCTTATTTTAGGATTAAACAATCTCTCACATGAAACGTAGAAAGAATTGCAATCAATAAGAGCAATTTTTTTTTTACTATTGTTTATGAATGACATATGTCACAACTCCCCAAATTATTATTTCTGGATTATCTGTTAAACTAATTCTATCTGATGTTTTTTTAGACCCAGATGTCAAATAGTTGGTTTCTTTGCTCTTAATCAAAGTTTTTACTACGAGTTCTTCATTAACATTTGCTATTACTGTTGAAAAATTTTTTGGATTTAAGCTTTTGTCTACTATTAATAGATCTCCATCGTATATTCCGACATTAGTCATAGATTTTCCTTGGACTCTTATAATAAAAGTAGCTGGTGCATTTGTTATGAGGTGTGAATTTAAGTCTATATCATCTTCAATATAATCGGTGGCTGGCGAAGGAAAACCGGCTCCTACTTTGTGTAAATAAAATGGTATTGTTAGCTTCATAAATGTTCTTGTTTTGTTCTTTATAGCTGATAAACTGCCCTTCAGTCAACCCCTTTGATTTAAGTTAATTAAGTGGGTCAAATTGCAAATCGAAAAAAAGGAAAGGATTGGCTATTAAATAAATATGATTAAAAAAATTTTTTCAGTATTATTAATATTACTTGTAACGACAAGCGCTCAAGCAGCATCTAAACTAGATTCAATCAAACAAAGTGGAGAGTTAAGAGTTGGAACAACAGGAGACTGGGATCCAATGTCAATGAAAGACCCTGCTACAAACAAGTACAAAGGTTTTGATATAGATGTAATGAAAGAGTTAGCCAAAGATTTAGGTGTAAAAGTAAAATTTGTTCCTGCTGAGTGGAAGACTATTGTTGCTGGAATAACTGCAGACAGATATGACATTTCTACTAGTGTAACTAAAACACCTAAAAGAGCTGAAGTAGCAGGTTTTACAGCTACGTATTACAAATACGGGACAGTTCCTTTAGTACTAAAAAAGAACTTAAAAAAATTTCCTACATGGGATTCTTTAAATAATAAAAAAGTTACGATAGCAACTACATTAGGTACATCTCAAGAAGAAAAAGCAAAAGAATTTTTCCCAAAATCAAAATTAAGATCAATTGAAGCACCGGCGAGAGACTTCCAAGAAGTTTTGGCTGGAAGAGCTGACGGTAACATTACTAGCTCACTAGAAGCAAATAAGCTTGTAGTAAAATATCCTCAACTAGCTATTGTACCAGATGGTGGAAAAAACCCTGCATTTCTAGCAATGATGGTTCCAAAAGGAGATAAAGTTTGGAACGATTACGTTAGTAATTGGATTAAAAGAAAACAATCCTCTGGGTTTTTTATGACATTAGAAGCAAAATATAATCTAAAAAGTTTATAATTTAAGTTTAAATACTTCTCATTTACAAATATAGTTAATCGGTGAAGATTTTAAAAATTGCATCTTTATTATTATTACTACAAGGATGTAGCTCTAACTATGAATGGGGATGGTATATACTAAGTCCAGATAATATAGACGGTCTTACTAATCTAAAATTTTTAATTAGCGGAATTACGACCACCATTTATATTTCAATAGTTTCAATAATTCTAGCAATGATTATTGGTTTGATAGTTGCTCTTCCTTCATTGTCTAATAATAAATTCTTAAGTTATTTTAATATAACATATGTAGAAATTGTTAGAGCAATCCCTTTATTAGTTTTAATTCTTTGGATTTATTATGGTCTTCCAATCATGATCGGAGTGAGTTTCTCGCCATTTGTTTCTGGAATAATAGCTTTGACTATTAGTGAAAGTGCGTTTCAGGCAGAAATTTTTAGAGCTGGAATTAATTCTATTTCGAAAGGACAGCATGAAGTATCTGAGTCACTTGGAATGGATTTTTGGAGAAAAATGAGATTGGTAATTCTTCCGCAAGCGATTAAAGTTGTATTGCCAGCTATGGGAAATCAATTTGTTTATGTATTAAAAATGTCCTCTCTAGTATCAATTATAGGTATAGGAGATTTGACAAGAAAAGCTAATGAGCTAGTCACTACTACCTATAGACCTCTAGAAATATACACTTTTTTAATTTTGGAATACCTAGTGCTAATCTTAGTAGTATCTTATTTTGTGAGAAAATTAGAGAATAAACTAGAATACAAATAATTTTTTAAAAGAAATCCTAAATACTCTTTTTAAAAAGAATGGTACAAAAGTTAATACAACTAATCCCATCATCCAATTTGTTACTAAAATCGTATAAAAAATATCTTGATATTCACCATTTCTAATATTTATGACATACCATAACGACATAAATGGTATTAACGTTAATCTAAGTATTGTCATGTACAAACTATAAATGGGTCTTTTGAGAGCCTGAAATAAAGCAGAGGTAATAAAGAAAACAGGATAAACCGGCCCAATTAAAGCTGCGACTTGTAAGTAAAGTGCTCCTCTTCGGATAACTTCTAAATCATTTGTGAAAAAAGAAATTATAATTTCTGAAGTCAGATAAACGAATATGCCTGCTAACACCATAAATCCAGAACCAAACATTAGGGCTTTTCCATACACTTCTTTTACTCTGAAATACATTTTTGCCCCAAAGTTTTGACCTGCAATTGATAAAACAGCAGTATTTAAACCTATTACTGGTAACAATAAAACTTGTTCTATTCTAACAGCAGTACCATAACCCGCTGTAGCTAATTCTCCAAACTGACCAACAAAATAGAAAATATTAAATACTCCAAACATTATCATCAACATAGTAAACATTATTGGCACTGATTGTTTAAAAAGCGAGCTTAAATAATCAATTTTTGGTTTAAAGCATTCTAGATAAAGGAATTTTTTTAATTTACAGCAATAAACTTTATTAGCTAAATATATTAAGCCGATACATTGAGAAACTATTGTAGCAATAGCTAAACCTGCAATTCCAAATGCTGGTATAAATCCATAACCAAATATGAATAATGGATTTAAAAAAATATTTAAGAAAAAAGTAAAAATTAAAACATTTCTATAACTTTTTGTATCACCTTGAGCATTTAATGTTCCATTCAAAGATAATTGAACTAATACAATGACAGCTCCAAAAAAAATAATATCTAAGTATTCACGTGTTAAAATTATACTTTCTTCAGTAGAGCCCATAATTCTTAAAAGTTCATCTGAAAAATTTAAACCAAATAAAGTTACGAAAATTGAAATTACAATTGCTAATATTATTGACTGAGCAACGTACATTGATGCTTTTCTGTCCTCTTTGGCTCCAATTGAATTACTGATTAAAGCTGTAGTTCCAGCTCCAATACCAACCGCAACGGCTATTGCTATAAAATAAATTGGCCAGGATTTTGCAATTGCTGCTAGCGCCTCTGGTGAAATTCTTCCAGCAAAATAAGTATCGACTAGATTGTAAAAAGTTTGAAAGAGAGACCCTGTACTTGCAGGTATGGTTACTTTTCTAAGAAGCTGCCAAATCGAACCTTTAGTCAAATCCATAATTAAAATTCCTTTTGGAACTTATGCTTTCTTCCAGCTTTTTTAGCAAGGTTAATTTGATTTTGCCTCATACGAAATCTAGTTTTTTGTGAATTTGAGAGTGTGTCATAACACCTAGGACATGAAACACCCTCCTCGTATTTGTAAGATTTTTTGTCTTTTGGTGAAAAAGGTTTTCTACAACCACTACATACGGAGTAGGTTCCTTGTTTTAATTTGTGTTTAAGAGATACTCTATTATCAAAAACAAAACACTCTCCTTTCCATAGACTGTCTTTCTTTTCGATTTTATTTAAATAATTAAGTATCCCACCTTTTAACTGGAAAACGTTCTTAAAACCTTTTCTTTTTAAAAATATTGAGGCTTTTTCACACCGAATACCTCCGGTACAAAACATTGCTAAAGGTTTAGCCTTATCGATTTTTTCTAAATATTTTGGAAAATCTCTAAAATTTTGAATGTTTGGATTTATAGAATTTTTAAAAGTACCCACATCATATTCAAATGGCTTTCTAGCATCTACGACCAAAGTTTCTTTATTTGAAATAAGTTTATTCCATGATTTTCCAGAAATATATCTATTAAGTTTTTTATTCTTTGAGTTTATTTTTAAACCAAGTGGAACAACTTCTTTTTTAATTTTTATTTTACCTTTGTGGAATGGTTGAAAATGACTTTGAGACATATTCTTACTGTCAAAATCTTTAAAATTAAATACTTTTTTTAAAGATTTAATTATCTGGCTAATATTTCTCCTCTTTCCAGCAATTGTTCCATTAAATCCTTCTTGGGAAAGTATAATTGTACCACTTATGTTATTTTTTAAAATTTCTCTTTGCAGAAATTCTTTATTTTTCTTTAAAAAATTAATTTTCTTAAACTTATAAAATCCAAAAACAGTGAACATTATTTTTTAATACAAATTGTTAATCCATCACCAATGGGAATGATATTTTTTATCACTCTATTATCGTCTTTTATATATTTGTTAAATTCTCTAATGATATTGGTGAATTTATCATTTTTTGAATTATCGGCTACCTCACCATGCCATAAGACATTATCAATTATAATAAGTCCATTTTTACCAATCAATACAATGCTTTTTTCATAATAATTTATATAATTTTCTTTATCTGCATCAATAAAAACCAAATCAAATTTTTGTTTAGTATCTTCAAGTTCTTTCAAACTCTCAAGTGCTGGCTTTATAATTTGTGTTATCTTGTTTTCATTGGCCTTATCATAAAAAGATTTTGCTTTTTTACTAAATTCAACGTTTTTATCTAAGCTGATTAAAGATCCGCCATCAGGTAATGATAAGGCCATTGATAAAGCGCTAAAACCTGTAAAACTTCCGATTTCTAAAATTTTTTTTGTATTAGATGTTTTAATTAATGTTTGAAGAAATTGCGCTTGTGAAATAGAAATTTGCAATTTCGTTTGATCACCAAGACTAAGATTATAATTTAAGATCTCTTTTTGGACGTCAGTAAGATCATCAGAATGGTCAATAATATACTTTTCAAGATTATCTGTTAAATCTAATTTTTTAGGCATAATTAGCCTTTTAAAAGTTTTTTTAGAATCTCGTTTGTTAATTGAGGATTTGCTTTTCCACCAGATAATTTCATAACCTGTCCAACAAAAAAACCAAATAATTTTTCTTTTCCAGCTTTGTATTGATCAACTTTATCTTTATTTTTTGATAATATTTCATTAATCATCTTCTCTAATTCTTTAGGATCACTTTGCTGCTTCATTCCTTTTGACTCTATAATTTTTTTTGGATTATCTCCGCTTTCAACCATAATTTCGAAAACTTCTTTTGCTATTCTTCCTGAAATTTCTCCAGATTTAATTGCTTGAACTAACTCTGCGAAATGTTTTGCAGATATAGGAGATTTTGATATATCAAGCCCCCTATCATTTAACATTGCAAATAAATCTCCCATCATCCAAGTAGCTGCAAGTTTTTTATCTGATAATTTTGCAACTTCTTCGTAATAGTCAGATATTTCTTTTTCAGAAACTAGAACATTTGCTTCATATGCATTTAGTCCATATTCTTTTATAAATCTTTCTTTTTTCTTATCGGGAAGTTCTGGAAGAGTTTTTTTTAAGTCATCGATTAATTTTTGTTCTAACTTTAAAGGTAAAAGGTCAGGATCTGGAAAATATCTGTAATCATGAGCATCTTCTTTTGATCTCATTGATCTTGTCTCATTTTTTTTAGTATCAAAAAGCCTTGTTTCTTGATCTATCACTTTACCATTTTCTATTAGTTCAACTTGTCTTGCGGCTTCGTACTCTATTGCCATCTGCATAAATTTTATAGAATTTACATTTTTTATTTCACAACGTGTTCCAAAATTTTTATCACCTTCTTTTCTTACAGACACATTAACATCAGCTCTAAGTGATCCTTCTTGCATATTTCCGTCACAGGTTCCTAAATATCTCATTATTGACCTTAATTTTTTAATGTATGCATTAACCTCATCTGGTGATCTAAGATCTGGTTTACTTACAATCTCCATTAAAGCTATTCCTGAACGATTTAAATCAACATAAGTATTAGATGGGTCCATATCATGAATACTTTTACCCGCATCTTGCTCGAGATGAAGTCTTTCTATACCAATTTCTTTTGATCCATAAGGCATATCTAATAAAACTTTACCTTCTCCTACGATGGGGTTCTTGTATTGAGATATTTGATAACCTTGCGGTAAATCTGCATAGAAATAATTTTTCCTATCAAAAACTGAGTAATTATTTATTTTAGCATTTAAACCAAGGCCAGTTCTTACTGCTTGCTTAACACATTCTTCATTAATGACCGGTAACATTCCAGGAAAAGCAGAGTCAATCAAACTTACCTGGTTATTAGGATCAGCGCCAAATTTAGTTGATGAACCAGAAAAAAGTTTAGATTTAGATAAAACTTGAGCATGAACCTCAAGACCTATCACAACTTCATATTTCCCTTTTTCTCCCTTAATAAAATAATCAAATTTTTCTTTACTCATGACCACCACTTTTTAATTTCATTTTTAAAACCACAATTTTTTTCAAATGCGTAACCAATATTAAGAATTTTTTGCTCGTCTAATGCTTTACCAATAAGTTGCAAACCTAAAGGATAACCTTGCTTATCAACACCTGCAGGCATTGATAAAGCTGGTAGACCAGCTAAATTCACAGGTACAGTAAAAATATCATTCAAATACATAGAAACGGGATCATTTGTTTTTTCCCCTATTTTAAATGCAGAACTAGGAGTTGATGGCGTTAGAATTGCATCTATTTTTGTAAAACTATCATCAAAATCTTTTTTTATTAGTTGCCTCACTTTTTGTGCTTTAAGATAATAAGCATCATAATAACCTGATGAGAGAACATAAGTGCCAATTAGTATTCTACGTTTTACTTCATCTCCAAAACCTTCGGAACGTGTTTTTTCATACATCTCGATTAAATCTTTTCCTTGCTTTGATCTATAACCGTATCTAACTCCATCATATCTTGCTAAATTAGATGAAGCTTCAGCCGGAGCAACTATATAATAAGTTGGTAAAGCATATTTTGTATGAGGCAATGAAATATCAATTAATTGTGCACCAAGATCCTTTAATATCTTTTTTCCTTTTTCCCAAAGTTCATCAACCTCCTTTGGCATATTATCAACACGATATTCTTTTGGAATTCCAATTTTTAAACCTTCAATATTATCTTTTAAATTTTTTGAATATTGTTCTTTCTTTTTATTTATTGAGGTAGAGTCTTTCTCATCAAATCCAGACATTGACTCCAGCATGATTGCACAATCTTTTATTGTTTTTGTCATTGGGCCAGCTTGATCTAAAGAAGATGCAAAAGCTACGATACCCCATCTAGAACATAAACCATAAGTTGGTTTTAAACCTACGGTACCTGTGAATGAAGCTGGTTGCCTAATTGATCCACCTGTATCTGTTCCAATTGTAGCTGGAGTTAAGTCTGCGGCTAAAGCAGATGAGGATCCTCCAGATGAGCCTCCGGGCACTAATTGATCTCCTACAGGATTAATTACATTTCCATAATGGCTTGTCTCGTTAGAAGAGCCCATCGCAAATTCATCACAATTTAATTTTCCTAAAAGAAAAGATCCATTGTTCCATAAATTTTTTGTGACAGTTGACTCATAAGATGGAATAAAGTTATTTAAAATGTTGCTTCCAGCAGTTGTTTTTGTATTTTCTGTACAAAATAAATCTTTTACAGCTAAAGGTATTCCTGGCAGCAATTGATCAAAATTTGGTTTATTGTCGAATTGTTTAGCTTTATCCAAAGCTTGATCAAATGTTGTAGTAACAAATGCATTTAACTTTTTTGCGCTTTCAATATTTTTTATATATGCTTTGGTTAAATCTGTTGAGGAGACTTTTTTCGTTTTTACGTTTTCTATAATTTCATTAAGACTTTGATTTGTAATATCAGCCATTACTCCACCACCTTAGGAACTACAAAAAATTCTTCATTTTCTTTAGGTGAATTTTTCAGAACTTTCTCTCTTATCTTGCCATCACTAATTTCATCTTTTCTCGATCTTAATGATTGATTAAGTATAGAAGTTAATGGTTCGACTTTGTCTGTATTTAGTTCATTTAATTGCTCTATAAACTTAAAAATAGAGTTTAAATCTTTTGTTAGGCTCTCCACTTTAGCGTCATCAACCGAAATTCGAGCTAATTTTGCAACGTGTTTAATTTTTTCTTTATCTAAGGACATTTGTGAAATAAGTTAATTTAAATGTGTTTTATCACAAATTAGGTAAATTTCATGCTTGATATTAAAGAATTTAAGAAAAAACTCGATAAAAAGTCCAGGTTAATGGGAATTGACCCCGGTAGAAAACGTATTGGTGTAGCCATTTCTGATGAAAATAAAATTATTGCCACTCCATATACGACTTTAATTAAAAATAAATATTCTGAGTTACTTAAAGAAATAATAAAGATTTTTAATGAAAATCAGATTAAAGGCATTGTAGTTGGAAATCCAATTAATATGGATGGATCTTCCAGTCGATCGTCACAATCAGCTAAAGATTTAGCTATTAATCTATCAAAAGATGTTACTGAAAATGTCACTTTATGGGATGAGAGATTATCAAGTCAGGGGGCGTTTAATTTATCCAATGATTTAGCATCAAACACGTCAAAAAAGATAAGCAAATTAGATGAGAATTCTGCACAATTTATACTTCAAGGAGCCTTAGACTATTTAACTAAAGAAAATACTTGATCTGATACTATAAAACGCCTATAGAGTTGATTTTAATGGCAGTTAAGAAAAACAATACAGCTATTAAAAACTCTCCCAAACATCTTCTTGGTATTCAAAACCTTTCAATATTAGAAGCTAAATCAATATTAGATGAAGCGAAAAAATTTATCGAATTAAACAGAAGTAGCTCAAAAAAATTAGATGTTCTTAGAGGAAAAACTCAAATTAATTTATTTTTCGAACCATCGACAAGAACTCAAAGTTCATTTGATCTAGCAGGTAAAAGATTAGGGGCAGATGTAATGTCTATGAACATGGACAACTCTGCGCTTAAAAAAGGTGAAACATTAATCGATACTGCAATGACTTTAAATGCGATGCACCCTGACTTAATTGTAATCAGGCACCAAGATTCAGGTGCACCAAATTTATTATCTCAAAAAGTTAATTGTGCAGTTATTAATGCTGGTGATGGAAGAAGAGAACACCCTACTCAAGCTTTACTTGATGCTTTAACAATAATTAATAGAAAAGGTAAAATTGAAGGACTGAAGATAGCAATTTGCGGTGACATACTTCACTCAAGAGTAGCTAGATCAAATATTTATTTAATGAATATGTTAGGTGCTGAAGTAAATGTAATAGCACCTAAAACATTGATGCCAAAATCAATTGAAAGAATGGGAGTAAAATCTTTTACAGATATAAAGAAAGGTCTCGATGGTTGTGACATTGTAATGATGTTAAGATTGCAAAATGAGAGAATGCAAGGTTCATTTTTACCTTCAAAAAGAGAATATTATGAATTTTACGGTTTAACTCCAGAGAAATTAAAATTCGCAAAAAAAGATGCGCTGATTATGCACCCTGGTCCAATGAATAGAGGGGTAGAAATAGATACGAAACTTGCAGATGACATAAACGTTAGTTTAGTAAAAGAGCAAGTTGAATTAGGTGTAGCAGTAAGAATGGCTTGTTTAAAAAAGTATTGTAAATAAATGAAAGAAAAAATTTTTATTAATGCAAGAATTATAGATCCATCACAAAATATGGATGAGAAAGGTTCTTTACTAATAAATGAAAAAGGGAAAGTAAAAGCTATAGGAAAAAATGTAAAAAAAACTGACGCTAATAAAGATGCTGAGGTAATTGATTTAAAAGGCAATGTTTTAATTCCAGGGTTAGTAGACATGAAAGCTTTTGTAGGTGAGCCAGGATATGAATATAAGGAAAACTTTAGAACTCTTAGCCAAGCTGCTTTAGCTGGCGGGGTTACATCTATAGTAACCATGCCTAATACAAAACCCATTATCGATAACGTTTCAATGGTTGATTTCATTATTAGAAGAGGAAGAGACAAAGCCAACGTTAACCTTTTTCCTTGTGCTTCAATAACCAAACAATGCGAAGGTAAATTAATGACTGAGTTTGGTTTACTCTCTGGGAGAGGAATAATTGGCTTTAGCGATGTAAATAAAACTATTCAAAATACAGAGCTAATGTCTAGGATAATGGATTATGCATCTGATATTGGGGTTTTAATAATGCAACATGCGGAGGACTATGAGCTATCAAAAAACGCTTGTATCAACGATGGGGAGATAGCTACAAGACTGGGACTACAAGGAGTATCAGCTCTAGCTGAAAAAATAATAATCGAAAGAGACTTAAGTTTACTTAGTGAATATCCTTGTAGATACCATATTAATCAGATTTCATCTAAACAATCATTAGATGTTATTAGAAAAAATAAAAATAATGGAAAAAAATTTAGCGTAGGTGTTTCAATAAATAATTTATCCTTAAATGAGAATGATATTGGTGAATTTAAAACCTTTTTAAAATTATCTCCTCCTCTTAGACTTGAAGACGATAGATTGTCACTTGTACAAGGTATCAAGGATGGGTTAATAGATGTAATTGTTTCAGATCATTTGCCAGAAGATGAAGAAAGTAAAAGATTGCCATTTGCACAAGCAGCTACAGGCGCTATTGGTGTAGAGACCCTTCTGCCTCTTTCTTTAGAAATGTATCATAATGAATCTCTTACTTTAAATAAAATAGTAGAAACCTTAACCATTAACCCTGCCAAAATATTAAATATTAAAAAAGGGACTTTGGCAAAAGGATCAGACGGAGATATTTGTATATTTGATTTAGATGCTCCATGGAAAGTAGATGCAGATAAACTGAAATCAAAATCAAAAAATACGGCAATAGAAAATAGAAATCTTCAAGGAAAGATTTTAATGACTTATCTAAACGGTGAACTAGTCTACTCAAACTAATGGATATAAATTTAATAATAGTTGCAGTTTATTCTTACTTTTTAGGATCTATTCCTTTTGGATTAGTTTTAACAAAAATTTTTTTAAAAAAAGATATTAGAGAAATAGGATCAGGAAATATTGGAACCACAAACGTTTTAAGAACTGGAAAAAAATCTCTAGCAGTTGCAACCCTTATGCTTGACTTGTTAAAAGGATATTTTTCTTTAGTCATAACATTTATTTATTTTGAAAATCTAATTTCATATTCTGCTTTAATTTGTTTCATCGGCCATATTTTTCCCATTTGGTTAAAATTTAAAGGAGGTAAAGGAGTAGCGACTTACTTGGGTGTTATATTGGCACTTTCATATAAATTTTTTCTAATTTTCGGAATTACTTGGCTTGTTTTATCTTTTTTATTTAGATACGCATCAATATCTTCAATTATTTCGTCTTTAATTGTTTTTGTTTATTCATATTTTTTTATTAATGATTTC
>CACGPY010000003.1 GCA_902575095.1 uncultured Pelagibacteraceae bacterium
TCCATCTTCAAGATCATGACTATTGTAAGCTATATCATCTGATAATGAGGCAATCTGAGCTTCGAGAGATGTATTCATAGAAAAATTAATTTTTTTTTTGAAAAAATTATTACCCAAGATTCTATTAAATTTAGTCAAATTTTTAACTGGTCCATTGTGTTTGATTAAGCCATCTAATGTTTCGATAGAAAGATTGAGACCTTTAAAATCATAATATCTATTTTCTAAAATTGTTATAATTCTCAAAGTTTGTATATTGTGATCAAATCCACCGTAATTTTTCATACAATCATTAAGAGCTTCCTCTCCAGCGTGTCCAAATGGGGTGTGACCTAGATCATGTGCCAAACTTAAAGTTTCAGACAAATCCTCATTCAAATTAAAATATTTAGAAAGAGTTCTAGCTATTTGAGATACTTCAAGAGAATGTGTAATTCTTGTTCGAAAATGATCGCCAGATGTATTTACAAAAACTTGTGTCTTATGCTTTAATCTTCTAAATGCAGTAGAATGTATAATTCTATCCCTATCACGTTGAAAATCATTCCTTAAATCTGTTTTTTTTTCTTTAAATAGACGTCCTTTAGATACTAAGGGAACTGCAAATTTTGATAGTTTTAGAATTGATTTTTTTTGCATGCTTACTACATAGATTATATACTAGATATATATCGTTTATGGAAAAGAAATTAAATTTTACTGATCAAGCCTTAAATCAAATAAATTTGATAACTAAAGGTGATGAGAAAAAATATTTTAGAATCACCGTTCAAGGCGGTGGGTGTTCTGGCTTCAAATATAATTTTGGTTTTGACTCAAAATCAAGTGGAGATGACGTGATATTTGGAAAAGCAATTATTGACAGATCTTCGCTTGAAATAATTTCTGGATCTATTGTAGATTTCAAAAAAGAGATGATTGGAGAGTCATTTGTGATTAAAAATCCTAAAGCTACTGCTTCATGTGGTTGTGGCCTTTCTTTTTCTGTTTAATGAAAATTATATCTTGGAACGTCAACTCTGTAAGAGCAAGGATAGAAAATATTAAAAATTATATTAAAGACTCTGCGCCTGATATTCTCATGCTGCAAGAAATTAAAACTCAAGACGAAAATTTTCCAAATGATGAATTTAAAAATTTAGGTTACATATCATATGTATTCGGTCAAAAAAGTTACAACGGTGTTGCTATTATCTCTAAACATGAATTAGTTAATACTAATAATAACTTTATAAAAGATGATCTAAATCAATCACGAATTATTACTGCAGAGTTGAAATTAAAAAAAAAGATTATACAAATGAT
Source organism: uncultured Pelagibacteraceae bacterium (assembly GCA_902575095.1). Taxonomy (GTDB): domain Bacteria; phylum Pseudomonadota; class Alphaproteobacteria; order Pelagibacterales; family Pelagibacteraceae; genus Pelagilacustribacter. Next base: position 1,306 of record CACGPY010000003.1, read on the forward strand.
AAATATTTATGTTCCTAATGGAAATCCTGTAGATACGGAAAAATACGAATATAAAAAAAACTGGTTAAAAAAATTTATATCAAATGTAAAAAAAAAAATTCAGAAAAATTCAAATATTCTTATTGCTGGTGATTTTAATATTATTCCTGAAGAAATAGATGTGCACGATTTTAAAAGATATGAAAACGATGCTTTAGGTAGATTAGAAATAAGAAAAAAATATAGGGAACTAATTAATTTAGGTTTTAAAGATGTGTATCGTTTAAAAAATAAAACTAAACAAGAATACACTTTTTGGGACTACTTTGCTGGCTCGTGGCAAAAAAATTATGGTATGAGAATAGACCATTTTTTAATTTCAAATAGTCTTGTTGAAAATATTAAATCAATTAATATAAATAAAAAACCAAGATCTAAAGAAAAACCATCTGATCACACACCGATTGAATTAGAAATTATTTAACTCTACCATATATATCTTGATATCTAATAATATCTGTTTCTTTTAAAATTGAGCCTAATTGAGCTTCGATGATCTTCACTGGTTTGTTATAAGGATTTTCAATCCTGTGTTTAGATTTTAAAGGAATAAAAATAGTTTCATTAGGTTTTAAAATAAATTTTTTTTTATTAAGGGTGATTTTTGGAGTTCCTTGAGTTACAACCCAATGTTCTGAACGATGAAAATGTTTTTGAAGACTTAAAACTCCTTTGGGTTTTACATAGAGTTCCTTAATTAAAAAATTTTTACCATTGTACAAGTTAGTATATCTACCCCAAGGTCTATAAAAAATATTTTTCTTTTTTTGATATTTAGCCTTTAATTTATCGTAAACTTTACAAATTTCTTTCCAACTACCTAGATCAGACCAAGGTATATTTACGTTGATAGCATATATATCTTTTGATTTTTCCAAAATAGCATAATCGAAAGAAATTGTCTTACATTTTAAAAAGTCTTTTTTATTAAGATGATAAATATTATTTTTATATTTTGATTTATTTACAGAATTTAAACAATGATTAAAGTTTCTGTTTTGGTACTTTTTAAAGTTATTAATTATTGATTTTTTAGTTAGAAAAAACATTCCTGAATTCCAATAAGCATTTCTTTTAATGATTTTTTTCGCTTTTTCTAAATTAGGTTTTTCAATAAATTTGGTAACCTTGTATTTATTTCTTACCCGTTTTGATAAAAAATAACCGAACTCAGATGAAGGATTTGAGGGCTTAATACCAAATATGAAGACATTTTTATCTGTCAAGTATTTTTGGTGTTGTTTAATAGATTTATTAAATAATTTTGTTTTCTCAATTAAATGATCTGATGTTAAAAAAATTAAGGGCTGGCTCTCAGGTATTTCTTTTATTAATACTGAACTGAGTATAGCAGGAGCAGTGTTTCTTTTTGTTGGTTCAAGAATAATCTTATATTTATTAAAATCTTTTAATCTTAAATGTTTTTTAATTTCTCTTACATATTTTTTATTAGTACTTATTATTGGATAATCAAATATCGCATTTTTTATTCTTTCTAAAGTTTTTCCAAATAATGTCCAATTACCAAAATCAATAAACTGTTTTGGTTGATGATGTTTTTGATCAGACCAGAGTCTTGTACCAGAACCGCCACATAAAATTACTGGACGTATTTTCATTAAATTTTTGAATATTCTTTAACTTCTTTTTTCTTGCCTGGATGTGTTGGGGCACCGAGATAAGCAGGTCCTACTGTTTGAGCATATTTCCAAATTGTTCCAGACCCAAAACTTGATTTTTTTTCTTTCCACTTTTTTTTTCTAGCTTTTAATTGTGCACTAGTAAGCCTAACATTAATTGATCCTTTTTTGGCGTCTATATCTATTACATCTCCATTTTTAAGAAGTGCAATTGGGCCGCCCATTGCAGCCTCTGGACCAACGTGACCAACACAGAAACCTCTGGTAGCTCCTGAAAACCTACCATCAGTTATGAGTGCAACTTTTTCACCCTTTCCTTGTCCATAAATTGCTCCAGTTGTTGAAAGCATTTCCCTCATTCCTGGTCCACCTTTTGGACCTTCGTATCTAATTATTATTACATCACCGTCCTTATATTTTTTTGTCTGTACTGCTTTCATTGCATCTTCTTCATTATCAAAACATCTAGCTTTACCTGTGAATTGTAACTTTTTTAGTCCTGCAATTTTTACAATTGCTCCGTCTGGAGCTAAATTACCTTTTAATCCAACAACTCCACCATCTGGAGAAAGAGGGTTATTATATTCTCTTAAAACTTTTTGATTAGGATTAAACTTAATATTGGCTAAATTTTCTTTCATAGTTTTACCTGTAACTGTCATACACTCGCCATGAATATATCCTCCGTCATATAAAGTTTTTAATAACATAGGAACGCCGCCAGCTTCCCACATGTCTTTTGCAACGTATTTTCCTCCAGGTTTTAAATCAGCAAGATAAGGGGTTTTTTTAAATATTTTTGCAACGTCCATTAAGTCAAATTTTACTCCTATCTCATTAGCAAGTGCAGGTAAATGAAGGGCAGCATTAGTAGAGCCTCCAGTTGCGGCCACAATTGTTGCTGCGTTTTCTAAAGATTTTTTAGTAACTATTTCTCTTGGTTTAATTTTTTTTTCTAATAAATTCATTACTGCTTGACCACTTTCATAAGCATATTTATCTCTTTCCTCGTAAGGAGCTGGCGTCCCAGCTGAATAAGGTAAAGCCAATCCTATCGCTTCAGATACACACGCCATTGTGTTAGCTGTAAATTGACCTCCACAAGCCCCAGCACTTGGACAAGCTACTAATTCTAATTCTCTTAATTCTTCAGAAGACATTTTACCTGAGGAATGTTTGCCTACTGCCTCAAACACATCTACAACTGTAACATCTTTTCCTTTAAATTTTCCTGGCAAAATTGATCCACCATAAATGAACACACTTGGTACATTCAATCTCAACATAGACATCATTAAGCCTGGAAGAGATTTATCACATCCAGCGATACCAACTAATGCATCATAACAATGTCCTCTCACTGTCAGTTCAGCTGAGTCGGCTATGACTTCTCTGGAAATTAAAGATGATTTCATTCCCTCATGACCCATGGCAATACCATCTGTTACGGTTATAGTGCAAAATTCTCTTGGTGTTCCACCAGATTGTTTTACTCCTTTTTTTACGGACTGTGCTTGACGCATTAAAGCTGTATTGCAAGGTGCGGCTTCGTTCCAAGTGGATACTACTCCTACAAACGGCTTCGCTACATCCTGTTCAGTCTCTCCCATTGCATAGTAAAAAGATCTATGTGGAGCTCTATCTGGGCCTAAAGAAGTATGACGACTTGGTAGTTTTTTTTTATCAATTTTAGTCATTTAATTAATACTAGATACAATACTTCTTAATTTTCCATCTTCAATAGTTAATTCTTTAACTAAATTTTTATCATTTTGTACTATTTCTTTAGGTGCATTTGTCACATAAGCCTTATTTTTTAACTTATTATTTAAAGTAGTTATTTGTTTATTAATTCTATCAATTTTTTCTAAAATTCTCTCTTTTTGAGATCCTAAGTTTACGTCCTCATTAAAATTTAATGAAAGTTTTTCTTTAAGAACTAAGATATCTATTGAATTTTTATCTCTTATCTTTTTTGTAAGGACTCTATTTATTCTACCAACCTGTTTTATCAAATTTATATTTTTATTTACCAATTTCTTTAATTTCCCTGATTTATCATCAAAAAATATGTCACAATATAATTTTGGAGTAATTTTTAACTCTGCTTTAGTAGATCTTATGTTAGAAATTATTTCAATTAAATCATTTACATTATTTTGATTTTTACTAAACTTATTAATTACCTTAAAATTTGGCCAACTGGAACTAATTAAATAATTATTGAAAATCTTTTTATAAGCATTTAAAGACCACAAGTTCTCAGTAAAAAAAGGGATAAAAGGATGAAGAATTCTGAGAATATTTGCCATCATAAATGACGAGAAAGCTTTAGCTTCTTCAATTTCACTTTTATTTTTTGAATTAAAAATAGGTTTTAAGAACTCTAAATACCAATCGCAATAAGAATGCCAAACAAATTGATATGCATACTTAGCAGCCTCGTCGAACCTAAATATTTCAATATTTTTTGTAATTAAATTTTGTGTTTTTATAAATTCATTATAAATCCAATGGTTTATTGGAAGTTTAATTGAGGTCAAATTTATTTTTTTTTTTAATTTACAATTATTAAGTTTTAAAAAATTATTTGCACTCCAAATTTTTGTAATAAAGTTTCTGTTTCCAGTAACTCTATCTTTTGATAATTTTACATCTCGTCCTGGAGAGGCCATCGAAATTAAAGTAAACCTTAAACTATCTGCTCCATATTGATTTATTAAATCTAATGGATCAATCACATTACCTTTTGACTTTGACATTTTCTGCCCCTTTTCATCTCTTACCAAGGCATGAACATATACTTTATGAAATGGTGTATTTTTTCTAAAATAATTTCCCATCATCAACATCCTTGCTACCCAAAAGAAAATTATATCAAAACCAGTAACAAGAACTGAAGTTGGATAAAATTTATTAAGTTCTTCAGTTTTGTTTGGCCATCCAAGAGTCGCAAAAGGCCATAAAGCTGATGAAAACCAAGTATCTAAAACATCTGTTTCCTGCCTTAATCTAAATTGTTTATTTTTATTTTTTTTCTTTGCGAGTTTTAATGCATCTTTTTCATTCTCAGCTACAAAAATATTTCCATTTTCATCATACCAAGCAGGTATTCTATGACCCCACCAAATCTGCCGAGATATGCACCAAGGTTCAATATCGTTCATCCATTGAAAAAATGTCTTTGACCAGTTGCTTGGAAAAAAAGTAGTTTTGCCCTCTTTAACTATCTTAATTGATTTTTTTGATAATTTTTTGGCATCAACAAACCATTGCTCTGTTAAGAGGGGTTCGATTATTGTGTTTGATCTATCTCCATATGGAACTTTATTTTTGATATTTTCGATTTTTACAAGAGAACCATTGTCCTTTAATTTTTTAATTAAAAGTTTTCTTGCTTCAAATCTGTCTAAACCATGAAACTCTTTAATCCCATTTTTGTTTATTTTACCATTCTCTTCAAAAATATTTATTATTTCTAATTTATTTCTCTTGCCTACCTCATAGTCATTGAAATCATGTGCTGGTGTAATTTTTACCGCTCCTGAACCTTGTTCCGGATCAGCGTAATTGTCAGAAATAATTTTGACAGTCCTATTAACAATTGGAATAAGAACATTTTTTCCAACTAAATTAATATATCTTTCATCATTTGGATTTACAGCAACCGCGGTATCTCCCATCATTGTTTCTGGTCTGGTAGTAGCGATAGTGATTTTTTGATCTGAGTTCTCTATCGTATAATCAATGTAATACAGTTGAGATTGAACGTCTTTTTGGTTTACTTCCAAATCAGAAATAGCAGTTTGAAGTTTAGTATCCCAGTTGACTAATTTTTTATCCTTGTAAATTAGCTTGTTTTTATGAAGATCAACAAATACTTTAATTACAGCTTTTGAAAGATCCTTATCCATAGTGAACCTTGTTCTTGACCAATCACACGAGCAACCTAATTTCTTAAGTTGATCTAAGATTATTCCACCAGATTCCTCTTTCCAATCCCATATTTTTTTGATGAATTTTTCTCTTCCTAAATCATTTTTTTTAATTCCTTCTTTTAAAAGGTTATTTTCAACAACTGCTTGTGTTGCAATTCCAGCATGGTCTGTACCTGGCTGCCACAGAGTTTCGAGGCCTTTCATTCTATTAAATCTAACTAAAACATCTTGTAGACTATTGTTTAGAGCATGTCCCATATGTAATCTGCCGGTTACATTAGGTGGAGGAATTACTATAGAAAATTTTTTATTTGATTTATTTTTTTTTGGTTTGAATAAGTTTTTTTTAATCCAAAAATCCGAGATTTTTTTTTCTTCTATACTATGATTGTATTTTTTAAATTCCATTTTTTTGATATCTAGAGATATATATCAGATTTCAATAACTATTAAGTTTAAAATCAAGGTATAAGGCAGCAGTCCAAGAAAAATTTTTAGCACCCATTCCTAAACCTGACTTACAACTGTAATATTCTCGAAATTTTTTTTTTTCGACTAAATTTAAGGTCTTTTTTCTTATTAATTCTGCGAACTTCTTATCTTTATTTTTTAAACCTTGATATATAATCCAATTGCAATTCACCCATACCGGTCCTCTCCAGTAACGTTTTTCTTCGAATGATGCATGTTTAGAATTTATTGAAGGAAAAAGATATTTATTATTTTTATTATATTTTTTTAAACTTTTTATTAATGATCTATTAATTGAATTATTATTTAAATCAGCAAATAGCATAAAAAAATTAGTTATTGAAGGTATAGCTACTAAACTATTATTTCTTATATCTTTATTATTAAATGTCATTTTTTTTGAATTAAATAATTTTACAAGTTTGCTCTCATTTAAAAGAATATATTTTTTTATGGAAGAATTTTTTTTATCTATACATCTAAGTAAAAAATCGATATCTTTTAAAGCTTTTAGAAAAAGTGAATTAAATCCAACATCTACAACGTTAAATTTTGATTTGAAGTAAAGTTTTTTTGGATCATAATTCATTTCCTTTAAATGATTTTTAATAGTTACGTATCTATCATAATCAATTTTTAAAGGTCTTTGGCTTTGATCAACAATTTTATTATCCTTTCTCTTGTAATCAAGATTTAATTCTGTTTTGATTTTACTCATCGGTTTGTCCCATAAAGGAGAGTTATCATAACCACTTTCCCATGGGTGAAGTATAGAAATTAAACCAGTGCTTTTTGGATCTCTGTATCTAATAAACCATTCTAAATATTTTTTAATCTTTAAAATTAAAGGCTGATATTTTTTTATTTCTTTTTTAGAAAACTTTTGTCTCTCAATAATTATCCTTAAAATACTTGCCATTATCGGTGGTTGAGTTATTCCAGATGAGGAAACTTTTTTACCACAATTCCAAGCTTTATAGTTAGGAGTATAATTTAAATCTTTAATATGAAAAAGAATGTGCGGTATCATTCCGTCATCCCATTGTCCTGAAATCAGAGTTTCAAGTTCTTTAAATGAATAGTCTAAATTGAAATTAGAATATCCTAAAGCAATAAAAGCTGAGTCCCAATTCCATTGGGCTGGATAAAGGTCAGTATTAGTCGGTAAAGTGTAATTTAATCTTCTGTTGTTTATTAGGGTTCTCATTGCTTCTTTAATTGAGTTATTCATTATCCTTTAACACTTCCAGCTGTTAAACCGCTTACTAAATATTTTTCAAAATATATGAAAATTAAAAGTATTGGTAAAGTAACTACCACAGATCCAGCCATTAGATATTGCCGTGGTGTTTCGGCATCACCAGTTAAATGATTTATAGCTCTAGATAATGTGAATGTTTTTGGATTATCCAAAAACATAAGAGAAAATAAAAATTCATTCCAAGCTATCATAAAAACATATAATGATACTGAAGCGATAGCAGGTAAACTAAGAGGTATTATAATCTTTATAATTATCCCAAACCAATTTTGTCCATCTATAAGTCCCGCCTCCTCAATTTCTTTAGGTATGCTTTTAAAGTATCCCTGGAGCATATATATGGCTACAGGTAAAGTAGTTGCTGTGTAAACTATAAGTAAGCCTTCCACAGAATTCCTCAAACCTAGTTGACTAAAAACAGTGTATAAAGGAATTACTAATACTATTGCTGGAAACATATAAATTATTAATATTGATGTTGAAAGAAATGTCTTGCCAAAGAAATTTAATCTTGCAACAGCGTACGCTGCGGGGATAGCAAATAATAAGGTTATTAAAACAGTACCAACTGATACATACGAGCTTGTAAGAATATATTTACCAAAATCATATGTTTTGAAAATAACAAAGTAAGACTTGAATATCTCAAAAATATTTTTTGAAAAATCAATGCTTAGATCAATAGGGTTAATTAATAAAGCTGTTTGCGTTTTAAAACTGGTAACAAACATTATGTAAAATGGAAACAATATAATTAATGCAAAAAATACTATTGCAAATAAAGATAAAAACTCGAACACAATTTTTTCAGATATAAAATCCTGATTTAAATATTTTAAGTCATATTTTTTCAATTTATTTGTAAAAAATAAAATTAGTAAAAAAATACCTGCTGAAAACCACATAGGGGAGTTTTCATTTAGAAATGTATATAAAATTGTAAATGATAGGGATAATATAAATATTTTTAAGTTATGATTAAACTTTTTTCCAATAAATACACAAGTTATAACTAATCCGAGTGATAATAATAGATTTAGATTAAAGTTAAGATTTGTAAAACTTAAACCTTGTAAAGTTGCCAATATTTTCCATATACAAATTATTATTGTAAGAAAAATTGACGATGCAAGTAAAGTTATTATCAAAGATTTAAATTTCATTTGCCTTTTTTCCAATTAATTTGAAATAAATAATCATAAAAATTATTAATAATAATACGATTACTATTGAAACAGCTGAACCCATACCAATATTTGATATTGCAAATCCTTGTTGATACACGCTTATTGGTAACGTTAAAGTACCCGAAGCACCGCCTGTTAATAAAAATATATCTTCAAATTTGTTAAAGTTCCAAATAAATCTAATCATGAATAATATTGATAAAATCGCTGTGATTTGTGGAAGTGTAATATAAAAGAATTTTCTAAATGGCCCAGCCCCATCTACATCCGCTGCCTCATAAAGATCCCTTGGAATGGCTTGTAGTCTAGCTAATATAAATAAAAAGGCTAAAGGGAAATATCGCCAAATCTCAAAAAATATAACCGTAGTTAATGCTAATCTAAGTTTAAACTCAAATCCTAAAATATTAATAATTAAATACTTTTGTCCAAGTAAATTTATAGGTTTTTCGATTACTCCATAATTTACTAGAAGAGAATTTATTGTACCGCTATTAGGATCTAAGAGTAAAGTCCAAGTATAAGCCAAAGCAACCACGGGACCTACATAGGGAAAGAGCAGTATACTTCGCATAAAAGTTCTTCCATAAAATTTTTGATTTACAAGTTGGGCAGCAAATATGCCAAGTAAAATAGCTCCAAGTGTTCCAAAAAAAGTAAAGTAAAAAGTCGTCATTAAAAGCTCAAAAAAATTGTTATTCATGAAGACTTTTTTAAAATTTTTAAGAGTAAAATCTGTAGTTAATAAGATATTATTTGATTTTCCATTTAAATCTGGGTTATAAGATTTTATATCATTATTATTTATAGCATTGTTATTTACGTCTTTTACAAAAATTTCAAAATTTTCACGATAACCTGCTTCCCAATTTCCAAAGAAACATTTAATTTTTTGTGAATTAAATTTACATCTTTTATCCAAATTAACTGGTTCAATATTTTTAGGTAATTTATCTGAAAATCTAACTTCTCTAATATCTTGGATTAAAGAACTATTTCTTAATTTATAGATAATTTTTAATTCAAAATTGCTATCTTGTATATTTTTTACAATTTTTTTTGCCCTAGGCTCAGGAATTCTTATATCTTTAAGTCCAACTTCTTTGAAACTAATCCATACATTTGCAAAAATTGGAAATAAAATTATTGCAAAAACCAAGCATACAGCAGGTAAAAGAAGTGTATATGCTGTCCTTTTTTCTATTTTTGATAGTGAAGTACTCATTTAAAAGCGGATAATATCTTATTATCCGCTTTTAAGAAATATATTTGCTAGAATTTTGCTAATTCTGCGTTAATTTTTTTAACTGCTTCATCGACTGATATCTGATCGTCAATGTATTCCCTTGTAATTCTATTTAAGAATTGAGCATTAATGATTTTTGATGCTCTAGAAAGTTCGCCTTCTTTTACTCCCCATCTGTTTGCAGTATCTAATCCTGCAACGATGTTGTTAATTACATCTGGTGAATAAAGTTCAGTTAACGGTTTTTTTCTATCAACACCAACTGGTAGCTTACTCCAAGCTTTTGTAAATGCAGCAGGATCTGAAGAATTTCCTCTTCTAACAGGGAATTTTCCTTCAGGCGCAATCGCCAAAGTGCTTGTGTATCCTTCATCCATAGAGTACTCAACAAACTTTTTTGCTTCGTCAGTATCTGCGTCAGCAGTGATACCAAAATATCTTACATCTGCCCAAGCAGCACCCTTCTTATTGTTAGGTCCACTAAAATTAGTGATGAACCCAGTTTTGGATGCAAGTTCAGGTGATGTAGGATCACTGTTGATTGTTGGAGGAGCTGAGTCTCTTAGTCCAGCTAATTCATCCATAATAAACGGTGACCAAATTATCATTGGTGTTTTTCCTGCAAAATAAAGTTCTCTGGATTGTTTCCAGAATAATTCTCCTGGAGGACTTGCTTTAGCTATAACTTTATAAAATTCTAAAGAGTTTTTTAGAGCTTTACCTTGTTTTTTTGTTCCGCCCTTTTTAACAAAGTTTACTCCGTTAGCTAAAAGAACATGCTCAAGAACTTGGCTCATAAAGTTCTCATCAGTTTTGGTTGCAGCTACAAATCCAAACATGTCTCCGCCTGAGAGAGCCTTCACAGCTTTTACAATATTCTCGTAACTTGTTGGTGGTTCAAGACCTGCATTTTTGAATAAGTCTTTCCTATAAACTACCATTTGCGTCCATCCATCAACTGGTACAGCAGCAATTTTTCCACCTTTTTTTGCCATGTTCAATGCACCTGGAGCAAAAGTTTTTTTTCCTAAACTTTTAACTACGTCATTGTTAGCATTTACATCAAGTATCCCTGCTTCGGCCCAAGGTAAAACATATTGAAGAGTGTGATATATTACATCAGGGAGATTTCCTGCAGCTGCAGCTGCAGTGGCTCTAGACCCTAAATCTTTTTCCTCAACTGGAATTACTTCAACTTTAATACCAGTTTTGGACTCAAATGACTTTGCCATCTCCATTTGTTTTTCCATTCTTGCTGGCTGAACTTCAGTAGTCCAAAAAGTAATATCTGCAAAACTATTAGACGTTAATAAAGTTAAAGCAAAAATGAATCCTGTAATTTTTTTCATTTTTCCTCCTATTAATTAATTAAATAATGTTTTAAGTTTAACAATAAGGTTGAAAATTTATCTATGATTAAAATGCATATGAGGTTTGAATTAACTAAAATTTAAAAAATGCCTTTTTTAGAATTTGAAAATATAGACAAATCTTTCGGTGAAAACCACGTAATTAGTAAATTTAACCTAGAAGTTGAAAAAGGTAAATTTATAGTTTTACTAGGACCATCTGGATGCGGAAAATCTACACTACTAAGGATGATAGCTGGTTTAGAAAAAATAGATAAAGGGAAAATCTTTTTAGAAAATAATCTTCTTAATGATTTGTTACCTTCTAAAAGACAAATTGCAATGGTTTTCCAATCATATGCTTTGTATCCCCACATGAATGTTTTTCAAAATATCTCTTTTGGCCTTAAATCTGAAAAAATTTCAAAAAATGAAATTAAAGATAAAGTAATTGAAGCAGCAAAAATTTTAAAAATTGAGGAACTTTTGGATAGAAGACCAAAGGAACTTTCAGGAGGACAGAGGCAGCGAGTTGCTATTGGAAGGGCTATAACTAGAAATCCTAAATTATTTTTATTTGATGAACCTCTTTCTAATTTAGATGCAGCCCTAAGGTCAGAGATGAGAGTTGAAATTTCAAAATTACATAAGAAACTTAAAAGCAATATTGTATACGTAACTCATGATCAAATTGAGGCTATGACTTTAGCTGATAAAATTGTGATAATGAATAAAGGAAAAATTGAACAATTTGGAACCCCTGACGAAATTTATGATAACCCAAACAATATTTTTGTAGCTGAATTTATTGGAAACCCTAAAATGAATATCTTTAAGGTCAAATCTGAAGATATTATTAATAAGAATACGTTTAAATTATTCAATAAAGAAATTAAATTTGAAAATTCAAAATTTGAAAATGAGTTTTATGTAGGTATCAGACCAGAACATTTATCTTTAGATAATAAAAGTGAAATTGCAGCTGAAATTAAAATCGATCTTATTGAAAATTTAGGTTCCGAAAAAATCATTTACACACATATAAATGGAACAGAAATAAGAATAAAAAGTACTAAAAATATTAAAGATAAAAATATTATAATTTACTTACCTAAAAATAAGTTATATTTATTCGATAATAATAAAAATAGATTAAAAACGTGATTCTAATCATAATTCAATCTATAGAGTGGCCACGTGGCGGAATGGTTACGCAGAGGATTGCAAATCCTTTTATCCCAGTTCGATTCTGGGCGTGGCCTCCAAAAAATTAAGTTGTTTTATATACTTAAAAAAAGTATGTTGCGAACTATTCCTCGGTAGCTCAGTTGGTAGAGCAGTTGACTGTTAATCAATTGGTCGCAGGTTCGAGTCCTGCCCGAGGAGCCAACTATCCAACTTTTTCAAATTTAGATGTATTATTTAGTATCTGTAAAATCTTTTCTTTCTGTAATTTAGATAATGAAGAAAAAGTTCTACTTAAAAATGAATAGTTTAAATCTTCATTGGTCTCATCACTACTATTAACATCTTTAAATTCTTTATAATCTTCAAAAAAATAAATGATTGGAACTTTTAAAAATTGAGATAATTGCATCAATCTATTTGAGCTTACACCATTAGTGCCTTTTTCATATTTTTGAATTTGTTGGAATGTAACGTTTATTGCTTGAGCTACTTTTGTTTGAGTAAGACCTAATGAAAGTCTTCTCATTCTTAATTTTTTTCCTAAGTGAATATTGAAATTTTCTTCCATTAGAACTCCCCTTTTTTTTTAATAAAACCTCAATTTGGACATTTTAGCAATACCCAAAAATAAAAAATTTAGACCTAAAAAAACATCAAAATTAATGATTTTAAGTGTTGACTAATACTCAAAAAAAATGACCAAAAACAAAATTAATTAACTTTTTTTAACCTATATTCCCAATAACCAGTTTTTTCGAAGGCTGCTTTAACCCAAAGATATGTATCTTCCTCATACCAAATATCTGTATTTAATTTTTTACTATCAGGAAGTGACTCATCAGAAGATTTAAAATTAAAACGTAAAGTTTTATAAGATTTATCTCCTATTTTAACAGTCTCTTTCCCAACAAATGTCACTGATTGATATATTATTCTGCCGGAAATGCCACTAATCTGAGCTTTAGCTTTAACTATTTCATGGTTCCACCAAGTACCAACTATAAATTCTTTGTCAGCTTCACCTGTATAAGACGATCCCTCTATATTCAGATGTTTATTACTAGTATCAAGTTTTATATTTACAAATCTATTTTTTTTATTTTGCTTTGTTTTAGATGAATAGCTTTTGAAGACACCTTTTTCGTAATTTTCCTCACTTTTTGCAAAATATTTATATAAATCAACACCTAGTTTTGTGATTTTAAAACTTACTTCACTTAAAATTGATAAATTATCACCATCTCTTTTAAAATCATATTTATGATACCCAATGGAGTCATTGTTTCTATATAACTCATATTCTAAATAGTTATATTTTGCATAATGTTCAACATGAGCATGAGAATGGATACTAACCAAAAAAAATATTGCAATTGAAAGTATAATTTTTTTCATATATTTAATGATATGGACACAGTTTTAAATCAGATTGGAAATACACCATTAGTCAAATTAAAACAAGCCTCAGAATTAACTGGATGTAATATTTATGGTAAAGCAGAATATTTCAATCCTGGAGAGTCAGTTAAAGATAGAGCTGCCTTATTTATTGTTCAAGATGCGCTTAAACGTAAATTGATATCAAAAGGTGGGACAATTGTTGAAGGTACGGCTGGAAACACAGGAATTGGTTTAGCTATTGTTTGTAAGGAATATGATTTAAAGCTAAAAATAGTCATACCTAAAACCCAATCTGTTGAAAAAAAAGACACATTAAGAAAGTTGGGAGCTGATTTAATTGAGGTTGACGCTGTTCCTTATTCTGATCCTAAAAATTATATTAAACAATCTAGAAAAATAGCTGAAGATTTAAATAAAGATAGTTCTAATGGAGTTTACTGGGCTAATCAATTTGATAATGTCGTCAATTCTGAGGCTCATATTCAAACAACTGCAGAAGAAATTTGGAGTCAAACAGCAGGTACAATTGATGGTTTCACTTGTGCAGTTGGAACAGGTGGAACATTAGCTGGTGTTTCAATAGGATTAAAAAATAAGAATAGAAATATTAAGGTTGCTTTATCTGATCCATTAGGATCTTCTCTTTATTCTCATATTAAACATAATAAACTTGAAAGTTCTGGAAATTCAATAACTGAGGGCATAGGAACAGGCAGAATAACAAAAAACTTTGACAAAGCTTTAGTTGATGATGCTTTTCAAACAGATGATGTGGAGGCTTTAAATTTGGTTTATGATTTAATTGAAAAACAAAAGATAGTTCTAGGTGGTTCATCTGGTATAAATATAGCTGGAGCAATTAAACTTGCAAAAAAATTAGGGCCTGGAAAAACCATTGTAACAATACTTTGTGATCACGGCAAAAGATATGCTAGTAAAATTTTTAATAAAGAATTTTTAAAAAGTAAAAATTTACCGATACCTAAATGGTTATAAAATTTGACTTAAGAAAAGTTTTGTTCTTTCAGATTTTGGATTTTCAAAGAACTCTTTTGTTTTAGCTCTCTCGACAATTTTACCTTCATCCATAAAAATCATATAGTCAGCAACCTCTTTAGCAAAACCCATTTCATGAGTAACTACAATCATCGTCATTCCGCCTTTTGCTAAATCAACCATCACATCTAAAACCTCTTTAATCATTTCTGGGTCCAATGCGGATGTTGGTTCATCGAATAACATTATTTTAGGTTCCATACACAAAGCTCTTGCAATTGCAGCACGCTGTTGCTGACCTCCTGAAAGCTGTCCAGGGAATTTCAAAGCTTGATCATCAATTTGAACTCTTTTCAAATTATTCATTGCTATTTCTTCTGCTTGTTTTTTTGGAAGTTTTTTTACCCATATGGGTGCCAAAGAGCAATTGTCCAAAATAGATAAGTGAGGAAATAAATTAAATTGTTGAAATACCATTCCAACTTCAGCTCTTATTTTTTCAATATTTTTTGTACTCTCAGAAAGTTCAGTTCCATCAACAATAATATTTCCTTCTTGATGTTCTTCCAATCTATTAATACATCTTATTAATGTTGACTTACCAGATCCAGATGGCCCACATATAACAATTTTTTCTTGTGGAGCTACATCAAGATCAATGTCCTTTAGAACCTGAAACTTATCAAACCATTTATTTACATTTTTAAGCTCAATTATTTTTGACATTGTTATCTTTCTGTACTTAATTTTTTCTCTAAGTTCTGACTATATCTACTCATTGCATAACATATTACCCAAAAAACTAAACCTGCAAATACATAGCCTTCCATAGCCATTCCAAGCCATTTAGGATTAGTTTTTGCTAAACCTATCATACCTGCTAATTCCATCAACCCTACAACAAAAATTAATGGAGTATCCTTTACAAGTGCTAAAAGAGTGTTTGCTATTCCAGGTATTACTAATTTAAGTGCTTGAGGCAATATTATAAGAGCATTCATTCTCCAATAGCCCATTCCTAAAGACTTAGCGGCTTCATATTGACCTTTTGGTAAAGCTTGCAGTCCACCTCTAACAACCTCTGCCATGTATGCGGCTTCAAACAATGTGATAGCTATAAGCACTCTTATTAATTTATCAATGAAAGTTCCATCAGGTAGAAACATAGGAAACATCACAGCCGACATAAATAAAACTGTAATTAAAGGAACTCCTCTCCAAAGTTCTATGAAACCTATAGAAATATATTTGATTGCTGGTAAAGAAGATCTTCTTCCTAATGCTAAAATTACGCCTATTGGAAAACAAAAAAGTATTGCAAAAGCAGAAATAATAAAAGTTAATGAAAGCCCGCCCCAAGCTGCACTTTCAACATATTCAAGACCAAAGCTACCTCCAGAAATTAGTTTAATTCCTAAGAATGGAAAAACAAAAACTAGAAATAAAATGAAGTATTTCTTAAGTTTTTCAGATACGAAAAATGAAATTCCCACAATAGCAAATAAGATTAAAAAGGCTGTATTAATTCTCCATTGCTCTGCGTCAGGGTAAAGGCCATACATGAACCTATTGAACCACACTTTTATAAAAACCCAGCAAGCGCCATCACCTGTACAATCATCTTTTGAATTGCCTGCAAAATTAGCCTCTAAAATAAACCAATCAAGCATTGGAGGAATAGATTTTATAATAATAAAAATTGTGAAAAGTGTTAATATAGCATTTAGATTATTAGAATTAATATTTTTATTTAAAACGTCCAAAAAACGAACACCACTAAATTCAATTCTGATAAGATAAAATCCAATAAAACCTAATATCAATGGTAAGAAATAGTTTAATTTAGAAGGCAAAAAGCCCATTAAATTTAAATTAAAAAAGGCATTAACAAAAACATCTAAAAAACTTAAAGAGACAAAAAATAAACCTATTGGAACATAAGTTTTAATATTAGCTTTTGAGGGTTTTGCAATTAAATTCATCATTTTTCCTTTATCGCCATTTTTTTATTGTACCAATTCATAAATATTGAAATTGAAATACTTAAAGTTAAATAAGTTAGCATAGTGATAGAAATTATTTCAATTGCTCTACCAGTTTGCATTAACGCAGTTCCCGCAAAAACTAATACTATATCCGGATAAGCAATAGCGGCTGCTAATGAAGAATTTTTTGTTAAATTTAAATACTGATTTGTAGTTGGAGGAATAATTATTCTCAATGCTTGAGGCATCACTACGAGTTTTAAAATTTGATTTTTATTTAATCCTATGCTTGCTGCAGCTTCTTTTTGACCTTTGCCGACTCCCAAAATTCCAGCTCTTACATTTTCAGCAATGAATGTAGCTGTGTACATTGATAAAGCTAAAGCTAATGCAATTAATTCTGGAATAATGCTAACACCACCAGCATAAGTAAAGACTGTTGGAGAAAGTTGTTTTAAAACAGGGTATTCAAAAGTAAGTGAAACTCCAAGAAAAAGAAATGTGATTAAAGGTATTAATATTAATGTTACTAAAGAAATAATAGTAGTTGGTATTTGTTTTCCAAATTGTTCTCTTTGTTTAGTTGCATAAGAATAAATAAAATAAATTGCTATAAACGCTGCTATTACAGATAAAAGAAATATATTAAAATTTGTCCATATAAATTTTGGAACATACCAACCTTTAATTGTTAAAAATGAAATATCATAAAAACTTATACCATTTTCAGGTAAAGGTAATGCTCTTAGTGCTGCAAAATACCAGAAAAATATTTGTAAAATTAAAGGAATGTTTCTAAAAATTTCTACGTACCACTCTGCTACTTTAGCAATTAAATAGTTATCTGATAGTCTAGATATACCAACTACTACTCCCAAAATTGTTGCAAAAAATATTCCTATTACTGAGACTAAAATTGTATTTAATAAACCTACTAAAAAAGCTCTCCCGTATGAGTGTGAGCCATCATACTCTATCATTGAAAATGTAATATCAAATGATGCTTCTTGATTTAAAAAACCAAATCCAAAAGATATTCCTCTATTGCCCATATTAATTTGAGCATTAGTTGCAAAATAAATAATAACAGAAAGTAAAGCTAAAACAGTTAATGCTTGAGGAATTAAATTTCTTATTTTCTTATTTTCTATATTTAGTTTTTTAAGACTCATTTAAATTGAGATTAAAAAAAAGGGCCAGATTAATCCAGCCCTTTTTAATTTTATTAGCAATTATCTTGCTGGTGGTACGTAAAGAATTCCACCTTTAGTCCATAATTGATTTGGACCTCTGTTAGGTAAAATTCCAGTATCAGCTATGTGTTTTTTATAGCTTTCGCCGTAGTTACCAACTTGCTCGATAATTCTTAAGCTCCAGTCATTATCTAGACCAAAAGCAGCACCTAATTCGCCTTCAGAGCCAACTAACCTCTTAATAGCAGGGTTCTCTGAATCTTTTAGGCTAGAAGCGTTTGATGAATTAACACCATACTCTTCTGCTTCGATCATAGTATTTAGAGACCATCTTACGATATCTTCCCATACTGCATCCCCTTGTCTTACAACAGGACCTAATGGCTCTTTTGAGATGGTTTCAGGTAATACTTTATGCTCATCTGGATTTGACATTTTAGTTCTTTGTGCCGCTAAACCAGATTTATCTGTAGTATAAGTATCACATCTTCCAGCATCATAAGCTGCAACAACTTCGTCTGCTTTTTCAAACGCAATTGGTTCGTAACTTATGTTTTTAGAATTAAAGAAGTCTCTCATGTTAAGCTCGGTAGTCGTACCTGTATTTGTACAAGCAGAAATACCGTTTTTGAAATCATTCACAGAATTAATTCCTGAATTTTTTCTCACCATGAAACCTTGACCATCATAAAAGTTTACACCAACAAAAGTTAAACCGATGTCAGCATCTCTTGACAATGTCCAGGTAGTATTACGTGCAAGTACATCGATTTCACCTGATGTTAATGCCGTAAATCTTTCTTTAGCACTTAACGGAGTATATTTAACTTTGTCTGCATCACCTAATACAGCTGCAGCAACAGCTCTACATACGTCTACGTCAATACCAGACCAGTTTCCTGCTTCATCAGCATTAGAGAAACCAGGAAGACCTTGCGAAACTCCACATTTCACAAAACCAGCTTTCTTAGTATTGTCTAAAGTTTTAGATTTTTTTGAACCAGCTCCTCCTCCGCCTTGGCCGCAAGCGACTAAAAGCAAAGATGCAAATCCAACTAAAATCCAAGTTTTGATTGATTTGATCATATTATTATAATCCTCTTTAGTTTTATTATTGTTAACAATATTTTTGAAACGATGTTTCAAAACGGGTGAATTATTATCTACTTTGGTTCGAATTACAATTTTAAGCAGGTACTAAATATAGCTTGTTTTAAAGAGGGTTTTCAACATATATGATAATTCTACTTAAAATTAGGGACTTTTGGTCATCTCAGACATTCTGCTAATAGTTCTCTTAAAAACTTCAGAATGTTTATTTGATGAGCTTAAATTATTTAAATTTTCTTCAATAGTTAAAGTTAGTCTAATTTTTTTTTCATAAAATATATCAATCATAGTAATAAATCTAAGTTGTTGATTAGAATTTTCATTATTAAATTTTGGGATCTCTTCTATAAATATATGTTTGCAAACTTTTGAAATATTTATGTAATCCTCAGCTCCTAAATTATTATCGCACAAATCTTTAAACTTAAATCGAGCAATACCAGAGTAAAAATTATTAATAACAAAATTTCTTCCTTTTGTTGTTACTATTTTATTCTCTTTATTAATGTTTTTAGTGAATTCACGAAATTTCTGATTTATTCTAAAAGAATTTTTCTCATTTAATGGAAAAAAAATATGTTGAAATTTTTTATTATTTTTTGTTCTATAATCGTCTTTTATTTGTAATTCCTTTTGAATAGAAAAATTTTCTATAATTGAAATAAATGGTAAAAATTGATCTCTTTGAAGTCCATCTTTATAAAGATCATGTAGTTTTGTATTGGTAGTAATTATAATTTTTATATTTTCTTCAAAAATTACTTCAAACAATTTGCCCAATATCATTGCATCAACTATATTAGTAACCTGAAACTCATCTAAATATATTAAATCATATTTTTTCTTTATTTCTTTCACAAAAGCGGTTATCGTATTATTATCTTTCTTTTGGTGTCTAAAATTATGAAAATTTATCATAAACTCGTTAAAGTGTTGTCTAAATTTTCTAATTTTTAACCTATCAAACGCAAAATTTAATAACATCGTTTTACCTACCCCTACTTCGCCATAAAGATAAAAACAAAGTTTTTCTTTTTTTTTAATAAATCTACTTAAGATTGTTTTTCTATTATCTAAAAATTTTTCTAGTGACCTTATGATTTTTACTTGCTGTGCGTTTAGTTCGAGCTTATTTATTTCACAAAATTCTTTAAATGAATCTTGTAAGAATATTTTAGACATTTAATTTATGTTGGATAGAACTGCTTTTGCGCACTGCGCTGTATTACTTGAGCCGTGAAGGTCTTTTGTTCGATTTTCTTTAACTGATAAGGTTTTTTCAATTGAGTTTAAAATAGATTTTGCTGCTTCTTTTTCTCCTAAATGATCAAGCATTAATGCACCTGACCATATTTGCCCAATAGGATTTGCTATACCTTTTCCAGCAATATCTGGAGCTGAGCCATGAACAGGCTCAAATAATGAGGGATACTTATTTTCTGGATTAATGTTTCCAGATGGAGCAATGCCAATGGTGCCGGTACAAGCTGGACCTAAATCTGATAAAATATCTCCAAATAAATTCGATGCTACAACTACATCAAACCACTCTGGAGTTAAAACAAATCTAGCAGTTAAAATATCAATGTGAAATTGATCCGTTTTGATTTCAGGATAATTTTTTTTCATAATATCAAACCTCTCATCCCAAAATGGCATTGTAATTGAAATACCATTCGATTTTGTTGCATTAGTAACTTTTTTTCTTCCTTTAGATTTCGCTAATTCAAATGCATATTTTTGAACTCTATCAACACCCTGTCTAGACATTATTGTTTCTTGAACGGCAATTTCTCTTTCTGTATCTTTGTACATTCTACCGCCGACAGAGGAATATTCTCCCTCAGTATTTTCTCTTACTATTAACATATCTATGTCACCTGGTTTTTTGTTTGCTAAAGGACAAGGTACTCCATTAAATAATTTCACAGGTCTTAAGTTCACATATTGATCGAACTCTCTTCTAAATTTTAATAAAGATCCCCATAAACTTATATGATCAGGGACTTTTGAAGGATCTCCCACTGCGCCAAAAAAAATTGCATCATGCGATCCAATTTTTTCTTTCCAATTATCAGGAAGCATTTTTCCATGCTTTTTGTAGTAATCACATGAAGCAAATTCAAACTCATCAAACTGAATTTTAAATTGATGTTTTTTGGCCGTTTCTTTTAAAATCTTTAAACTTTCTGGTAGCACCTCTTTACCAATACCGTCTCCTGCAATTGATGCTATTTTGTAGTTTTTCATTTATTTAATTTTTGTTCCCAAACTATACAGCTTTTAACAATTTTGCCCAAATCGTTAAATTTAGGTTTCCAATTAATGAATTTTTTTAAATTATTGTTAGAAGCTATTATCTTTATTAAATCATTACTACGCCTTTTAGTCTCGATAATATTAACTTTTTTTGAAGATTGGCGTTCAAATTCTTTAGCAACTTGCAGGACAGAGATTCCTTCATTATATCCACAATTTAATATTTTCGATATATTTAATTTATTAATTTTTTCTAAAACTAGATAGTGAATTTCTGCAATATCAGAAACATGAATAAAATCTCTTATGCAAGATCCATCTTTAGTTTTATAATTTGTTCCATAAATCTTTAATTTTGGTTTCTTTTTTAATATTTCTATGGAGTAATTCTTAAATAAATGGTCGCTATTTTTATTGATTAAACCTATTTTACCTGATGGGCTAGAACCCGCGATATTAAAGTATCTTAATATTCCATAGTTGATTTTATTTTTTTTTGTAAAATTTTTAATTAAATTTTCAGCTTTAATTTTTGTTTTACCATATATGCTTTTTGGCTTAATTTTAGATTTTTCAGAAACTTTATATTGACCCTCTTTGTAAATAGCTGCTGTAGAAGAAAAAATAAAATTTTTTACAGTAGTGTCTTTACACGCATCGAGTAAATTTTTAGTTCCTAAAACATTATTTTTGAAATATTTTTTTGGTTTCCTTTGACCTTCACCAATGATTAAATTGGCTGCTAGATGAATTATTGAGTCAATTTTGCTTTTTTTAATTATTTTTCTTACTTTATCTTTTCTATGAATATCTAATTTGAAAAATTTTGCTTTTTTGTTAATTAATTTACGATGTCCTGTAGATAAATTATCTATTAAAAAAACTTTTTTATCCTTCTTTAAAAGAATTTCAGTTATATGCGATCCGATATAACCGGCACCACCTGTAATTAAAATATTTTTAACCATATATTGTAGATTGGCGCGCCCTGAAGGATTCGAACCTACGACCCTCGGTTTAGAAAACCGATGCTCTATCCAGCTGAGCTAAGGGCGCCAAATAATATTATATTTACTTAAAAACATACTAAATGGTCAATATAAATCGGAGACTGAACGCCGAATTTTTCATTCTCCTCATGCTGATGGATATGATGAGAATGTACAAAAACAGGCAAATGTTCACCGTTTTTAGTTTTTAAAGTATATATAAAATTTGTTCCTCTAAACTTTCTATCCACTACCTCTAATTTTAATTTGCTTTGATCATCATGAATTAAATCTTCAGGTTGTAACAACAATCTGGCTTTAGATCCTGAAGGAAACTTATTTGATAATTTA
The DNA here is from genome assembly GCA_902575095.1 of uncultured Pelagibacteraceae bacterium. GTDB lineage: Bacteria > Pseudomonadota > Alphaproteobacteria > Pelagibacterales > Pelagibacteraceae > Pelagilacustribacter. The sequence continues at coordinate 23,909 of CACGPY010000003.1, forward strand.
CCCCTGATTTCACCTAGCTCTGCATGTTTTAACTTATGCACTGCACACTCACTATCAATTATTTCAACATCAATAAAAACACCTTTATTAAGAAAATTCGCAACCTCAATTGAATTTGGTTCGTGATGTACATTATACGGTACATCATATTGTTTTAATTTTTGATTAAGAATTATCCCACATTTGTCAGCCATTGAGAAAGCTTCGTAAGAGTCATGCGTGACAATAATAGTTGTTAAATTAATTCTTTTTAAAAGTTTTTTTACTGACACTTGTATCTCATCTTTTAAACTTTGATCAATATTTGAAAATGGTTCATCCAATAAAAGTAAATCCGGTTTTGAAAGAAGAGATCTAGCCAAAGATACTCTTTGGGCCTCACCAGCACTTATTTGATGAGGAAACTTTTTTAAAATCGGTTCTATGTGTAATATGTTTATAATTTCTGAGGCATCTAAAAATGAACTATTTCCGTTCAATCTTTTTTTTCCAAAATTAATATTATCTATTACACTATAATTTGGAAATAAAGAATTATCCTGAAAAGATAGAGCTATATTTCTATCTTCTGGTTCAATGTGTATACTAGGAGATGATAAGGTTTTTCCTTTTAAATTAATAAGTCCTTTTGAAAGTTTTTGTAATCCAGCAATAGTTCTTAAAATAGTTGTTTTTCCAATTCCAGAAGGTCCTAGTAGTGAGATTATTTCTCCTTGTTTTTTAATTATTAAGTTTACATCATTTACTTTATTTTTTTCACTGGCAGTAAAGTTGCCGTTTTGAATTTCAAAAAAATTCTCTGACATTTAAAGATTATATTAGTTTTTTTTAGAAAGTATATATTTAGATGAGAGTAGTATTAATATTGTGGACCAGAATATAAGGAAGAGGGACGGTAAAGCAGCTGCCTCAAGTAAATCTTGGGATGCATAAATATACGCCTGTGTAGCAAATGTTTCAAAATTAAAAGGCCTTAATATTAAAGTAATCGGCAATTCTTTTATCACTTCTAATGAAATAAGAAGCATTATTAAAATAATATTTGTTTTTAAATAAGGTATATGAATTTTTAAAAAAGTTTTAATTTTTGAATATCCAAGAAGATAAGCGCTTTCATCAATTGAATTATTAATTTTTTCGTAACTTGATTTAATTCCATTAAAAGAAAGTGAGAAAAATCTAATAAAGTAAGCTAAAATTAATCCTAAGATTGATCCAATAAAAATACTTTTGGTGCTTTTTAAACTAAAATTATCAGAGATAAAATCGCTTAGGTTTGAAAAAAATGTAATGAAAGCAACAGCGAGAATAACACCTGGTATTGCGTATCCAGAAATTGAAAAGTTTGTTAGATAAGTCAAAATTTTACTTTTTGAGATCCGGCTTCCATAATTAATGAAAAGAGAAATAATAATAATTGATATGCTAGCCAACAACACTAAAATTAAAGTGTTAATATTAATATTAATTATATTTATATCCTGTAAGTATTTAGGAAATTTTACTGTCCAATAAATCATTTGAGTTACTGGAAATAAAAAACTTAAAAATAAAATTAATGAACAGACAATAAATGGTAAAAAGGCCTTTTTACCATTTAATTTGATTTTAGTAATAGGCTTAAACCCCCTACCAGGTTGATGATATTTTGCTTCTTTTCTTGAATAAATTTCTATTGAAAATAAAAAGAGAATAAATAATAGCAATATAAAAGATATCTGATTTGCAGTATTTAAATCATCAAAAGACAACCAAGAGTTATAAATTCCTGTTGTTAAAGTATTAATACTGAAAAAAGATACTGTTCCAAAATCAGATAAACACTCCATCGATACTAAAGCGAGACCAGCAATTATGGCCGGTCTAGCAGAAGGTAAAATTATTTTAAAAAAAGTTTCTTTAGAGCTTAGACCTAAATTCTTTCCAACTTCAATATAATTATTAGACTGAAAATGAAAAGAAGCTCTAGTTAAAACATATACATATGGAAAAAGTGAAAAAGAGATTGCTAAAATTGCCCCTACAATTCCGTCAATTTTAGGAATAATTAAGTTATAATTATTTTCCCCAAAAAAGTAAGTTAATATTGAAAATGCAGTCCCGTAGTTTTCAAAAAATGCAATTATCGAAAAAGCATAAATATATCCTGGTACTGCAAATGCTAATATCAAAGCCCAACTAAGAAAATTAGAAAAAGGGAAAATGTAAAATGAAACAAAATATGCTGAAAGAACTCCTAAAACAAAAGTGATTATAATCACAAAAAATAATATTATTATTGAATTAAAAATATAGTCATACAGAAATGTCTCTTTTAAAACTGTGTAATAATTACTTGTTTCGTTAAAAAAACTGAAAAAAACTGTTATTATTGGTAATGCAACGATTAGTGCTATTAATACGGAGCTAAAAAACCAAATATTATACTTTGTCATGATTTGCTTTTACTATCATAATTAATTCCCTGGCTAAAGTGGCTTGAGTGTAGAATTCAGCTAGCATTTAAACCAGGGAAATTGACGTCAAACTTTTAATTTTTTTTAAACATAGAAGAAACAATTTCTTTTACTTCCTCAATTTTAATTTCAGAGACTTTTCTATTTGAAATTTTTTTATCCATTTTTTTAGCTTCTGACATACAAGGCGAACAACCCGTCTTTAACTTGTTTAAGTTAATACTATTTTTGTTTGTTCGCCTCATATTAATTAATTAACAACTACTTCCAACCTGCTTCTGTCATTACTTCTAAAGCGTCTGCTTGTCTTTTTCCGTAATTTACAACTTTTGTTTTTAGATCTTGTTTGAAATCTAATCCCATGTTTACAACAAGTGGATGTGGAGACACACCTTTTATCATTGGATACTCAAAAGTATTATTTACAATATGATTTTGAGCTTCTTCGCTTAATAAAAACTCAACTAACTTTATTGCATTAGCTTTATTCGGTGCTCCTTTTACAAGTCCTGCACCACTTATATTCATATGAGTTCCTCTTCCATCTTGATTAGGAAAAAAAGGTTTTACTTTTTTAGCAGCTGCTTGCTGTTCTGGTCCTTTTTTTCCAGAAAGCATAAGTGCCAAGTAGTAAGTATTAGCTACAGCAATATCAGCTTCTCCTGCGGCAACAGCAAGTATTTGCGCTCTGTCGTTGCCTTTAGGAGATCTAGCCATATTAGCTACCATTCCTTTAGACCATTCTGCAACTTTGCCTTTTCCATTATTTTTGATTAATGAAGCTACAAGTGATTGGTTGTAGATATTATTAGAAGCTCTTATCACCAATCTACCTTTCCATTTTGGATCAGCTAAACTTTCATAAGTTAAACCTGCTAATTCTGAACCGCTAACTCTTTCTGGTGCAAAATATACAATTCTTGCTCTCTTCGCTATTCCAGTCCACTTTGATGTTCTAAAGTTGGTTGGAACAGCTGATTTAATAGCTTTACTTGTAAGTCCGCCTTGAAGGTTAGACTCAAAGGCTCCTAGTCTTCCAGCATCTGCAGTTATGTAAAGATCTGCTTTACTATCTGCTCCTTCTTCAATTATTCTTTTTTCAAGTGCACCAGATTTTCCTGAAACAACATTTACATTTATTCCTGTTTTTGCAGTAAATTTTTCATAAAGTTGAACATCAGAGTCATAATGCCTTGCGCTAAATATGTTTACTTCATTTGCAAACAAGCTCCCGGTGAATGCATATAATAACATATAAGTAAGTATCGTTATTTTTCTCATAAATTTCCGTCGCTTATTGATAATGATTATCATTTACAACAAAATGAGAATGATTATCATTTGCAATAATGACGCACCTTTTTTAGATAAAAAAAACACGTATTAGTTGCTAGCTAAATAAAAATAGAGTTAAATTAAGTGTGCATCAAATAAATCCCAAAAAATTTAAAGAAATCAAAAATAAAACTATACCTAACCCGCTTAGACCAAAATTCAGGCAAAAGGCACAATCTAATATTTATTTTCTTTCTCAAAGAAAAGTGAGCGAAGAGAAAAAAAATAAAATTATCAAAAATACTAAATTTATAATTATTTTACTTCTAATAATTGTTGGTGGATATTTATTGTCTAATTAATCTTAGTTGATACACTTCCAATTTTATTAATAACGCCTTTATAGATACCTTTAGCTAAGATAGGCACAACCCCAACAGAAGATCCAGTAAAGACATAAAAATTTTGATTGAGCTTAATCTTATCTTTTTGTAATTTAATTAAAACAAATCTTAGTGAATTTAATGGATCAATATAAACAGTATTTGTGTTACCAAATACCGATTGATTAATTTTTTTGTTGAAAATATTTGTTTTAAGGTTTTTAACATTTTGATTTTTGAATTTTTTTTTAGCTCCAATAACAAATTTTACGTTTGCTCCAAAATCAGAACATAAATCGCCAAGACTTTTAATTCCTTTTTTCTTTTGCCTGTAACCAACGACTTCAATACATGGCGCAATATGAGTTATAAATTTTTTTATATTTTTTTTTGTTAGTTTTTGTTTAAAATCAAAAAAATTTTTTTTAATTAAGTAACAAACCTCTAATTCAATGCCCATAGTAAATTTATTTATTTTTACAGTTTTTTTATTTTTTAATACGTTATGCTTATATACAGTTGCGTAAAATGGTTCTTTTTCTTTTAATTTTTTCAAAACAGGAATGCCTGTTCCAGCTGCCTTAAATCCACTTATAGGTTTTTTAATTTTGCTTTCGCATAATATTCTTAATTTTTGGGCTTCAGAAATTTTTTTAGTGTATCTTGATGGTAAGGGTGAAATAATTTTATTTTTCAGAAATGCGTTTACTAGTCTATTCGCATACTTATTTAAATTTTTATTAGTCATTAAATTTCATCTCCAATATAAATGTCTAAAGATAACGCAGTTTCTACTAAAGAGTCTTTTCTTTCAACATTTTTGTACGTGCTAATACCTTCATCAATAGGAACGTCTACTACTTTTCTATCTTTCCAAGCTACCATTCTATCAAATTTTTTTTGATTTAATAAATCAACAGCATAAACCCCAAATGCACTTGCTAAAATTCTATCACTTGCAGTTGGTGGTGCTCCTCGTTGCACATGTCCCAATGAGGTTACTCTACATTCAACGTCAGTTTTTTTCATTATTTCTTGTGCTATATAATCTCCTATCCCACCTAATCGTTGTTCTCCGTCCATATACTTATGCAAAACTGTGCTACCATCTTCTTTTTTTACTGCTTCTGCGACAATGATAAGAGAGTGTTGTATGTCATGTTTTTTCATTGAATTGAGTTTTTTAATTATCCCATCTATTGAATATTTTATTTCAGGAATGAGTATTACGTCAGCACCGCCGGCTATACCTGCATTCAAGGCTATATGACCTGCGTCTCTACCCATTACTTCTAATATCATAGATCTTCTGTGGCTTGCCGCAGTTGATTGAAGGTTATCTAAAGCTTGAGTTGCGACATCAACTGCTGTGTGAAAACCAATAGAACTCTCGGTTGCTCCAACATCATTATCTATAGTTTTCGGTATAGCTACAATTTTCATGTCACCCTCTTTAGCTAATTTTTTTAAAATTTGCATACTACCGTCACCACCAATTATTATAAGACCATCTAATTTCATTTGATGATAACCCTCTATTATTTCTTTTGATCTATCAACATATTTCCCGTTTCTTGTAGGTAATTTAAAAGGATTCCCTTTATTTGTAGAACCAAGAAATGTACCTCCTTGCCTTAAGAGATATCCACCAAAAGTCTTATGTGTTAATTGAACAGCTGCAACTGGTCTTTTCATTAATCCGGCAGTTCCATCTTTAATACCAAAAACATCCATATTATATTTATTTTTTGCTCGGTAAAAAATTGATCTAATTGCAGCGTTAAGCCCACCACAATCTCCACCACTAGTTAAAATTCCAATTTTTTTATTAGCCATTAAATCTTCTTTTTTTGAGGTAAAATGTTATAACATAAAAATTTCATAATGGAAAAAAAAGCCAAAATCATAGCTACTTTGGGACCAGCGATTTATAGCTCAACTAAACTTAAACAACTTGTAAATCTTGGAGTTGACGCTTTTAGAATTAATTTTAGCCATAACACTCATGGGATTAATAAAATTGTTTCAAAAATTAGAAAAATAGAGAGATCTACAAATAAAAAATTAGCTTTGATAGCAGATCTTCAAGGAGTAAAGCTTCGCGTGGGTAACATTAAAGGAGATAGTCAAAAAATTAAATACAATCAAAAATATATTTTTGATGCAAAAAGAAATATTGGCGATCATTCGAGAATTAATTTTCCTTATCCAAAAATTCTTAAAAAATTAAAAAAAGGTAACAAGATTTTAATTGATGATGGAAAGTTTACTTTTGTAGTTACTAAAAAAAAAGGAACAATCGTTACAACTATTTGTAAGAGTCAAAACTGCTTTATGAAAAGTAACAAAAGTGTTCATATTCCAAATTTTGATATTTCTTTTAACAAATTAACTTCTAAAGATAAAAAAGATATTAAAACAGCAATCAAACTTGGATGTAATTGGATAGCGCTATCATACCTTCAAAGTGAGAAATTAATAATTGAAGCAAGAAAATTGATTAAAAAAGATATGGGTATTATTTCTAAAATTGAAAATAAACATGCATTGAAAAATATTATTAAAATAATTAAAGCTACAGACTCAGTTATGATTGCCCGTGGTGATTTAGCAATAGATATCGGTCATAGTGAAGTTCCAAAAGTTCAATTAAGTCTTATAAAAAAATGTTCTCAATTTTCTAAATCTGTAATTGTCGCTACTCAAATGCTGGAAAGCATGATAGAAAATAATATAGCTACTAGAGCTGAAATAAACGATATTGCTTCAGCAATATTTCAAGGTGCTGATACTGTAATGTTATCGGCTGAAGCAGCGATTGGCAAATTTCCTACGCAAGCTGTTTCTACAATGACTGAAACGATACTTTCAACTGAAAAATATAAAAGAGAACATATAGAAGATTTTAAAAATTCTATAATTGCAAATAAAGATCCAGTTAAATCAATTCTTCTATCTGTAAAAGATATGGCGTATAATTCAAATGTTAAGGCTATAATAGTATTTTCTAATTCTGGAAAGTCAGCTAAACTTGTTTCTGCTATGCGTCCAGCAGCTAAAATAGTAACTATTTCTCCCAATATAAACGTAAGTAGACAAGTGTCATTACTTTGGGGTGTTCAATCCGTTAATAGTAGAGATGCTAATGGATGGAAAGATATGATGTCTATATCAAAAGAAATAATAAAAAAGCTTAAATTTATTAAAAAAAATGATTTTGTTGTGATTACAGCTGGTTTGCCTTTTGGAAAAGCGGGTATGACAAATATGGTAAGACTTTATAAGGTAGGTACGTAATGCAAAATAATTATAGTGTGGATGAAATTTTGAGTGCTATTGATGATCTTCAAAAAATTAAGAAAGAAAAAAAAATAATTCCAATTAAAAATACTCCTAAGTCTGATATATCGAGTATTCCAAAAGATACTTTGAAGCTAATTGAGGAAGCTGAAAAAAATAAAAGCTAAATCAAGCCAGCAATTTGAATAGTAGTATCACACATTCTGTTTGAGAAACCCCACTCATTATCGTACCAAGAAAGTACCCTGCTAAATTTTCCTTTGATAACTTGAGTTTGAGTTAAATCAAAAATTGAACTGTGTGGATTGTGATTAAAGTCTTTAGAAACTAATGGTGCTGAATTTGTTGCTAAAATACCTTTTAGTGGACCATTTGCGGCTTTACTCATTGCATCATTTATACTTTCAGCTGTTACTTCTTTGATTGGTACAAAAGTAAGATCAATTAAAGATACGTTAGGAGTTGGTACTCTTATTGCGGTACCGTCTAATTTGCCTTTTAAACTTGGTAAAACAAGACTCATTGCTTTTGCAGCACCAGTAGATGTCGGTATCATTGCGTCTCCTGAAGCTCTGGCTCTCCTTAGATCTTTATGAAGAGTATCTAATAATTTTTGATCACCAGTATAACTATGAATTGTAGTCATGTAGCCGTACTCAATTCCAAAAGTATTTTCTAAAACCATAGCTACTGGAGCTAGACAATTGGTTGTACACGATCCATTTGAGATTATATTATGTTCTTTTTTTAATTCTTTGCTATTAACCCCTTGTACAACAGTAAAATCTACCTCTTTAGCGGGAGCTGAGATAATTACTTTTTTAGCACCAGCTTTGATGTGTTTTCCAGCTGAAGTTTTATCTAAAAAGAAACCTGTGCACTCTAAAACAATATCAACACCAATTTTACCCCATGGAAGCTTAGCAGGATCTCTTTCAGCAAAAACTTTAATTTTTTGATCACCGATTTGAAATCCTTCGGTTGAAGTTTTAACCTCTTGGGTTAAAGTGCCGTGAGTACTATCAAATTTTATTAAATGCGCATTGGCTTCGATTGAACCAAGATCGTTAATTCCAACAATTTGTATTTTACCTTTATAGTTTTCTAGAAGAGCTCTTAAAATTAATCTTCCTATTCTTCCAAATCCGTTTATTCCAACTTTGATCATTTTTATACGTATTTAAATACAATCACAAAATATGCAACACAAATAATAGTTGCTATCCACAACATGCTACCTACTAAACCAAGCCATGCTAAATGAATAAATGCGCTTCCCAATAAAGAAACAAAAAGTCTGTCACCTCTAGTGGTATCTAATCCTAAAATTCCTTTTCTAGGACTCCCTCCTGGAGAATATTTTTCCCAAATTAACATTACTGTTATGCAAAGAGCTATGAAGATAAAAAATGAGGCTGTTTGCCAAGTCCATGCCATCCACGAAAATAAATCAAAATCAAAAAAACCCTTTTCTTTAGCTTTTCCAACATCACCCCAAGTAGCTGCGTGTAATTTTTTAAAAATCATACTCTGCCCATCGCAAACCCTTTGGCAATATAATTTCTAACAAAGTAAATTACTATTGCTCCAGGAATTATTGTTAAACTTCCCGCTGCTGCAAGAAGACCTAGTTCGTATCCAGAGGTGCTCGCTGTTCTTGTCATCGTTGCTGCTATTGGTTTCGCTTCTGTTGCTGTTAAAGTTTTAGCCAATAACAACTCAACCCAAGAAAACATAAAACAGAAAAACATTGTGATACCTATTCCTGCAGCTATTGTAGGAATAAATATTTTGAAGAAAAATCTATTGAAAGAGTAACCATCTACATAAGCTGTTTCATCTAACTCTTTTGGTACAGCTGACATGAATCCCTCTAAAATCCATACAGCTAACGGAATGTTGAATAAACAATGTGACAAAGCTACAGCGATATGAGTATCAAATAAATTTACTGATGAATAAAATTGAAAGAATGGTAGAGCAAATACAGCAGGTGGTGCCATTCGGTTAGTTAAAAGCCAGAAGAATAAATGTTTGTCCCCTAAAAATTTATATCTAGAAAAAGCATAAGCTGCAGGCAAAGCAGCTGCAACTGATATAACCGTATTAAAAACCGTGTAGGTAATTGAGTTCACGTAACCCATATACCAAGTGCTATCTGTAAATATCTTTACATAGTTCTCAGTCGTAAATTCTCGTGGCCATAAAGAATAAGTATTTATAATCTCAGTCGTTGTCTTAAAAGACATGTTGATTAACCAATAAATTGGCAGCATTAAAAAAAGAATATAAAGCGTTGGCACTAACCACTTATATTTCTTCATGACTTAACCTCATTTTTCATCATTAAACTGTAAAATACCCAACATACTAATAAAACTATAAAGAAATATATTAATGACATTGCAGCTGCAGGGCCTAAATCAAATTGACCTAATGCCATCTTAACTAAATCTATTGATAAAAATGCTGTAGCATTTCCTGGACCGCCACCTGTTAATACGAATGGTTCAGTGTAAATCATAAAGCTATCCATAAATCTTAAAAGAATAGCTAAGGTTAAAACTTTTTTCATTTTTGGAAGTTCAATGTATCTAAAAGTAGCCCAGCGACTTGCGCCATCAATTTCTGCAGCTTGATAATAAGCTGGTTGAATTGAATTTAATCCCGCATAAGATAAAAGGACTACAAGTGATGTCCAGTGCCAAACATCCATTAATATAGTGGTAAACCAAGCATCACCAGGTTGTTGAGTAAAATTAAAATCAAACCCAATAGCATTAAGTGAATATCCTAAAAAACCTATGTCAGGTAATGCAAATATATTCCACATTGCACCAACAACATTCCACGGAATCAAAAGAGGCATCGACATTAGAATTAAACATACTGGAACACCCCAACCTTTTTTTGGCATTGTTAAAGCTATTCCAATACCAAGTGGTATTTGAATTAACAAAATTATAAATGTGAAAGCGATTTGCCTACCTAAAGCGTCATGAAATCTTTCTGATAACAAAATTTGTTTAAACCATCTTGTTCCTTCCCAAGCAAATACGTTATTACCAAAAGTCTCTTGAAAAGAGTAATTGACAACAGTCATCAATGGAATAGCTGCATTAAATGCCACTAGTACAAAGACGGGAACAACAAAGAACCAAGCTTTTTGATTAATAGTTTTATTCATTATTCAATTATCCAGTTATCTCCATAAACAAAAGTATATTTTTGATCGAAATTAATATGTGCGCTTCCGCTAGGAATTTCTGTAGAGGCATTTGATAAAACTTTAATTGTTCCTCCTCTACACTCTGTATCAATAATTTTGTGTCTTCCAGTATTGCTAACTCTTTTTATTTTGACTGGAATACCTTTGTCAGAAAAATTAATAAATTCTGGTCTTATTCCTAATTGTGTTTTTTGAAAATTATTTTTCTTAATATTTGAATTACTTTGTATTTCTTGTCCTGCAAAATTTATTTGCCCATTTTTTATTTGGCAAGGTAAAATGTTCATACCTGGAGACCCGATAAAGTGACCAACAAAAGTATGTTTCGGCTTCTCGAATAATTCTACGGGAGTTCCAGTTTGAACTATTTGTCCTTCATGCATAACAACAACTTGATCTGCAAAAGTTAGGGCTTCGGTTTGATCATGAGTAACGTAAATCATTGTCCGATTTATTTTTTGGTGTAATTCTTTTAATTTAGATCTTAAAATCCATTTAAGATGTGGGTCAATTACAGTTAAAGGTTCATCAAACATAATTACATTAACATCTGATCTGACTAATCCTCTTCCCAACGAAATTTTTTGTTTACCGTCTGCTGTCAAACCAGAGGCTCTATTGTCTAATGTTGATGTTAATTCTAGCATTTCTGCTATTTCTCTAACTTTAGAGTCAATTTCTGTATCAGAAAGATTTCTATTTTTTAAAGGAAAAGCTAAATTGTCATAGACTGTCATCGTGTCATAGATGACAGGAAATTGAAATATTTGAGCTATATCTCTTTCAACTGGGTTCAAAGACGTTACATTTTTATCATCAAATAATATATCCCCTTTAGAAGGTTTAATTAATCCTGAAATGATATTTAAAAGTGTTGTCTTTCCACAGCCAGAGGGGCCTAATAAAGCGTAAGCTCCTCCATCTTTCCAATCAATGTTTACATCTCTTAATACTAAATCTGCATCAGTATAGTTAGAAACATAACTGTGGCTTAAATTATTTAGTGTTATTTTAGCCATGGTTTACCAATCTGTTATTCTCATCAAAATATAAAAATTCATCTATATTCATAAATAATTTTGTATTTTCACCTATATTTTTTTGTTGAATACCATTGGATAAAGAAACCCAATTTAAGTTTCCGTTAGTAAAATGTATTAAACTTTCTGAGCCACTAAGCTCAGAAATTAAAACTTTACCATTAATTTCAACGGTATTATTTCCCTCTTTGTAGGTCGTTATGTTATGAGGTCTAATTCCTATTTTATAATTTCCATCTTTTATTTTTACATTAGATTTCCACTGAACATTGTTTTCAGTTAACTTGCAAATGTCTCCACTTTTAGAAATTTCTGCAATATTCATTGGTGGATCACTGAAAACTTTTGCTGACGTTAAATTTTCAGGTTTATTATAAACATCTAAAGTCTTTCCATATTGAATAATTTTTCCTTCTAGAATAGTTGCTGTATTACCGCCAATCATAAGAGCATCGGATGGTTCAGTTGTTGCGTAAACAACAATACATTCTCTATCTTCAAATAATTTTGGAAGTTCTTCTCTTAATTCTTCTCGAAGTTTAAAATCTAAATTAGCTAAGGGCTCGTCTAATAAAATTAAATCTGAGTCTTTTACTAATGCTCTTGCTAAAGCTGTTCTTTGCTGCTGTCCTCCAGATAATTCGTCGGGTTTTTTATTAAGCATTGCAGATAATTTTAATAATTCTGCAACCTTTCCAACTCTTTCTTTTATCTCATCTGAATTAACACCGGTTATTTTTAAAGGTGATGCTATATTTTCATATACTGTAAAACTTGGGTAATTTATAAATTGTTGGTAAACCATAGATACATTTCTTTTTTGAACTTGTTTACCAGTAACATTTTCTCCATTGAACCAAACCTCACCATTTGTTGGTTTGTCCAAGCCTGCCATGATTTGCATTAAAGTTGTTTTTCCAGCTAACGTTGATCCAAGAAGTACGTTGATGGTATTTTTTTCTAATTTGATATTTGTAGGATAAATATGAGTTTCTATTCCAACTTTTTTTTCAACATTTTTTAATTCTAGGCTCATAATTTGTAATTTAGTTTTAAAAAAAGGGGGCAGCAAGTGCCCCCTTTAAATTTAGATTAACCTATTACTATTTCCAAGCTTTCGCGTATGGAACAGTTTTTCCTTGAGGTTTCTCGTTACGTTTTGCTTTTGGTGAACCTTTTTTATTTAACCAATAAGAAGCTTCTCTTGGTTTATTAAGTCTAGGTCCACATCCACCGTATGCGTTACTACCTTTATCAGCAGCTTCCATACGAGACATAACTAAGTCCATCTCTTCTGCAAGACGATCCATAGCTTGTTGTGGAGTAAACGCACCTGAGTTTACATCTCCAATTTGTTGCCACCAGATTTGTGCTAACTTCGGATAATCCGGAACGTTAATACCTGTTGGTGACCAAATGTTTCTGTTGTCAGATCTGTAGAATTCTACAAGTCCACCTAATGCATCAGCTCTTTCAGTGAAAGATTTGTGATCGATTGAACTATCTCTAATGATAGTTAAACCAACGTGACTTTTCTTAAGGTCTACAGTTTTTGATACAACGAATTGAGCGTACAACCATGCAGCTTTTCTATTTTTAACTGGTGTAGACTTAAATAAAGTCCATGATCCAGCATCTTGATATCCAAGCTTCATTCCTTGTTCCCAATAAGGTCCTTTTGGTGATGGACCCATTCTCCATAACGGCTTACCATCCTTATCAACAACTTTATTGTTAGGATTTTTTCCTACTAAAGATGCTGTGAATGCAGTGTACCAGAAGATTTGCTGAGCAACGTTTCCAGAAGATAGAGAAGGTAAAGACTGATAAAAGTCCATAGCCGCTGCTCCTGGAGGTGCATAGTTTCTTAACCACTCATCCCATTTTCTGATTGCATATACTGCAGCTGGACCGTTAGCGGCTCCACCTCTTGTTACAGAAGCGCCAACTGGGTTACAAGAACCTTTTTCCATTCTTATTCCCCACTCGTCCACTGGTATACCATTAGGTTTCCCAACGTCACCTGCGCCAGCCATAGACAACCACGCGTCAGTCATTCTCCAACCTAAGTCAGGAGCTCTTTTACCGTAGTCCATGTGACCGTAAATTTGAACACCATCAATTGTCTTCACATCTTCTGAGAAGTATTTTGCGATGTCTTCATAAGCAGACCAGTTTAAAGGAACACCTAAGTCGTATCCGTATTTCGCTTTAAAACCTTTTTTAATTTCAGGTCTGTCAAACCAATCTTTTCTAAACCAGTAAAGGTTAGCAAATTGTTGGTCAGGTAATTGATATAAGTCTCCATCCGGTCCAGTTGTAAACTGTTTACCGATGAAATCATCAATATCCAAAGTTGGTAAAGTTACATCTTTACCTTCTCCAGCCATCCATTTTGTCAAATTAACTGCTTGTTGCATTCTAGCGTGAGTACCAATCAAATCAGAGTCATTGATATACGCATCGTAAATACTTACGTTAGTTTGCATTTGTGTTTGCACAGCCATTACAACATCACCTTCACCAAGTAACTGGTGATTAACTTTAATCCCAGTGATTTCCTCAAAAGCTTTTGTTAAAACTTTTGACTCATACTCGTGCGTTGGAATAGTTTCAGACAATACTTTAATTGACATTCCTTTGAATGGCTTTGCAGCATTGTGGAACCACTCTAGTTCTTTCTCTCTTTCTTTTGCAGATAAAGTTGAAAGACTAAATTCTCCATTAGACCATTTCTTGATTGCAGCCATGTGACCGTCTGCAAATGCACTAGAAATAGTTACGATTGAAAATGATACAGCAACAGCTAAGAAAGTTTTTAATGTTTTAAACATTTTTATTTCCCCCATTGTTGTTTTTAATGAAGTATTATTGAACCAAAATTAACCCAAAGTGTACAGAGGTTTATTAGTTTATTATACAACTTGAAGGTGTATTAATTGCTTAAAGTTTTTTTGATAGCCGCCGACCATCCTGTTAAAAGTTTATTTCTAAAAGGATTTTTCATTTTAGGATAGAATTTTTTATCTAAGTGCCAATTTTTAGAAATATCTTTTAATGATTTATATACTCCAATTTGTAAACCTGCCATAAAAGCTGCGCCAAGGGCTGTGGTTTCTTGAACTTTTGGTCTTAAAACTTTTACATTAACTATGTCAGATAAAAATTGGGAAAACCAATTATTCATAACCATTCCACCATCAACTTTTACTATTTTAGGTCTTAAACCATCGTGTTTCATTGCTTCAAATAAATCATAAGTTTGATAGGCAACAGCTTCTATTGTAGCTCTTACTATTTCTTTTGGGCTTGTATCCCTAGTTATACCACTTAAAACCCCTCTTGCGTTTGCATCCCAGTAAGGAGCTCCTAGCCCAGTAAAAGCTGGCACTAGGTAAATATTGTTATTATCTTTTAAAGATTTTACAATTTTTTCTGTTTCTGGGGCTTTCTTAAAAAATTTCATTCTATCTCTAAGCCATTGAACACCTGCACCTGCTATAAATATTGATCCTTCCATAGCATATGTAGTTTTACCATTTATTCTATATGCAATTGTAGTAAGTAATCTATTCTTTGAATAAATCTTTTTACTACCTGTATTGAGTAAAACAAATGCACCCGTACCATACGTGCTTTTTAGAGATCCTGGTTCAAAACAACATTGACCAATAGTAGCTGATTGTTGGTCCCCTACTACGCCATTTATAGGGATAGTTTTACCTGTAATAGATGAATGGGTTTGACCATAATCATCGGCACAATCTTTTACTTCAGGAAGAATGTGTTTTTTAATTTTTAAAAGATTTAGAATTGTATCATCCCATTTATTTGAACTAATATTATAAATCATTGTCCTGCTAGCATTTGTAGCATCAGTCGCGTGTATCTTTCCTCGAGTTAATCTCCAAATTAAAAAGCTATCAACTGTTCCAAACAATAATTGTTTTTTATTCATTAGTTGTCTTGCTTTAGAAACATGGTCTAATATCCATTTAATTTTTGTTCCTGAAAAATAAGAATCAATTAAAAGACCTGTTTTGTTGAAGATCATAGTATCTTTATTTTGTTTTCTTAATTTTTTACAAAATTCCTCTTGTCTACGATCTTGCCAAACAATTGCATTGTAAACAGGCTTACCTGTTTTTTTGTCCCACAAAACAGTAGTTTCTCTTTGATTTGTGATACCTATGCTTAAAATTTCACCTTTTAATCTTTTTGCTTTTTGAATAGCATCTTTTAAAGTTTTTAAAGTTGTTCTCCAAATTTCCTCTGGATTATGCTCTACCCAACCACTTTTTGGAAAATATTGTGTAAATTCTTTTTGCGAAGAAAAAACTGGTTTACCTTTCAAGTCGAATAATATTGTTCGATTTGAAGTAGTCCCAGCATCAATTGAAATAATAAATTTCTTCATCTAAATGACTCCCAATCGAGTTCTAGCTTTTTATCATCTACAATAGCATTGATCATACCAAGCATTAAAGGTAATTTTTTTTGATCAAAATCCTCGTTTACTTTTTTTGCTATTTCTTTAGCAAGATCTGCTCCTTCAACCGTAACTTTTTCCATTTTAGTTTTTTTGGCTTCCGAAAATGTTAATCCCTCTCCGATATAAGATCCCATTTTTGCATTTCTTCCACCACCTGAACTGACGTAAAGATCTCCTAAACCTGCAAGCCCTTTAACAGTCTCCTTTTTACCTTTTAAGTGTTCAACAAAAACTTCCATTTCATGAATAGATTGTTTAATTAAAGCAGATGCTGTATTTAGATAATTTTTTTCTCTGACTTCATTAGAAATATTTTTACTACATAAGCCTTTAGCTGCTCCCACAGCCATTGAGAATATATTTTTTATTGCTGCAGAAACCTCAACTCCATTAAGATCGTTTGAATGAGATGTATGATAATAATTGGTATTTAGCATGTCAGCAATTTTTTTTGCTACTTGTATATCTTTGTTTGCGATTACAACACTACTATGCACTCTATTAGCCAGACCTGCAGCTAAACAAGGGCCACCTACTGCAGAAATATCAGCTTTTTTTATTCCTCTATCTGCCAATAATCTTTCAAGTTTATCTACTAATAATTCATATTGATTTTTATAAATACTAAGACCTTTTGTTAACATTAATAATTTCGGTATTTTTCCATTTTTATATAAGTTGCTTAGTTGATCAGAGACCCATTCTATACCTTTGGAACTAATACCAAGAACTATTAAATCAACATTTGATTTTAATAACTCATTAAATTTTTCAAATTTAAAAATCTTAATTTCTTGAGGCAACAAAGTATTTAATCCGGGATGTAAGTTTTTATTTTTTTTTAATTGATCGATAAACTCATTCTCTAAATGAGTTCCCACAATGTTAACATCATGATTATTATCTAAACAGGGCAAAGCAAAAGCTGAACCCATAGCACCTGCACCAATAATCACAATTTTTGACATTAATCCTTAAATAGTATTTTTTTGAAAATTAAAAAAATCGATATTAACTCAATTTTTCCAATTATCATAAATAAAATTAAACTAATTTTTGAAGATGTTAATAGATTAACAAAGTTTAAATTTTGTAAATTGAACATTTCAGAGTTAACTGTATTTGTTAAAGTTAATATCGATAATTTAAATGATTTTTCAAATCCAATGTTATCGACTATTAAAAGACTAGATAAAATAAAAAGACTTAAAAAAAATGAAATAAATATCAAAAAAGATATCTTCACATGATCGTCTGATATGTTTTTATCAGATCCAAATATAGTTTTATTAATAATACTGTTAGGACTTATAAGCTTAATGATTTCTAAAGAGGTCATTTTTAATAAAATGTAAAATCTAGTGAGTTTTATCCCTGATGAATTAGAAATTAATGAGCCTCCAATTATTGTAATTAATAAAAAATATAAACTCAAATTGTTATCTGGTTTCATTAGAGTAAGCCCAGAATTAGCTAAACTACTTGTAACACTTATAATTATGTCTAATCCATTATAATTATTAAAATATATTAAAAAACAAAAACCGATTAATAAAATTAATAAATATAGATCTTCTTTATGTTCTTTAAATAAAGTATTTTTGTTCCACAAATTAAAAACTAAATAAAAATTAAGCATAGAAACAATTAATGAAAAAATTAAAATTATTTTTTGAAAATTTGTAGAAATTATTCTATTTAAACTTTCTGTTGGTAGAAAGCCACCTCCTGAAACAAGTGTCATACTTAAATTTAAAGAATTAAATAATCTAATTCCAGAGAAACTAAAAAAGCTTAAGATTCCTATACTTAATACAGAATAAATTATAAATATTCGTAATAGATTATCTTTAATATTATTCTCAGACCTAAAATTATTATCTCCTGAATAAGTAAGATTTGTCATTTTAAAATTAAAGGATTTATTTGAGAATACTATTAGTAAAAAAAATAAAAAGAATAAACCACCAAGCCATTGGGAAGAAGATCTCCAAAGAATAAGAGTTGGGTCAAGATATTTTATATCTTTAAAAATTGAAAATCCTGTTCCTGTTAATCCAGAAATTGACTCGAACATAGAGTTTAAAAATGAAACTTGATAATTGCTTAAGTAAAAAGGGATAGAAATTAAAATAGAAGTTAAAATGTATGCAGAGATAATTAAAATTAATTGTTCAACAAAATTTATAATTTTTGAGCTTTTTTTGCCATAAAACAAAAAACTTAATCCAATAATTAATGACACCCCTAATGTGATAAAATATGTTTCAATACTTAAAAAATAATTAAAATAGGAAGCATATAAAATATTTATAAAAGAAAGAAAACAAACAGGAAAGCAAAACAAGCTTAAATAAAAACTAATTCTTTTAAAATTCATTAATTTTAAATTGTGCCTAAACTGAAGATGCTCTCTACAGCTTTCAATTCTTCTCTCTTGGCTAGAAATACAACAAGGTCATTTTTTTCAAAAATAAAATTAGATCTAGGAATTATGACCTTTTCCTTTCTTATAATTGCACCAATTCTTATATCTTCAGGTAAGTTAGAGTCCCTAATTTTTTTGTTAGCTAATTCTGATTTTTCGGAAATTCTAGCTTCAATAAACTCATACTCTCCATCTAATAGAGAATATACTGTGCCAATACTTCCTCTATGTACTTGCTCCATAATTCTTGACACCGTAGTCATTCGTGGATCAACTAAATCATCAATATTTAGTGAGTCTTGTAAAAGATTGTAATTAGTTTTGTTCACTATTGCGATAGTTCTTTTTTTAAGTCCTGTTTTTTCCGCTAAAACACATACCATCATATTGTTTTCATCATCGTT
Source organism: uncultured Pelagibacteraceae bacterium (assembly GCA_902575095.1). Lineage (GTDB taxonomy): Bacteria > Pseudomonadota > Alphaproteobacteria > Pelagibacterales > Pelagibacteraceae > Pelagilacustribacter. Next base: position 42,916 of record CACGPY010000003.1, read on the forward strand.
TGTTAAAGCTAAAACTGTTTCTGATCCCTCTAGATTAGCCTCTTTCAATATTTCTTCATCTAGCGCGTCCCCATTTATTACTATTGAAGAAGATAGTTCGTTTGCAATTTCTTCTGCTCTTTGTTTATTTTTTTCTATTATCTTAACTCTTACATCTTCAAAATTCTCTTCAAGCATTTTGGCAAGCTGTAAACCAATATTTCCTCCGCCTATAATTAGTACATTTTTTGCGATTTTTTCATCATGTCCGAAAGCTTTAAGTATTGGATTTAATTGATCACTACTTACTACAACGTAGACATTATCATTTTCTAACATCTGATCATCTTTTTTTAAGTAAATAAATTTTTCTTTTCTTAAAGCCCCTAATATGTTTGCTTTAAAATCTGGAAATTTTTCAGTTAATTTTTTTAATGGTATGTTTTTAATTGGACAATTCTTTTCAATTGAAATTTCTAACATTTTTACTTTATTTTTTCCAAACGGAACATTGTCTAATGCGCCTGGAGCCTCTAATCTTCTGTATAAGGATTTTGCTACTTCACGCTCTGGAGAGATAATAACATCAATAGGTATATTTGATTTGTTATATAATTTCCCCCATTTACCCTCTAAAAAATCTTTAGTTCTTATTCGTGCAATTTTTTTTGAAACATTAAAAAGCGAACTTGCTAACTGACAAACAATCATATTTGTTTCATCATTTCTTGTTACTGCAATTATCATGTCTGCTTTTTCTGCACCTGCATTCTCTAAAACAGTAGGTAGAGTAGCTCTTCCAACAATCCCCTTAACATCTTGTGTGTCATTAATCTTTTTAATATCCTCAGAAGATTGGTCAATTATAGTCACAGAATGTCCTTGAGCCGATAGTTGCTTGCTTATTGAGAAGCCTACTTTACCGGCTCCACATATAATTATATTCATTCTAATTAATTCCTTTAATTCCTAGAGATTTTAATTTTCTATGAAGCGCTGATCTTTCCATTCCAATAAAATCAGCCGTTTTTGAAATATTTCCATGATGTTTTTTTAATTGAGTGGTTAAATATTCTTTTTCAAAGTGTTCTCTTGCTTCTTTTAGTGGAGATTGAAATGATTGTTCAAGAATCTTATTATTGTTGGAAATTTGTGAAGATGACATTAAAATATCATCGATAACTTTATTAATTTTTTGTTTACTCTCATTTGATGATAAAATAGTTAATCTCTCTACTAAATTTCTTAATTCTCTTACATTTCCAGGCCAATTATAAGTATAAAAATTATCGTTTTTAATATCTATATCAGGGACTTGTACACCATTCATATCTGCAAGTTTATTTTTGAAATAATCTATTAATAAAGGAATATCCTCTGTTCTTGATGATAATGAAGTAAGTTCAATAGGCATTACATTTAATCGATGAAAAAGATCTTCTCTAAATTCATTTTTTAATACTAGCTCATTTAATTTTTTGGAAGTCGAAGATATAAGTCTAATATTTACATTGATATCTTTTGATCCATTTATTCTTTTAAACTTTTGATCTATTAATACTCTTAAAACATTTGCTTGAGTTTGATAGGGTATTTCTGAAACCTCATCGATTAAAAGAGTCCCCTTATTAGCTCTTTCAAGAGCGCCAAATGAAATATTGCCATCTTCAAATTCTTCACCAAATAATTCTTTCTCATAAGTTTTTTCTTTAAGTAATGCGGCATTAATAATTATAAAAGGTTCCTTATGTCTTGATGAATTTTTATGAATTTTTCTTGCAACAAGTTCTTTACCAGAACCTGTGGGCCCTGAAATTAAAACTCTACTTTCGGATGTTGAGAGTTTATCTATAATTTTTTTGACTTTAACTATTGCTTGACTTTTTCCTATAAGCTCAAAAGAATGAAATAATTTATCTTCTATAATATCTTTTTCTTTTTTGAGAGCAGCTGACTCTAAAGCTCTATTAACATAATTTAATATTTTTTCTTTAGAAAATGGTTTTTCAATAAATTCATACGCTCCAAGCCTTATGGCTTCAACAGCTACTTGGACAGTAGCGTGTCCTGAAATCATTATTATTGGTGTAAGTTTATTCTTTTTGTTTAATATTTTTAGAAGATCAATTCCGTCTTTATCAGGTTTATCTAATTTTATATCTATAATTGCTAAATCTGGTAGTCTTTTATTTATTTCTAAGATTGCTTGATCATAATTAGCTGCTGATCGAACTTTGTAGTTTTGCTCCTGTAAAATATTACAAATTAAAAAACGTATATCTGGATTATCGTCTATAACTAAAATTTCTTTATGCATATTTTGGTAACGAGATTTTTATTATTGTTCCATTCTTATCTTTTTTATTTTTGATTGAAAAATTACCAGAATGTTCATTGATAATTTTTGTAACTATAGGTAGACCTAACCCTGTGCCAGTTTTTTTGGTTGTGAAGTAAGGGGTCATTGCTTTTTTTGCATCTGTAATTCCAGTGCCATTGTCGATTATTCTTAAGAATATATAGTCATTATTATCATCTATTTCTATGTCAATATTTCCTTTAAAATCAGGGTCTTTTTGATTTTTTTCTAAAAAAGACTCCTCTGAATTCTTAATTAAATTAATTAAAACTCTATTCAGCTGATCTTCGTCTCCATTAATATATTTAAATTTAGACTTTATCTTTAAATTAAAAGAATTCTGTGAGCTTAATTTAATAAAATCTAAAGATTGGTTAACTAATTTTATTAAATCTATCTTTTTTAATATAGGACTAGGCATTCTTGCAAAATTTGAAAATTCATTTACTAATTTTTCTATATCTTTAATTTGCCTGTTGATCGTTTCTAAATATTTTTCAAAATCTTTTCTCTCGTGAGCTAATTTTTCTTTATATTTCTCTCTTAAGCTATCAATTGACAATTGAATAGGAGTAAGAGGATTTTTAATTTCATGCGCTAATTTTCTTGCAACATTTTCCCATGCTTCATATCGTTCTGTAATTAATAATTTATCTTGCTGTTCTTTTAGCCGCTCAATCATTTGATTAAAGTTTTGATTAAGTAGTTTAAATTCTTCATCAGTATCCAATTCTGGGACTTTAACATCTAATGCTCCTTTACTTATAGAGTCGGATGCGCCTATTAAATTGATTATTGGTTTTGTGAGTCTAGAGGCAAACGAGATTGCAATAGAAGTTGATAAAAATAATAATAAGGTTACTACAATAATATAAATTATAGCAAATGTAACTTTTATTCCTGTTTGACTATTTTCAACTGAATAATAAAAACTAACTGCTTCCTCTGTCTCATTTAAATACCTTAAAATTTCAGGGTCGATATTTCTTGAAATATACAAATAAGTGTCAACTAAAGTATTTAATTTTGTCATTACAGTGGTTTTATTTTCTAAACTGTCGGTAATAAAAACTGGCTTTCCCTCAATGGCTTGATCATAATCTTCATCTGATGGAATTATAAATTCCTCTGAAATATCTCTAACATCTGATAGTAAAATATTTCCTAAACTATCAATTAAGTAAACATCATCTACTTTTCGTAAAATTTTTTCTGATCTTATAATATTTTTAAATCTATTCGGATTAGAATAATAAAAACTGGAGGCACGGTTCAGCCCTACACTCATTAAAATAACATCTGATAAAACATTCTCTTTGCTTTCCTCTAAATAATTTTTTGCTACATCAAATGAATTGTTGACTGCTTTTGTGATCTGTTTATCAAAATAATTTTGTACGCCAAAGTTAAAGATGAATAATGAGAAAATTGCAACAATTAGAGATGGTATCACGGTAAAAAGAGAAAAAACAGAAATATATTTTAGATTTGTTTGAGCGCCTTTTTTATTTTTTTTTCCTGTATAGTAAAATCTGTAGAAATTTCTAAAAATTAAAGTAAAAAAAATTAATAGTAATAAAATATCTATAATTAGTAATGTCTGTAAATTTTTATCTGTTAATGGTACAAATCCCTCGTTAATGAAGGTTAAAAAAGTTACTATACCCATAAAAATACATAAAAATGAGGATAAAATAATCCAGTTGAAATTTTTAATTATTTTGAACATCTTAAATAACCATTAAATATCTATATAAATATAATATAAACTAATACCATGAGTTTTTGTTTAATTATTCTTGCTGGAGGCAATAGTCATAGATTTAAATCTAATGTTAGTAAACCTTATCAAAAAATAGCCGGCAAATCATTAATTGAAATAAACGCCATTAAAGCACTTAAATTTAAAGAAATTAAAAAAATAATTCTAGTCTACAATAAAAAAGACTCAAAACGAGTCAAATCTCTTAAACTAAAAAATATAAAATTAATTATCGGAGGAAAAAGCAGACAACAATCTACGTTAAACGCTCTTAGGTATTTAATTGGCCAAAAAGGAACACCAAAAGTTTTAATTCATGATGTTGCTAGACCTAATTTTTCAATAAAACTTTTAGGTTCTATATTAAAAAATATTAAAAATGCCAGAGCTGTAATTCCAAAGATTAAGGTTCAGGATGCTGTAAAACAAATAATCGATTCCAGTAAAGAGGAGTATATTATTAGCAAAAAAAGGGAGAATTTATTTTTAACCCAAACACCTCAAGCTTTCGATTTAAAAGAAATTTATCATTTACATAAAACTAATTCCGGTAAATACAAAGATGACGATATCTCATTATATATGGATCTAAATAAAGTTAAATTCATTGAGGGTGAAAAAAATAACTTTAAAATTACAGACAAATCAGATTTTGAAAATTTAAGGAATATTTATAAATCTAATCAAAGAGTTGGAATAGGATTTGATGTTCATAAATTAGTGCCAAAAAGAAAACTTTATTTAGCTGGCTTAAAAATTAAGTCAAAATTAGGCACGCTTGGTCACTCCGATGGTGACCCAGTTCTTCACTCGGTAACTGACGCTATTTTAGGTGCTTGTAAAATGGGCGACATTGGCCAAATGTTTTCTGATAAAAATAAAAAATTTAAAAATATAAGATCCACAATTTTGCTTCAAAGAGTTATAGAACAAATTAAATTTAAAGGTTATTTCATAAATAACATTGATATTAATATTATTACTCAAACACCTAAAATCAAAAATTATAAAAACAAAATGATCAATAATATTTCTAAGCTATGTGAAATTTCGAAGGACCAAATAAATATTAAAGGGAAAACTACTGAAAAACTTGGTGTGATAGGTAAAGAAAAGGCAATAGCATGCGAAGTTATATGTTCAGTAATAAAATATGATTAAAACTTTCAATTATTTATTTGTAACATGTTTTGGTATTGGATCAATTAGATTTGCTCCGGGGACAATAACGTCTCTTATGACAACTATTTTTCTATACAGCTTATTTCATATAATTAATTTACCTAACATCACAATTTTGATTATTTTACTAATAGTTTTTATTTATTCTTTTTATGCAGTGTCTGAATATATAAAATATAATGAGAACAAAGATCCTAAAGAAGTTGTTGTAGATGAATTCATCGGGCAATCTATTCCAATTTATCTATATGAAATCGCTCATGGAAGTTCGAAAGACTCAAATGAAGCAGCTCTGTTTTATTTATATATTTTTATTTTGTTTCGATATTTTGATATCAAAAAACCTTTTCCGGTGAGTTTTTTTGATAAAAAATTTAAAAATAGTTTTGGTGTAATAATAGATGATGTAGTTGCTGGTTTATACGTAGTTCTTACATTAATAATTTTTATGGTAATTAAATCAAAATTTTTCTAATGAGTTTGAATAAAAACATAATTTCATTAATCAAAAGAAAAAAGATGAAACTTGCAATTGCGGAGTCTTGTACTGGGGGAATGCTGTCTAGTGCTATTACCTCTGTAAGTGGCTCATCAAAAGTATTTTCGATGGGATTAGTTACTTACTCAAATCAAGCCAAAATAAGTATTTTAAAAGTGCCTCAAAAAATAATTAAAAAGCATGGTTCGGTTAGTGTTCAATGTTGTTTGGCTATGGTAAATAACCTCGTTAAAATTAGTAAATCAAAAGTCTGCGTTTCAATAACAGGAATAGCTGGTCCTAAGGGCGGCTCAAAACAAAAACCAGTTGGTTTGGTTTACATTGGAATAAGAGTTGGAAAAAAGGTAATTGTTAATAAATGTAATTTTAAGAATAAAGGTAGGACTCACATTCAAAAACAAACGGTAAAAAAATCTCTTAATTTGTTATTAAGATTAATTAAACAGGATAACTAAATTCCGGGTTAACAATAAAATTCAGCAAATGAGCCGTAAAACTATTTAATAATAAAAATATTCCAAAAGCGTTAAGATAAAGAATAAAAACTAAGAAATTTCTTGCTCTTTTTTTTGCTAAAAGATTTTTATTTTCAGGCACCCAATCTTTATTTGGTGATTTGAAATCATAAGAAAACATCCAGTAAGTTATATCGCTTTCATTAGGATCACCGGTTCTAATTTTTTTAATATATGAGGCTAAACTTTTGAATGTAAAAATAAAAACTACCAATAAGACTGTTATTACTAACATTATTTATATAACCGTACTGCCCTTTCCTCAAAAGCTTTGGCAATTTTATTTAAACCAAGCTCAAACGATTTTTTCATTATTCCATTTAAGATTGGATTTTTCAATTCAAAATCAATAAAAAATTCCAATTGTGTATTGTTATTTATTTCTTTGAAGTGCCATTCGTTTTTTAAGTGTTTTAAAGGACCATCTAAATTCGTAACAATAATTTTATCAGTTTCCTTATGATAAGAAACATGGCTTGAAAAAGTTTCATTTAAAATACTTTTACCGACTTTCAAATCTCCATTGAAAGTAATTAGATCTGAACTTTCATTCTTATCGAAAATCTTACCTTCTAAGCACCAAGGTACAAATTCAGGATATTTTTCAATATCTAGAACCATTTCTATAAGTTGATCTTTTTTACAAGGAATAATTTTTTTTAATGTTGCGGATGACATTCAAGCTTTTTATTTCTTGCGTCCTGTAATCTTCTAAAATCTTCATCAGCATGGTAAGATGATCTAGTCAATGGTGATGAAGAGACGAGTAAGAAGCCTTTTGTTTTTGCAATATTTTCAAATTCTTTAAATTCATCCGGATGATAATATCGATCTAAAGGATGATGTTTTGCTGAAGGTTGGAGATATTGACCTATTGTAATGAAATCAACTTCTGCTGATCTTAAATCATCCATTACTTGTATTACTTCCTCTTTTGTTTCTCCTAAACCAACCATAATACCTGATTTAGTGAAAACTTTTTTATTAAATGCCTTTGCATTTTTAAGTAGTTCTAGCGAAGCAAAATAACGAGCTCCAGGCCTTACTTTCGCATAAAGTCTTGGGACTGTTTCTATGTTGTGATTGAAAACATCTAAGTCTGCTTCCAAGACTTTTTTATAAGCATCACCTTTTCTTAAAAAGTCTGGTGTTAGAACTTCAATAGAAGTTTCAGGGTTTTTTTCTCTTGTAGCTTTAACAACTTTATAAAAATGTTCTGACCCTCCATCTTCAAGATCATCTCTATCAACAGATGTAATTACTACATGTTTTAAATTTAGATCTTTTACTGCTTTAGATATTTTTGTTGGCTCAAAAATATCAAGATCAGTTGGTTTACCCGTTTTAACATCACAAAATGCACAAGCTCTAGTACACGTATCTCCCATAATCATAAATGTTGCATGTTTTTTACTCCAACATTCAGTAATATTTGGACAATTTGCTTCTTGGCAAACTGTTACAAGACTATTTTGGTTTACTACTTTTTTGGTTTGAAAAAATACTTGAGAGTCTACAATTTTAGATCTTATCCAATCAGGTTTTTTCTTAATTGGGTTAATCGGTTTGTTTACTTTTTCTGGATGTCTTGGTTTTTCGCTCATTTTAATTTTATTATTATTTCATCTTCAGTCACATAGTTAAATTTTTGCCTATATAACATATCTAAATAATCTGGATCATTTTTGTTAATCAATGAAATTTTATGATCTAAATCTTTTAATTTTGCAGTCAAAACTTTTTCCTCTTCAATCAATTTCTCATAAATATTTTTTTTATCAAAAAAAGAGATCAATCCTCTTTCGCCTCCAATCAGATTAATACTTATATAAAGAGCAAAAAATATATTAAATAAAATAAATTTCTTTTTTTTTAAACTTTCAATTAATTTCATTAATTAGATTCTAGTCATTTTAGCTTTATTGCCAAGTTCTTCTTCGACGCGTAATAATCTATTGTATTTAGCTACTCTTTCGGATCTTGCTAATGAACCTGTTTTTATTTGGGAAGACATAGTGGCTACCGCCAAATCAGCTATAAAAGTGTCTTCTGTATCTCCAGATCGATGTGAGATGATAGTGTTGAAATTTGCTTTTTTTGCAATTGAAATTACTTCTAGGGTTTCAGTCAAAGTTCCAATTTGATTAGGTTTAACTAAAATACTATTAGCAGATTTTTCTCTAATACCTTTTTCTAATCTTTTAGAATTCGTTACAAATAAATCATCTCCAACAATTTGAACATTATTCCCAATTGCAGAAGTAATTTTTTTCCATGATTGCCAATCTTCCTCAGAAAATGGATCTTCAATAGATTTGATCGGGTAGCTGGATGTTAATTTTTTGTAATAGTTTACAACATCATCTACAGACAGAAAATTAGATGATTGAACTGAATATTCTCCTTTTTCATTCATGAGTTCATTTGCAGCTACATCCAAACAAATTACAATGTCATTGCCTGGTTTTAATTTTGATTTTTCAATAGCTTGAACTATTAGGTCTAAAGCTTCTTCATTTGAATTAATTGATGGAGCAAATCCACCTTCGTCTCCAACATTCGTTAACATTTTTTTAGATTGTAATAATTTTTTTAAATTTTGTATTACAAGAAAGCATTTTTCTATGGCATCTGTAAAATTTTTTGCAGAGTCGGGTCTAATCATAAATTCTTGAATATTTAAATCATTATCAGCATGTGCACCTCCATTAATAATGTTCATCAATGGAATTGGTAGAGAATAAGAATTACCTAAACTTTTATAAAGTGATTGTTTATTTGCGATTGCTGTGCACTTTGCATAAGCTAATGAAACTGCTAACGTTGCATTTGCACCTAAGTTAGTCTTATTTTCACTGCCATCTAACTCTATTAAAATTTTATCGATTTTTTCTTGCTGATTGAAGTCTAGGTTTTTAAGTTTATTTGAAATTTTACTATTTATATTTTGAACTGCAGTATTAACACTTTTACCTAAAAATTTATTTTGTTCTTTGTCTCTTAATTCGTGAGCTTCGAATGCGCCGGTAGATGCACCAGATGGCGAAATTGCAGTAGCTGAAGAGCCGTTATCTAAAAAAATTTCTGCTTCTACAGTAGGATTTCCTCTACTATCAAAAACTTGTCGTCCTTTAACACTTTCGATTTTTGCCATTCTTTTATTTAACTAACTTATCTATTTCAGTTAATTTTTTTAATAACGGTTTTACTTCATTTAATGGCACCATATTTGGACCATCTGATGGCGCATTGTCTGGATCTTCATGGGTTTCCATAAAAATTGCTCCAACTCCTACAGCTATTGCAGCTCTAGCTAAATATGGAACAAACTCTCTTTCTCCACCACTTTTTTCTCCCATGCCTCCTGGTTGCTGAACTGAGTGTGTAGCATCAAACACAATTGGAAAACCAAATCTTGACATTATTGGTAAAGCTCTCATATCCGATACAAGTGTGTTGTAACCAAAACTTGCTCCTCGCTCTGTAATTAAAATATTTTTATTTCCTGAGTCTTCGATTTTTTTTATTACATTAGCCATATCCCATGGTGCAAGAAACTGACCTTTTTTTACATTAATTATTTTTTCTGTTTTTGCAGCAGCAATTAATAAATCTGTTTGGCGGCAAAGAAACGCTGGGATTTGTAAAACATCAACATGATCAGCTACTATTGAACATTGCTCCGCTGTATGAACATCAGTTAAAACAGGTAGACCAACTTCTTTTCTTATTTTATCAAAAATTGGCAATGATTTTTCTAAGCCCATACCTCTCTTACCTTTAAGACTTGTTCTGTTGGCTTTATCAAATGAAGTTTTATAAATTAAATTAATTCCAAGATCGGTAGTGATTTTTTTTAATTCTGAAGAAATTTTTAAAGCATGTTCTTCATTTTCTAACTGACAGGGGCCTGCAATCAAAGTAAAAGGCTTGTCGTTAGCTATTTCAAAATTAGAGCATTTTACTTTATGAATTGTCATTATTTTTTCGATCTGCTTTTTGCGGCTTTTATAAACGATGAGAATAAAGGATGTGGAGCTAAAGGTCTAGATTTAAATTCTGGGTGAAACTGTACTCCAATAAACCAAGGGTGATTTTCTAATTCTATTATCTCGGGTAGTTTTGAGTCTGGAGATAGCCCTGAAAATATCATACCTTTTTTTTCAAATTCTTCTTTAAAATTTATGTTCACCTCGTATCTATGCCTGTGTCTCTCATTAATTTTATTAGAATTGTATATTTTGCTAATTAATGATCCTTTTTTAAGTTTTGCTTCATAACTACCTAACCTCATAGTGCCACCTAAATCTTTATCAGTACCTTTTATTTTTTTTCCATCTTTTAACCATTCACTCATTAAGCCTACAACAGAAGCTTTTGAAGGTCCGAATTCACTAGATGTAGCTTTTGTTATATTTAATTTATTTCTTGCAAATTCTATTACTGCCATTTGCATTCCAAAACATATTCCTAAAAATGGTATATTTTCTTTTCTCGCAAACTGAATAGCTGCAATTTTTCCTTCAGTCCCCCTTTTTCCAAAACCTCCTGGAATTAAAATACCCGAAACATCTTTTAATTTATTTTTAATATCATTTGGTTTTAAATAATCAGACTCAACTCTCACTAAATTTACTTTTAAATTGTTAGCTAAACCGCCATGAGTCAAAGCTTCATCTAAAGATTTATATGCATCTTTTAATTCTACGTACTTTCCAATAATAGCAATGTTGACTTTCTTTTTGTTGTTTAATACTGAATTAGTGATTTTTTTCCAAGGAGTTAAATTAACTTTTTTTCTACTTTTTATCTTAAAAAATTTTAAAACTCTTTCGTCAAGTTTCTCTTTATTAAAACTTATTGGCGCCTCATATATCGTTTTGACGTCGACTGTTTCAATAACATCATTTATTGATACATTACAAAATAAAGATATCTTCTTTCTTTGGTCTAAAGGAATTGATCTTTCTGACCTACAGATAATTATATCGGGTTGGATACCAATGCTTCTTAGTTCTTTAACCGAATGTTGTGTAGGTTTTGTTTTTATTTCATCTGATGCCTTCATATAAGGAACTAAAGTTAAATGAATAAATAATGTATTCTTTCTCCCAAATTCATTGGAAAATTGTCTTATCGCTTCAAGGAAAGGTAGGCTTTCAATATCTCCTACTGTTCCGCCTATTTCGCAAATTACGAAATCTTCTTTTGCAACATCGTGTTTTATAAATTCTTTAATTCTATTAGTAATGTGTGGAATTACTTGTACAGTTTTCCCTAAATATTTTCCTTGTCTCTCTTTTTTTAAAACATCACTATAAATTTTACCCGTAGTGATATTGTCAGATTTTTTAGCAGAAATTCCTGAAAATCTTTCATAGTGTCCTAAGTCTAAATCAGTTTCTGCTCCGTCATCTGTAACAAAAACTTCACCATGTTGAAATGGACTCATTGTTCCTGGATCAACATTTAAATAAGGGTCTAATTTTCTAATTCTAACTTTATATCCTCTTGATTGTAATAGATAAGCGAGTGAAGCTGATGATAATCCTTTACCTAAAGATGAAACCACGCCGCCAGTTACGAATATATATCGCGCCATGGAAGTATGTTATACTTTATATTATCTTAAACTCAAAGTCTTAATTACTTAGATTGAGGTATTTGTGGAAGGTTTGGATTCTCCTCTTCTTGTTTTTCAAGAACTGATTGTGTTTCACGAAACTCATCTCGTGAAATAGCAACTATAGCGATGCTGCAAATTATAAATAAAGTAGCTACTATAGACGTTAATTTTGTAAGAAAAGTTCCAACTGATCTTGCAGAAGTGAAATTATCTTGTGAAACACCTAAACCTAAAGCACCACCTTCAGATCTTTGTAATAAAATGATAATCACTAAAATTACCGCTAAAACAATGTTAACAAAGATAAGTAAACTTTCCATGATGCTTATCTATAGTAATTCTTTATTATATCAATAAATTTTTTTGAGGTTTTTGATGCTCCTCCTATTAAAAAACCATCTATTTCTTTAATTTCCTTAAACATTTTGACATTACTACCATCTACAGAACCACCATATAGCACCGCTGGACTATTTTTTTTAAATATTCCTTTTAAAACTTTTTTAATATGAATTGTGGTTTTTTGTAATTCATTTGCAGTTGGAATTTGTCCTGTACCTATTGACCAAATAGGCTCGTAAGCAACAATAATATTTTTTTTGTTAAATTTTTTTTCAAGCACTTTCATCAGTTGTCTCTTTAATACGTTCAGTGTTTTTTTATTTTTTTTCTCAGTTTTATTTTCGCCAATACAAAAAACTACTTTTAAATTATTCTTTAGTGCATATCTAACCTTATCTTTAAGCATTGTATCATTGTCGCCTTCACTACGATTATCTGAATGTCCAATTAAAGTATATTTAGCACCCACACTTCTTAGCATGTAAGAACTAATAGCAGCAGTATTTGAAGAGAATTGATCTTTTTGATAACAATTCTGGGCTCCTATCGAAATACTCTTATTTTTAAAATATTTGGAATAGCTTTCAATTAAAGTGAACGGTGGTGTAATTATTACTCTATATTTGTTTCTATTTTTGTCTTCAGAGTAAAATAAATTAATTTTATTAAGGATATTGACAGATTTGGGCACACCGAACATTTTCCAATTACCAATAAAATACTTCATAATTTGCCTTAATTTAAATTTTAATTTATAGGTGTATAATTTTAAAATTAATAGATTAATATAATGACAACATCAATAGGTAAATTATCAAAATCTTTTTTTCTGAAAGTTCTAGTTGGAATAATCATTCTACCTTTTGTCTTCTGGGGAATGGGTGACGTTTTTAGAGGTGGAAATCAAAACGTGATTGCAACAATTGACTCAGAAAAAATAAGCACTCAGGATTTTATGAATTATGTAAACAGACTCAATCTAAACGATGACCAAATTAAAAACTTAGCTAAAACAGATTTAATAGAGCAGATTTTATCGGATTTTATTGGAAAAAAAGTTATGTCATTAGAAATTGAAAAACTTGGTATAGTTGTAAGCGATAATGCTTTGAGAGATTTAATTAAAAATGATAAATTATTTTTTAAAAATAAAAAGTTTTCAAGAACTGAGTATGAAAAATTTTTAATTACAAGTGGATTAACAGCTCCTCAATTCGAGTCCAATATAGTTGAGCAAGAAAAAAGGAGGCAGTTTTTGAGTTCTTTAGCAGGAGGAATAGTTATTCCTGAAATTTTAGCAGAAAAAGAATTTAGAAAAGAAAATCAAACTAAAATAATTCAGTATATAGATTTAGATAAATATCATTCAAAAAATAAACCAACGCAGAAAAGTATCAAAGAGCTTTATGAAAGAAATAAAAGTGTTTTTTTGATTGAACTCAAATCAATAAGATATGCTGAGATTAAACCAGAATTAATTAGTGGAAGTAAAGATTATAACGAAAATTTTTTTAAACAATTAGATGTTATTGAAAATAATATTTTAGATGGACAATCTTTTGAAGAAACTACAAAAGTAAATAATTTAAAAACTGTTGAATTTAATAAAATCAATGCAAAAAAAGAGAACGTAACAAAAGATAAAATAGAAAATCTGCCTGATAATCTTTTTAAAAAGATATATAATTTGAAATCACCTCAATCTCCCGAAGTTATAAATTTAAATAATAAATATTATTTAGCGGAGATTAAAGATGTGGAAAAAAAGAATAGGTCAATGAATGATCCTGAAGTTTTAGAAGCACTTACCGCTCAATTAAGTTTTAAAGAAAAAATTGAGAATAATACATCAATTGCTAAAGATATAAGTTTAGGTGCTTTTGATGGTGATAACTATAAAAAATTTGCCGATGATAATGGCTTAGTAGTCAAAGATTACAAAATATCTAATTTAAAACAAAACGATGTATTTGAAGAAAATTTGGTTAAGCGAATTTTTTTAACTAAAGATGGTGACATTAATCTTTTAACTAATAATACGCTGACTAAAAGTTTTTTAATATATACAAAAAAAACTGAATATAAGAAATTAGATAAAAATGGTAATGAATTTGAGCAATACGAAGCTAAGGCACGCTTAAACTTGATTAATAAAATCTATCAATTATATGATGAGAGTGCTAATCAGAAGTATAAAGTTGAAATTAATCAAAGAACTATAGATCGTGTTAAAAATTCGTTTTAATGAAATTAAATTTAAGTTTTAAAGAATTTAAAAGTAATCACTCTAAAAAAAAACATCAAATTTTATTTAGAGCCAGATCTTGTAATCAATATGATAAAGTTGAAAACTTATTTAGATTTCTTTTAGCTGAAAAAAATAGCTTTATTTTTGAGTCAGTCGAAAAAGGAACAATTAAAGGTCGCTATACCATAATTGGTCTAAATCCTGATAGAATATGGGATATTAGAAAGAATATTATTACGCTTAATAGCTCAGATAAAAGTACTAAAATAAAATCTGATCCATTAAAATATATAAACAAACTTATTAAGGAATTTAAGATTAAAATCCCAAATCAATTACCTTCAATGTCATCGATGGTTGTGGGTTATTTTTCTTATGATGTTATTCGTTATATAGAAAAAATACCAAATAATTGTAAAGATGATCTTAAAATACCTGATGTTAGATTATCGAGACCTAAAAATTTAGTAATTTATGACAATGTTAAAAAAAAAATTTTTTATGTAGAAAATGTTTATGCTGATACAAAAATTAAAAATTATGAAGAAGAATATCATTCGATAATTAAAAGATTTGATTTGTACGAAGATTTTGAGAATATTAAACTTCCTGAACAATTCACATTTAAACCCAACAAGTATTTAATAAAATCAAATATCTCAAAAGAAAAATTCAAATCGCTTGTTAAAAAAGCAAAAACATACATAGAAAAAGGGGATATTTTTCAAGTTGTTATAAGTCAGAGGTTTGAAAGAAAAATAAATAAAACACCGATAGAAATTTATAACTATTTAAGAAAATCTAATCCCTCTCCTTTTATGTTTTATTTTAATTATAAAGATTTTAACATTTTAGGTAGCAGTCCAGAAATATTGGTAAGACTTAGAAGTGGAGAGGTAACAATAAGACCAATCGCTGGCACTAGACCAAGAGGAAAAAACAGCAGAGAAGATAAAAAATATGAATTAGATCTTTTAAAAGATAAGAAAGAATTAGCAGAGCATTTAATGTTATTAGATCTTGGAAGAAATGATGTTGGAAAAGTATCCAAAGTAAATACAGTTAAAGTTACTGAAAAGTTTAAAGTTGAAAGATATTCTCATGTAATGCACATAGTTTCAAATGTAATAGGAAAATTTAATAATAAATTTTCATTATTTGAAACATTATTATCTGGCTTTCCAGCGGGCACAGTAAGTGGCGCTCCCAAAATTAGAGCTATGGAAATCATTGATGAATTAGAGAAAAATAAAAGGAAATTATACGCGGGTGGCATTGGTTATTTCACTCCTAATGGTGAATTTGACACCTGTATAGCTTTAAGAACAGCTCTAATTAAAAATAAGAAATTTTATGTACAGGCTGGTGCTGGTGTAGTAGCGGATAGTAAACCTGAAAAAGAGTACGCTGAAACGGTCAATAAAGCTAAAGCTTTATTGAGAGCGGTAGATTAAATGAAAATATTACTAATAGATAACTACGATAGTTTTACTTACAACTTATATCACTATATCTCTAATTTTATAAAGAATGTTGAGGTAGTTAGGAATGATAAAATTGATGGTAAAACAATTATAAGAAAAAAATATAATAAAATTGTTATCTCGCCTGGACCAGGTAATCCAAATCAAGCTGGTAATTGTTTAAAAATAGTTAAAGAAATTCATAAAAAAATACCTATTCTTGGAGTATGTTTAGGTCATCAAATCATTGGTCAGGTTTTTGGTGGAAAAATAGTGAGAGCTAAGAATTTAATGCATGGAAAAACTAGTAAAATAAAACATCAAAGGAAAGGTCTATTTAAGAATATCCAAAATAATTTTGAAGCAACGAGATATCACAGCCTTGTAGTTGATAGTAAAAAATTCCCAAAAGACTTAATAATTACCGCAGAAACTAAAAATAAAACAATTATGGGGTTGATGCATAAAAAATATAATATTCACGGATTTCAATTTCATCCTGAGAGTATAAGTACTAAAGTGGGTATGAAATTAATTAAAAATTTTATCACTAATTAACATGTCTGATTTAGCAGCTAAATTAAAACAAGGTCAAAATCTTTCTTTTGAGGAAAGCAAGTCTCTATTTTCAGAACTAATGGAGGGCAAAAAGGAGGAAAGTCAAATTATTGAAATTCTCGAGGCTTTGATAAAAAAAGGTGAAACAAAGGATGAATTAGCTGGAGGCATATTTGTTCTAAGAGAAAAGGCAACAAAAGTTTCAGCAGATCCAAATACTATTGATACTTGCGGAACTGGAGGAGATGGTCAAAACTCTTTAAATATTTCAACTGCAGCTGCAATAGTTTTAGCGAGCATGGGTGTTAAAGTTGCTAAACACGGAAATAAAGCTGTTTCATCTAATTGTGGTTCAGCTGATGTATTAGAAGCATTAAAAATTAATATCAATCTTAAGCCAAATGAAGCAGAGGAAAGTATTAAGAATTTTAATTTTGCTTTTATGTTTGCACCAAATTTCCACTCAGCGATGAAACATGTAGGTCCTGCTAGAAAAAAAATGGGTAAGAAAACTATTTTTAATTTAATTGGCCCTTTAAGTAGTCCAGCTCAAGTAAAAAGACAAATAATTGGAGTTTTTGATAAAAAATGGATGAAACCTTTCGCTGAAGCTTTAAAAGAAAACAATGTTGTTCATGCTTATATTGTTCATAGTGACGATGGCATGGATGAGATTTCACCTTTTGCAAAAACTAATGTTGTAGAATTAAAGGATGGTAAAATAAATGAATTTATTATTGATCCTAAAGAGCAAGGTATAAATTCAGGTAATAAAGAAAATTTAAAAGGAAAAAACGCAGAGTACAATTCTAAAAAAATTATAGAAATATATAAAGGAACCTTTAACGAATTTTCACAGTCAGTTGCTTTAAATACTGCTGCTGGATTAATTGTTGCAGGAAAAGAAAATGATTTTAAAAATGCTTTTAAGAAAGCTTCGGAACATCTAAATTCTGGAAAAGTGTTTGAACATTTGACAAAATTACAATCGAAATAATGACTAATGTTTTAGATAAGATTATCGAAGACAAAAAAGAGTCTTTGAGAAATATTAAAAAGAATAATTCTTTAGTTTCTCTTGAAAATACTATCAAATCTTTAAATAGCTTTTTAAATTTTAAAGATGCTATATCAAATAATAAAGGTATTTCACTTATTACAGAGATAAAAAAAGCAAGTCCATCTGCTGGAGAGTTGGTAAAAGATTTTAATCATTTAAATATTGCAAAAATGTATTTAGATAACGGCGCTACTTGCCTTTCAGTTTTGACTGAGGAAAAACATTTCTTTGGAAAACTTGATTATATAAAAGATATTAAAAATAAGTTTAAAATACCTGTTCTAGCAAAAGATTTCTTTATAGATCCTTACCAAATCGCATTATCTAAAAGTTTTGGCAGTGATTGTATTTTAATTATTGTTGCTGCACTAGATGAGAAGTTAGCAGATGAAATTTACGCTGAAGCAAAAAGATACAAACTGTCAGTAATAGTAGAGGTTCATGATAACAAGGAAGCTGAGACTGCTTTAAAGTATGAAGATGCTTTAATTGGAATTAATAATAGAAACCTAAAAACATTAGACATATCTATAAACAATACGATTTCTATTTTTGAAACTTTAAAAGAGCATAAGGGCCCTATCATTTCAGAAAGTGGGATTAAAAATGAAACTGATGCTAAATATATTTATGAAAAGACAGGAATTAAAAATTTTCTTATCGGTGAATCACTTTTAAAATCTGACAATCCAGCAGAATTATTAAAAAAATTTAAGCAAATAACTCAATAAAATAAGGGTTTATTTCAAGTTGTAATTTAAATAGAACTTTTATAGAACATAGATGTACGAGGTTTGTTCTATGCTTACGAAAAAACAAAAAAACTTACTTATATTTATTAATAAGAAGATTAGATCTTCTGGAATTTCCCCTTCTTACGAGGAAATGAAAAATTCACTCAACCTTAAGTCGAAATCAGGAATTCACAGATTAATCTCAGCTTTAGAAGAGCGTGGATTTGTAAAAAGGCTGGCTCACAAAGCCAGAGCATTAGAGGTAGTAAAATTACCAGAAAACGCTAGTGCAAACGATATTTTTAATACTTTTACACCAAGTGTAATTAAAGGTGGTCTTGATAAAGAAAAGACAAAATCAACTGATGTTTCTGTTTTAGGAAGTATAGCTGCAGGAACACCTATTGAAGCAATTCAACAAGAAGTTGATAGAGTAGCTTTACCTGAAGATTTACAAAATAATGGTGAACATTATGGTTTAAAAGTTAAAGGTGACTCTATGATTGAAGCAGGTATTAATGATGGTGATACTGTTATCGTTAAGAAAACTTCAAACGTAGACAGTGGTCAAATCGCAGTTGTTTTAATCGATGATCAAGAGGCAACTTTAAAAAGAGTAAGAAAAAAAGGAAATACTATTGCACTAGAAGCCGCTAATAGAAATTACGGTACAAAAATTTACGCTGCAAATAGAATAAAAATTCAAGGTAAATTAGTTTCTTTATATAGAAACTTTCACTAAAATAGTCTAATTAGTATAAATGTCTTTTAATTGTAGGTTTGCGCCCTCTCCTACTGGGCCTCTTCATATTGGTGGTGTTCGAACGGCATTATTTAATTGGCTTTTAGCTAAGAAAAATAAAGGTAAATATTTCTTAAGAATTGAAGATACAGATAAAGAAAGATCAAAAGACGAATTTAAAAAACAAATTATTACATCATTATCATGGCTGGGGATTGAACATGATGGTGAAGAATATATTCAATCTAAAAACATTAATAAACATGTTGCAGTTGCTGAAGAGCTTATTAAAAAAGGTTTTGCTTATGAGTGTTATTGCTCAGAAAAAGAAATAAATGAACAAAAAGAGAAGTGTAAAAAACAAGGTATACCGTACGTTTATAATAGAAAGTGGAGAGATGCTAAAGACCTTAAAATTCCAGAGAACGTGAAACCGGTAATTAGATTTAAGAGTAAAATTTCAGGGAATACAATTATAAAAGATTTAGTTCAAGGAGAAAGAAATATCTCAAATTCTACAATTGAAGATTTTGTAATATTAAGAAAAGATAAATCACCAACATATCAATTATCAGCAACAGTTGATGATCATGAGATGAAAATTACTCATGTAATAAGAGGTGACGATCATATGATTAATTCTTTTAAACAAAAACAAATCTATGATGCCATGGGTTGGGATGTTCCGAACTTTGCTCACATTCCATTAATTCATAGTGAAAAAGGAAAAAAATTATCTAAAAGGGATAATGCATCTACCCTTGAAGATTATGTTAAAATTGGAATTATTTCAGACGCATTAAGGAATTATTTATTAAGATTAGGATGGTCTTATAAAGATAAAGAGATTTTTACTAAGCAAGAAAGCATTGAGTTATTTGATTTAAGTGGTGTCGGTAAATC
The DNA here is from genome assembly GCA_902575095.1 of uncultured Pelagibacteraceae bacterium. Classification (GTDB taxonomy): domain Bacteria; phylum Pseudomonadota; class Alphaproteobacteria; order Pelagibacterales; family Pelagibacteraceae; genus Pelagilacustribacter. Next base: position 62,888 of record CACGPY010000003.1, read on the forward strand.
ACCTTCAAAACTTGATATGAATAGGATTTATTCAATAAATGAAACATATATAAAAACAATAGATGAAAAAGATCTATTTAATTTCTTCAAAGAGTATGTTTCAAAATATAAAAAACCTATAGATCAAGCAAAAGAGAATATACTTTTAAAATCAATGGGTTTCTTAAAGAACAAAGCAAAAACCCTAGGGGATATTTGGAATAATGCTCAATATATTATTAATGATAAAATTGAGATTGGTGCAGATGATAAAAAACTAATTGATGATTTATCAAAAAAGGTAATTAACGACTTTATTAGTGAATATGAAAAACTATCCTCTTTATCTAGAGAGGTTTTAGAACCTATAATTAAATCCTTGATAGATAAACATAAGACTAATTTTAAAGGTGTGGGTCAGCCTCTAAGAATAGCGCTTGTTGGTTCAAGATTTGGGCCAGGTCTATATGATGTTATTTTATCTTTAGATAAAGCTGAAGTAGTTAAAAGACTAAAACAAATTTAAATGAAAGACGCTGTATCTTTCAGAACTAGAAAAACATCCATTTACGATAAAAAATCAAACACCCCTTTTAAAATAAGTAGGTCTAAATTTTTCAATTTTCTTAGTTGTAAACGATGCTTTTATTTAGATCGGGTAAAAGGCCTAAAAGAATTATCATCTCCACCCTACACATTAAACAATACTGTTGATGAGTTATTAAAAAAAGAATTTGATCAATATAGAAAAAAACAAAAACCACATCCAATAATGGTCAAACATAATTATAATTTTGTACCATTCCAACACAATGATTTAGATAAATGGAGAAACTCTTTAAAAGGAGGAATTTCATATTTAGATAAAAAAACTAATCTTATTATTTATGGAGGTATTGATGATCTTTGGTTTGATTTAAATGAAAAAAAATTAATCGTTGTAGATTACAAAGCACAGTCAACAAATTATCCAGTTACAGTTTCTTCATACCTCGACGCAGAATGGCATCAAAGTTATAAATTTCAAATGGATATTTATGTTCATATTTTAAGAAAAATGAATTTTAGTGTTTCAGACCGAACATTTTTTTATGTTTGTAATGGAGAAAAAACAAGCGATAAATTTGATAACAAAATAGTTTTTAAAACTACTTTAATACCATACCGTGTAGACACATCATGGATTGAAGAAAAACTAATTAAAATGAAAAATGTTTTAAATCTTGATAAACCACCTGAAATCGAAAAAACTTGTGAGAAGTGTGCTTATTTAGAGGGCGGAAAGAAATTATAATATCAAAGTTTTGATTTTACGAATTAATTTTTTAAAAGAGATAGTTAAGCTATCGGCGAAAAATTAAATCCTAAAATTTTCAACTATATTAATTTCGTCAGAGTTCAGACTAAAAGATTGATATACTAATTGATCAATATTTTTTGACTCATTAGAAATATCAGCATTACTATTCAAATCTATTTTTTGTAAAATTTTTTCCACAATATTCGAGATTTTATCAATGTTTTTTAGATCTGATGGAAAAGGTATTTTTTTAATTTGCTCTTGACCAAAATTAATAGCTCCACCAGACATTTTAAGAGAATTAAAATATATTAAAACAAAAAAATTGATTAATTTACTGTTTAATATTGCGCATAAAAATTTTAACGAATAATTTTTATTGCCTCTTAAAACAACAGTTGTTGATTTTCCTGCACAGTAAACAGAATTTTTATCATAAACGCACTCTAACCCTTTTGTCATATTCGCAATAATAATTTTTTCAGCATTACTTAAATTAGCTCTTTCACTTGAAATTTTTTTTAATTTATTAAAATTTATCGAAGGGTATAAATATTGTTTTTTTATATATTGAGTCTTTTTTTTTCCCCAAAAAGTTTTATAGGGATCAATCGTTCCACTATTTATAAATTTAAAGTCACCACTATCCATCTTTTTTTTGTCTAAAATTATCTCTTTCATTTTATAGGACTCATCCACAGTGCACGCAGAAATTATTTTACAAATATCATCAGATCCGAAATTATTTTTTTTTAATAATTTTAAAATTATCTGAAAATATTTACTCTCAAAAAAATAAAAATCCCAGAAAATATTTTTATAAAATTCTACAGAGTTTATTTTATTTTTTACCTTGTAATCATTTAAATTTTTCATTACGTTCACATCTACATAGCTATCTTTTTCTTTTTGTTTATTAACTCTAAATATAACCGGGTATACATCAGCATTTTTAAAGACTTCTACTGTGGAATAATCTCTTATCTCTCTAATGTTATAGATTTGCATCATTTTTCTAATATTCTCTGAATACTTTGAGGAAATTAAAGTATTTTTTACTATAAAAGAAATTACACCTTTTGAGTTTAAAAGATTTAATCCAAGTTCTATGAAAATTATATATTTATCCCAATTACCTTTAGCTGATTTATAAATATTATTATAAACTGACCTTTTTGTTTGTTCATTTTTTACCATTTCTTCCGAGTCTACATATGGAGGATTGCCTATTACTAAATCAAAACCCTTATTTTTTAAAAAAACGTCTGCATAAAAAATGCCCCATGGAAAAAAATTTCGTTTACTTTTGGGTTTAAAAAAATTTTCTAAATTTTCATTTTTTAATTTTTTTGTAATATTTTGATAATCATTTGAAGATTTAATTACTTTTATAATATCGAACATTATTTTTTCTATATTTTTTTTAATTTGAACTTTTTTTGAATATGAAATTGCTTTAAAATATCGATTTTGCTCTTTAGCAAGATTCGAAATATAGTCGTTTAAAGTTATTTCGTTCGAAAATAAATCAATGGTTTGGTTATCTTTTTCAAAAATACTTAGACCTAGATTAATATTAGCATAGTTTTCATTTAGACTGTCTCCTTGTAGAATTTTGAAATCTAGGTTTGGTAATGGTTCAGTCATTTCAAAATCCTTCACATCTACAATTAGAGAAAGCCATAATCTTAATTTAGTTATGTCAACTGCCGTTTCATCAATATCAACTCCATAAATTGAATTTTGAATACAATCTCTTTTAAAATAATAACTATTCTTTTTATATTTTTTTTTAACAAAAGGACTTAACTTTAATCTTAGCCCTGTAATCAAATTTAATATGGATACTGCAAAAGCACCTGACCCGATTGATGGATCGCATATTTTTACATCTGATAAAATTTTATCTAGAAAATCACAATTTGATAAAATTAGTTTTTCACTCTCAGTTATAAAATTTTCATCAAAAACGAATTTGTGAACTATTTCTATAGGAATACTTTTGGATAACTTTAAAAATATATAATCTAATAGTGAAGTCTTGCAAATATAACTTACTACTTCCCTTGGTGTATAAAAAGTCCCCTGCGTTTTTTTGATATTTTCAGGTAATAGATTTTCAAATACTTTTCCAAGCATTTCAGGATCTATTGCAATTTCAACATCTAGAGGTAAACTTTCATCTACAGTAAAATTATAAAGGTCGAAAATATCTAAAATTCCATCTTTATTTTGATTTGAAAAAACACTATTTGATATTTGTAAATTCTCATCTTTCCAATCGTAACCCTCTTGATATTCGAATAATTCTCCTCCAACATAAGGAACTTTAATTTTTAATTTATCTAAATAAAAATTTTTATTTTGCTTATTTAGCCCATCGTAAAAAAAATATTCAAGAAAATCGTTAAAAAAATTTTTTTTATCTTTTTTAATTTGATCAAATTGATTTCTTAAGTAATCTAAGTTACCACTACCAAATTTTTTATTCTTATCTACACCAAGCCACCCTTTTTTTTGAAGAAAATAACAAAAAATTATTTGTCCAAGTAATTTTTGTGAAAAATTTGCAATATTTAACTTATTTTTTTTTGCAAAAACACTAAAGGTTTTATCCTTGTTTAAAGATTTTTCTAAGTTGAGAAATAAATTTTTATAATTTAAAAAAAACTCACTGCTGACAATTTCTATATCAAATCTTTTGTAAAGATCACTTATATTCTTCAATTTACCTAATTTAATTAGTTGTTGGGTTGGAGTATGTTTTTTTTGATCGACACCTAACAAGAACGATTGTCTGCGTGGGTTCGAAAATGTTCTACTAACTTTTTTTTCACTCGACCAAGCCAGTTCACTTGTAATTAATGAAAGTCTGTAATGATTTTCTTTTTTGGACATGGTAACAACCAAAATTTGCTTTAAACCGTATTGTTCCATAATTAAAAATAACTCTTTAGTAATTTTAATTCTACTTTTCTCAATACTTTTTCTTTCGATTTCAAAAATTGGCAAATTATCCAAAGAAGGTACTTTCCCCAACAAATTTATTTTGGAAAATGATGAGTTCTCTTTTGTTACTTTGTACTCTTCTATATTTAAATTAAAGTCATCCGGAAGAAAATAATTCAAAAATGATATAAAATTTTCTCTTTCATATTTAAGAAACAAATTAATCATTTAATTGCTCTGTTATAATTAAGTTATCTTTTTTTAATTCTATTTCATTATAAGTTTTGATTAAGTTATTTAGCAAAGAATGTGGAATTGTTTTTTCTATTTCTGTTATTTTGGAGTCACAATTTGATTGCGTTATATTTTTTATAACTTTTAATTGTCTTGGTGTAAGCGCATCTAAGTTTTTTACAACTTTATACATATCGCTGTAGTATTTTTTAAATTTACTTTTTGATGAAAGTAATTCTAATTTATTAACTAGATCCTTCTTTTTTTTGTTATAAGGAGTAACTTTTTTTGTTGAAAATATTTTGTCTTTTAATTCTTCATAAATAAGATCATATTTTTTATCAAATTTAAAATCTTTTTCAGATTTTTTTGCTTCAAAAATAGAAAATGCTTCTAAAGAAGAAATATTAGTAATCTCTTTTTGTTTATTGGAGATCATGAATCTTGGAATAGTACCTTTTTTAGAAAATACGATTAACCCATCTTTTTTTTGATTTATCCTTTTAATCTTTACTTTTTTTGCGATTTGGTTTGATAAAAGAATATCTGCAGGATTGTGTTCTCTAAGATCGTAAATAAGATTTTCATAATAAGTTTCGGGTGATTCTTGTTCATTATATATTTCATTAAATTTATCTTGAAAAAAACTTTTTAAGTCTTCATCTTTTTTCAATACTTTAGTATCTTCTCCAAAAATAGAATTAAACATTAGTTTTTTAAGACCAGTAATTCTAGAAATACCTACTTCTTTTTCACCTATTTGAGTTGGAAAATAGTTATATATGAATAACTCATCGAATACTTTTTTGTTTATCCTATTAATTCTTCCAAATCTTTGCACTACTCTGGTTGGATTGTAGGGAATATCATAATTAAATATTGTTCCAGCTCTATGTAGATTAAACCCTTCTGATATTGCATCTGTAGCAATCAAAATATCAAATTGATTTTCTTGTTCTTTTAAATTTTGTGATGCATCAAAATTTTTTTTAATTAAATCTTTTGTTTTTTTATTAGTTGATTGTTTTGAAGTATATAAAAAGCATCTAAATATATTCTTTATATTATTAAAAAGATATTCAGCTGTATCTGAAAATTCGGAAAAAACAATAATTTTTCGTTTTTTTTCATTAGTGATTAGTTTTTTTATAATTTTTTTAAATTCTTCAATCTTTGGATCAAAAAAATTATTTTTATATAGTTTGTTCCATTTTTCTTGTATTCCAATTAAAATTTCTAAATCAGATTTAACATCGGATATATAATTTTCCTTTAATTGTTTTTTTTTAACAAACCATCCACCTTTATCTTTAAATTTTGAAAGCTTTGACTCATCTAAAATTTCTAAATTAAAAACATCAATGCTAGAGTCTACACTGTCAAATAAATCTTCATAATCAGGTAGCTGATGTCTTGGAAATATTGGTATTATGTCTTTTTCTTCATAGTACTTAATTATTCTTTTATTAGAATTAATTACCGTCTGTAGGGTTAATAAAAAGGATGGTATGCTACTTTCAAATCGTCTTACCAACATTCTTTTGATGAAATCGTGAATATTTTGTTGCTCTGACGGAAGTTTATTTTTTTTTCCTTCTTCAAAATACCCTCCCTCTTTTAAAACCTCATTTAAATATTTATCTTGAATATATGTAAGAGGTTTGTATCTCGCACATTTATAACTGCTTTGCTTATTAGTAGGACTTATTATTTTTAGGGTATTAAGATATAATTCTTCTAAATCACCTAATTTGTAATCTAATAATATTGGATCTTTTACTTTAGGAAAAGTTATACCTTGTTTTTTTAAGTCTTCATCATAAGCTTTAATATTTTTAAGATCGATACGTGATCTTCTGATTATCAAAGGTGTAATTATATTTCTAATTTTAGAGCCTAATTTTTTAAAATCTTCATCTATATTTTTTTTATCTCTTTTTCCATTAATTTGTTCTTTTTGCAATTTATTGTATTCTGCGGATAGCCTTTCAAAATACTCAGATAAATTTGAAATGGTTTGTAATGATGATTTAGTTGGAATTTGAAATAGTTTTATTAAACTAAAAGTATCTTTAGGTTTATTATTAAATGGAGTAGCTGATAATAGTATAATCTTATTTGCATTACCATCATATGTACTATGACATAGCTGATACAAATCTAAATAATCTTTTGTTTCGTCATTCCTAAATTTATGCACTTCATCAATTATTATGAGTTTTTGTCCAGGAGAATTATCGTTAAGAGCTTCTTTAATTTTACCTGATGTAAATGTTTTATGCCCAGGTATTTGAAATAAACTAAGATAATCTTTCCACTGTTGTTCTAAATGAGGAGGTGTAATAACTATTGTTCGTAAACCCAAATTATTTGCAATCGCTGAGGCAATTATACTTTTACCTAAACCCACAACATCAGATATAAGCACTCCATTATGTTCGTTTAAAATTTCAATAGCTCGATTAATCGCATCTCTTTGATATTTATAATTTCCAAAATAACCATCAGTTATATCTTTTGGTAATCTGATTTTCTTATTACGTAAATCTTTAAAATATTCATCCAGTACTTTTATATATAAATAATATGGGCTTGGATTTTGCTCAAATGGAAAATTTTTTGTTACCTCTAAAAACTCTTTATAATTACTTTTATTGAGAATGGGCGTTGATTCTTTCCAGAATTTTTCAAAATCTTCCAAAGCGCTATTATAATCGTGAGAGTCTCTTAACAAATATGAAATTTCTCTATTAGACTTTAGCCCAGATTTAGAGATATTAAATGATCCACCAAAAACTAAACCTTTTGAACTTAAAGTTTTAGTTAGCTTTTCATTATACTTGAAAATATATTCTTTAGCATGATCTGTATCATCAGCTTGTTTAATTTCTAAGGTACCATCGCTAATTTTTTTTTTATAAATAAAATATGCATCTTCCTCTTCTCTATTATCTAAAATATCTCTTTCAAGAACCTGATGTGAAAATTTTTCAAAAAAAGTTTTTTTTCGACTTTCTTGATTGTATAAATTAGCAGACTTTTCGTCTGCTTCTATCCCAACTAATATTTTTAATTTGATATTAGGTTTTTTTGCTAATGCTTTGGCAATTAAAGAAAAACCTGAAAAATAAAAATATCCTGTTCTAAAATATATTTCTGAGCATTCGGGAATAATATTATTAATAATATTTAATATTTCTTTATCGTGATTATTTGAACTTATCCGCATAAAATCTAGATTATCACAAAAACATCTCTCCCTTTAGCGAAAATAGCTTAATATTCTAAACACAATTATTAAAAAATCTATGTTTTTAAATGAGTATGGAATATCTATCTATTGTTATTTTCATCATCGTTATTAGATGATTGATCGTTGTTTTCTGATTGAGGTTCTTCCTCAGTATTCTCTGTCGGAGTTTCCTCTTGAACTGGTTGTTCTGGTTCTGATTGAGGTTCTGGCTCTGAATACGTCTCTTCTTGAGCTGGTTCCTCTTGAGGTTCAGGAGTTGGATCTTGTTGAGACTGAGCTCTAGCTATATCTGCTGCACTTTGAGTTGATGGTTCTCTTCTCATGAAGAAATATATTCCAGCTGCAATTACTGCAATTGCTCCTAAGATATAAAGAAGAATATTAACCATACTTAATCCTTTTTCTTCTGTAGCTTCAGTAGTTTCTTCTGTGACTGGTTGAACTTCTTCCTCTTCAGGTTTTGCGTCTTGCTCCTGGGTTGTTTGCGCGTTTACCTCTTCTTTTGGTTCTTCTTTTTGAGGTTCTGGTTCTGGTTGCGGCTCAGGCTCTGGTTCAGGTTCTTTTGCTGGTTCAGGTTCAGGTTCAGGTTCAGGCTCAGGCTCAGGTTCAGGCTCAGGTTCTGGTTCTGGTTCAGACTCCTTAACTTCTGGAGTTGTTATCTGCGTTTCTGGAGCTTTTGCTACTTCTTCTGAATCTTTAGCTTTTGGATTAATTACACCTGTAGCAGCAACAATTACACCAATAATAATTACTGTAATTAAATCCATGATTAAGTTTTAAACTTAAATTTAGAAAATTCACTTACTAACATGGACAAATTGGGTACTGTCTGTGAACAAAAAAGCTTTAATAATATGATATTTTTGTAATATTAAGTTGCTTTTACTCTGGTTTGAAAATTAAACAAAGTCCATTATTACAAAATCTTTTACCCGATTCTTTTGGACCATCATTAAAAACATGTCCATGATGTGCGCCACACTGTGCACAATGATATTCTACTCTTTCCATGCCAAAGCTATAATCTATTTTTGTTTTAAAGGCCCCTGGTAAAGCTTCAGAAAAAGAAGGCCAGCCAGTCCCGCTATCAAATTTAGCAGTTGATGCAAATAGTTTATTTCCACAATTAGCACAGTGATAAAAACCCTTTCTTTTTTCCTTCAATAAATCACTAGTAAACGGTCTTTCAGTCCCTTCATTAAACATGATATTTTTTTGCTCTTTAGATAGGTTTGGATTAATGATTTTTTTAGTAGCGGCAAAAAGATTTTTGATTGGAAACAGCAATACTAAAACTGAAAAACTAAGGATTTTTGTAAATTTTCTTTTGCTAAATTTCATAAAATTAGTTTAATATATTTAAAAATGAAAACAATTTTTTTATTTTTTCTAACAGTATATATTGCTTATTATCTTTTTAGACCAGTAACTGAAAAAGAAATAAAAAAATTCAACGACCCAGATAACTGGTCAAATATGGGATTTTAAAGCATTAAGATGTTCAATAATACTTTCTGATAAAGCTCGTAAATCATAACCGCCTTCAAGGAAAGAAATCACTCTACCTTTTGAATGAATATTGGCAATATCGACTATATTTTTTGTGATTTTAAAAAAGTCATCTGATTCTAAATTGATATTTGCTAACGGATCTCTTGCATGGGCGTCAAAACCAGCAGAAATTAAAATAACCTCAGGTTTGAATTTATCTATAGCTCTAAGAACTTTTTGATCAAAAATTCCAAAAAAATCTTTACTTGTAGTACCAGCTTTCAAAGTTGCATTAAAAATATTTCCAACTCCTGTCTCATTTTCTGAACCAGTACCTGGAAATAAAGGAAATTCATGGGAAGAACCATAGGCAACTGTTTGATCTTTATAAAAAATTTCCTGAGTCCCATTACCGTGGTGAACATCAAAATCAATTATAGCGACTTTATTTACCTTAAATTGTTTTTGCAAATATCTTGCTGCAACTGCAACATTATTAATAAAGCAAAAACCATTTGCTCTTACAGTTTCAGCATGATGACCTGGTGGTCTTACAGCACAAAATACTCTCTCATTTTTAATCATAAGATCCTTTACTGCAGCAATACCAGCTCCACATGATCTTAGAATTGCATTTTTACTGTCAGGACAAAGCATAGTATCGGCATAAGGCTCTTTCTCCACACCTACTAATCCTTCTTTAGGAATGTTAGAAAAAATTCGCTCTATATGTTGTTTTGGATGAACTAATGAGACAGTTTCTAAATCAGCTAAGGGTGCTTCTTTAAATTCTACTTTTAAATTTGATGATTTTATTGAACTTAAAATACTCTCTAATCTTTCTTTTCTTTCAGGGTGAGTATGGCCATTAAATTTTTTTAAGCACTCATTATGGGTATAAATAATCATAAAAACTTATTTATGGCATTGGCAGCTAGAACTGAGGATAAATTATTTGTTTTAAAACTTTTTAAAATCATCTGTGTTTTTGATAATTGTTCTTCAATTTTTTTTGGATTATCTAAATAATTAGAAACAACATCAAATATTTTTTGTGGATTGCAATTAGATTGAAGTAATTCCGGTATTATCTCTTTTTTAGCAGCAATATTAATAATATTTGCAAATTTAGTTTTTACTAACATCTTTATAATAAAAAAATTTATTAAGCCCATCTTATATATTATTACTGATGGAATTTTTGCTTTACATATTTCAAGAGAGATTGTTCCTGATTTAGAAACAGCAAATACCGATTTTTTTAAAATATGATTTTTAATTTTACTATCATTTATAACTTCGCAATTATTTAAATTGTTCTTTTTTAAATGGAATAGAATTGAATCTGAATATTCTTTTGTAGCATGAAAAACATAAGAAAAATCATTATACTTCTCATTCATAAGTTTAATAAAATTTAAAAGTATTGGAGTTAAAACATCTATTTCAGACTTTCTACTACCTGCAAAAATAGAGATTAATGCTTTATTCTTTCCTAAAATTTGATTGATATCAATTGCACCTTCAGTGATTGGATCAAGTAAAGGATGCCCAACAAACTCATGGCTCATATTTTCTTTTTCAAAATAACTTTTTTCAAAATTAAATAACAAAAGAATATGGTCAATAAATTTTTTAATTTTTTTAACTCTACCTTCTCTCCAAACCCATACTTGAGGAGCCACATAGTGTATAGTTTTAATTCCAGGATTTTTTATTTTAATTCTTTCAGCTACTCTTAAAGTAAAATCAGGACTGTCGACGGTGAATAATATATCGGGTTTAAAATTTTCTATAGCTTTTACTGTTTCATTAATTTTTTTCTTAATCTTAAAAATATTTAATAATACATTGGTAAATCCTAAGTAAGTTATTTCTTTAAGATTATAAATGGATCTAATTCCTAACTTTTTTAAGTTTTCACCTCCAACCGATAAGTATTCTATATTTGAATTTAGTTTATTTAATTCACTTATAACTTTTGACGCTAATTTATCACCTGATGCTTCACCTGTTAGGATAAATATTTTTTTCACTTTTGTAGTATCCATATAGAACCGTCGTCTGTTATAAGAAAAATTTTTCCTGTGCTTCTCTGAATTTCAATATCTCTTATTCTTCCAATAGTTCCTTTAAATATAATTTTTTCATCAATAAATTCATTATGTTTAAATCTTATTTTTCTAAGTGATTGATCTTTAAGTGAAGTTATCAAAGCATCACCATTCCATTCCTTAAATTCATCTCCTTTATATATAATCATTGAACTTACAGCTATTGAAGGCACCCAATATTTGATGGCTTTTGTAAATCCTGGTTCCCATTTAGGTCCAATTTTTGTTCCTGAATAATTTGTTCCACCCCATCCTAAAATTTTCCAACCATAGTTTTCGCCATACTTAGCTTCACCAAACCAATCACCACCTCTAGCACCGTGATTAGTTAAATAAATTTTGTTGTCATAAGGTGATACATCCATGCCTTGAGGGTTTCGGACACCTATCTGATAAATTTCTGGTAGCCAATTACTTTTACCATTAAATTTGGGATTATCTTTCGGAGTCTTGCCGTCTAAATGTATTTTTATAATGCTCCCAGGGTGTTTTGTTGGATCTTGTGCAATCATTCCCTCACCTCTCTCTCCAACTGTTATAAATAGAAAATTATCTTTTATAACAAGTCTAGATCCGAAATGATAACCAGAGTTTATAGCTGGCTCAGCTCTAAAAATATTTTTAAAATCTAAATTTTTACCATCAAAATTAGCAGCGGCTACTGAGGTACTTGATTCACCATTTCCTCTATTTTCTGAATAGGAAACAAAAATTATATCGTTGTGATAAAGTATTTCAAGTAATCCACCTTGCCCGTCTTCTAATATATCTAAATTATGGTTTATATTTTTTATTATTTTATCTTTTAAATTAACAAATAAAATTTGACCAGATTTCTCGGTCATTAGAATTTCATTTTGGTTTTTAAAAGTCAAACTCCATGGGCTGTTAAGCCCTGAAATTATTTGATTTAATTTAAAATCTTCGGCTTTAAGATTTAAAGTTTGAACTAAAATAACAATTAAAGGTAAAATAATTTTTTTCATTTTACTAAAATAAACATCTTATTTTTATTTGCAAATTTGATTGCTTTAATCTTGTCCAAAAAAATATTATTTTTATGTTTTAAGACTATTCCTTTCAAACCAGCTGATTTACATTGTTTTAAAGTGTTTAAACCAACAGTAGGTAGATCTATTCTTTTGTCTTGTTTTTTTTTTGGAAATTTTACTAACACACCATTATTTTTATTTTTATTTTTTTTTATATCTTTTAACATAACTTGAGTGCCTTTTCGTTTCTCTAAAATAACTGAATTATTCTTTCCAACGGCAGCTTGGATATAGCTATAGGGCTTTGTTTTATGCAAAAACTTAATTGCATTTTTAATGTCCCTCTTATCATTGTTATCAGGCCTATATTTTGTATAGTTCCCTCTTGCAAGATTAAGCTCTGGTGTAAAAAAAGATGAACTTATTGTTTTTATACCTTCTTTTTTTAAAATATTTATTATTTCTTTCAAAATTGCAGCATCTCCGATTTTTGATTTTTTTATAATTTTTGATATATAAAAAACTCCCTTCAAATCTAACTTAAGTTTTGAAAATTTAGGTTTGTTAACTTTTCCAGCAAATAATACTTTTTTGCAATCGT
>CACGPY010000004.1 GCA_902575095.1 uncultured Pelagibacteraceae bacterium
AAGAAAAATGTATTCAGGGGATTTCACTTTCAAACAAAAAATAAACAAGCAAAATATGTAAATGTTTTAAAAGGTAAGATTATGGATATAGTTATCGATTTGAGAAAAAATTCTAAAACTTTTGGTAAAACTTTCAGTATTATCCTATCACAACATAATGCTATTGGAATTTTTATACCCGCAGGGTTCGCTCACGCTTATTATAGCTATGATGAAGAAAATATTATTTATTATAAATTAAATAATTATTATAATCCAAAATTTGAAAGTGGTATTTTATACAAAGATCCTGATTTAAAATTTAAAATACCCTCTAGAAAAATGATAATCTCAAAAAAAGACAAAGAATTAATGTCAATGCAGCAATTTAAAAAAAAGATAAATTTTCTTTAATTTAATTCACTAATATCTTGGAAAATAATAGGTAATGTGGAATGATTTGTGTATTTTCTGAACCAGTAAGACATAAAACGCTCTGCTAAAAAACCATAAATTCTTTTTAGACCATACCCTTTTAAATCAAATCCAAATAATTTTTCACACCTTTTCAGCCATGGAAAAATAGTTTCATAATAATTGTTTAGAATAGTATTTGATTTGCATATAAACATATTATGAGGATTAAATGATACCTCTGTTTTCACAAAATAATCAAAATCTTCCCTATCATTTTTTTCAAGTAATGAAATGGCTTTATCTAGATTTCCCTCTCCATGCATTAAATCAAAATGAAACTTAATATTTCTATTATTTTTATTGAGAAGTAAATTTGGATTTTTAACTATTTTAAAAAAATTCTTTTTAAAAAATTTAGTAAACTTGAACTGATTAATAAAAAGAGGCTCTCCTAAAATAGCCTCATACTTATCAAAATCTTTTGGAATGCTTTTTAATAGATTTTCATTTAGTTTTCTTAAACTATTAGAATTATTTTGCTCTGAGTTAATTGCCCAATATTTTCTGTACTGACAAAACCCTATCCAGTTTTGTTTATCTAATTTTCTAATTTCATTTTTCCATAACCAATAATGAAAAGTATATTCACCATAAAATGGGTTTTTATCAGAAATGTTTTTTCCTATTTTATCAGTTTGAAATTTAGATGAGGTGATATTTTTTCCCAAACCAACTGGAACAAAGCCCAATTTATTTATTTTCTCATAGTGATTATCATATATGGTTATACAATACATTTTCATAAAAAATAAACTTAGTTAAAAAATTTTATCTAAATCTTCGTGACTAATTGGGTTCATAAATTTTTTATGATTATTAAAATAATCTGCAAACTTTAAATTTTTAAAATTTTTTTTTACTAGTTCTAGTCGATCACTATTTTTTCTTTTTAATATTACTCCAAGTCCATGATCAACCTTGCAAGTGTAAGTATCTGCATATTCGTATGTTCTAGAGTGAACTATAGCTTTCCAAACATCCCCGTTCCAATGACCATAAATTCTAGGGACAATTTGATTCCAAATTTTTTTAGGAAGACAGTCATGTATTAAAATTACACCATTTTTTTTTAGAAATTTAAGAGAGTTATTTATATCCTTAATTGTTTGCTCGTATGTATGAAGTCCATCAAGAAAAACTACATCAAAATTAATTTCATTTTTTTTAAAAAAATCATCACTTGTCATTCTCAGTGTGCCACCTTTTAAAGGATCAACTCCGATTTTATTTTCAACATTAATTTTAGAAAAATTTTCATCATTATCACAACCTATTTCTAAGTAATCTTTATAATTTTTCCTATCAATTATTTTTTGTATAATTTCAGTTCTTGATGGAAGGCCGCTCCAATTATAATCCAATCTCTTATAAAATTTTTCTCCATAAATATAATAAAAAATTCTTTTTAAAAAAAATTTGTATTTTTGTTTCATTTTTAAACTGGTAGCGAGGGGCGGATTCGAACCGCCGACCCCAGGCTTATGAGTCCTGTGCTCTAACCAACTGAGCTACCTCGCCATTTTTCATTAATATACTTACAATTAAATAAACTACTACTGCTAAATTTTTTTTTTTAACTCTTCAATTGGTACAATTAATTTACCTTGTTGACCGCCGAATTTATCAATTGCTTCGCAAATAATAGCTTTATATTCAAGATTTGTTTTTAAAGCAATATTACCTGAATTCATTCCTGTTGATTGTGTTTTAAACTCGATTATTTCAGTTTTTGGATTACAAAAACAAATATTAGCAAAGCCTGCGCCATGTAAGCCAATAATCTTTTTTGCTGATGAATATATTTTTATTTGATCTCTAAAACTAAATTTTTCTGGTTGTATAAAAAAAAAATTATTATCTTTTAAAACATTATATACTTCTTCTTTATTTTTTATATCTCTTGAAGTAGATATAGAGTCTGATCTCTCGATAAAAATTTTATCTGGAAACGAATTAGATGATTTATGTTTAAGATATTTTCCTCTAAGCCAATCAAAAATCCACTTGGGAATATTTTGTGTATCATAAACAGTATCATTGGTGACACGGAACGGGTGATCTACTACGAATAATTCATCACAAAAAATATGTTTATAAGTATTACTATCTAAAATTTTTTTTGGAGATAAATTTAGAATTTCTAAAGTTTCTAAATGATGCCTCATTCTAATACTTGGCACTAAAAAGAAATTTATATCGTTTATGTTATAAACTTTATTTAAAATTTCTAATCTAGGTAAAACTTCAAACAACCAATGAAAGTAATTAGTTTTAGCTGCTCCACCAGATAGTAAAGAAAATACCCTACCTTTAATTCTTTTCATTATTCTGGGTGTTCCAATTTTTAAAACAATATTTTTATCAATACTGCTATTATTCCGAGCGAATAATTTATCATTTTCTTTGACTCTTAACTGAAAAGATGGACCAGAGATCAGTTTATTATCAATTATAATTGCTTGATCATGTACTGAAGTTGAATAGAGTCTAGTTTTTTTTGATATGAAACATTTATAAGTATTTTTTTCAACATTAACTTTTTTTATTCTTAAAAATTTATTTATTTCATCAGTAGAAGCTATTTCCACAGGCCCATAAATATATTTAAAAATTGCCTGTATAAAAGATTTATATACTAATTTAAAAAATTTCTTAAATTTTTGCATTGAATTTAAAAATACTAAATCAGAATACAAATAAAAAGGAATTTAAGTAATTTATTAATGTCTTACGATCATTATTAAATATAATATGTGGCTTAAAATTTGTTTTAAATGGTTAAAATGATGCCAAATACTGTTACAGCTGAAACGGCAGCGACTCCAAGAGCTAAATTTCTTTTTTTCTCAATTTTTTTTTCTTCATTAAGTCTTGATAACAAATCAGTCACTTTTACTTTACTGCTTGAAAAATTTGACTCTTCCTTATTTACTTTGAAGTTATATTGAGTGCTCATAAAATTATTAAATCACAATGATATAAAATTGAAATATTTATAAGGGGCAAAATGGGTCTGAAAAAAAAAACTTGACCCAAAATGAAATAAAATACTCTTACTTTATAATAGTTCTAAGGCAGGAGTGTATTTAAAATAAAAAGCATCGGATACTCCCTTATGCGTAATTTCTCCCCTATAAACATTTAAACCAGCTAGATAATTTTTGTTTTCTTTCAAAGTTTTCTTATAACCCTGATCTGCAAGTTTTAATAATAAAGGTAAAGTTGCTTTATTAAGCGCCATCGTAGATGTTCTTGGGACTCCCCCAGGCATATTTGCCACGCAATAATGAACAACTTCATCGACCATATAAGTTGGGTTAGCATGTGTTGTGGGTTTACTTGTTTCTACACATCCTCCTTGATCAATTGCAACATCAACTATTACTGAGCCTCTTTTCATAGATTTAATCATTTCTCTAGTTACTAGCTTAGGTGCCTCTGCTCCTGGAATTAATACCCCACCTACTAATAGATCGCACTCAGAAATTAATTTTTTTAGATCTGTTTTGTCACTCTGAGCAGGAATAATTTTATCACCAAATTGTTTGTGTAACTCTTCTAATCTTTTTTTTGATTTATCAACTACGTAAACTTTTGCTCTCATTCCTGTAGCTATAATTGCAGCATTTTCTCCAACTACTCCGCCTCCGAGTATCACAACATTTGCTGAATCTACACCTGGAGCTCCACCAATAAGTAAGCCTCTGCCCTTTTGATTTTTCTCTAAACAATGAGCGCCAGCTTGAATTGACATTCTGCCAGCGACAGCACTCATAGGAGCAAGTAATGGTAAACGTCCATTATCATCAGTTACTGTTTCGTAAGCTATACAGATTGATTTAGAATTGATTAAGCCTAAAGTTAATTCTTTTGCAGCAGCTAAATGTAAGTAGGTATAGATTATTTGTCCCTCTCTTATCATTTTAACTTCATTCAATTGAGGTTCTTTAACTTTAACAATTAATTCAGCTGTTTTAAAAATTTCTTCAGGAGAATTTATTATTTTTGCTCCAGCTTTAAGATAATCCTCGTTGGTAAATCCTGCTTCTAAACCTCCATTGTTCTCAACTAACACCTCGTGGTTTCTATCAATTAAAACTTTTACACTTTCTGGTGTTAATCCGATCCTATGCTCTTGAAGCTTAATCTCTTTCGGGACTCCAACAATCATTTATGACTTTGAGTAGTTAGAAATACCTGTTCTTAATTTTTCTATAATTTCATCTATATGTTTTTTCTCACATATAAATTGAGGGGCTATAATCAAAGAATCTCCAGTATTTTTAAAATTAACACCAGCGTCGTAGCAATGTTTAAAAGTTTGAAAGCCGGATTTTCCTGGTTTATCTTTCATCTTCATTTCAATTCCACCCATCATTCCATAACCTCTAATACTTACGATTTCTTTTAAATCTTTTAATGAGTGTAAACCGTCTTGAAAATAAGGTGACATTTCTTTTGCTCTGTTAAAAATATCTTCTTTATCAAAAATATCTTGAACAGCTAAACCTGCAGCTACAGCTGCTGGAATACCAGAATATGTGTATCCATGAAATAATTCTGGAGTGCCTTCTGGGTTTTTAGATGAGTCCAAAACAGCATCGTACATTTCTTCTTTAACTGCAACTACTCCCATTGGAATAACACCATTTGTTGTTGCTTTAGCCATTGTAATCATATCAGGTGTTACACCAAACTCTTGTGATGCAAATGCGGAACCAGTTCTACCCCAACCAGTTATAACTTCATCAAAAATTAATAATATACCGTGCTTGTCACAAATTTCTCTTATTTTTTTTAAATAACCTTTTGGTGGAACCAAAGTTCCTGTTGATCCTGCAATAGGTTCAACTATACAGGCTGCAATATTTTCTCCTCCAAAATTCATAGCAATTCGCTCTAAATCTTCGGCCATTTCAACACCAGTATCTGGTTGACCTTTTACAAATTTATGTTCAGGTAAATGAGTATGTCTCATATGTTGAACACCTGGCATTAAAACACTTGCAAAAGTTTTTACATTATTTATCATTCCTCCAACTGTGGTCGCTCCTATATTCATACCATGATAACCTCTTTCACGACCAACAAATCTAAATCTTTTTGAGTCACCTTTTGCCCTATGATATGCAATAGCAATTTTAATTGCTGTTTCAACTGCAGTAGATCCACAAATTGTATAAAATATTCTATTAATTCCTTCAGGAGTTTTCTTTGCAATTCTTGTTGCAAGTTCAAATGATCCTCCGTAACCTTGATTAAATGGTTGGCAGTAATCTAATTTTTCTAATTGTTTTGAAACAGCTTCAGTAATTTCTTTTCTTCCATGACCAAGCGGATTGCAAAATAATCCGGAGCTTGCATCTATCATTTTTTTACCTTGATGATTGGTTAAATAAACTCCCTTAGCGTCAGTAATTAATCTAGGATTTTTTTTAAAAGTTTTATTATCTGTAAATGGCATCCAGTGCTCATTTAAAGAATTAGGTATATTAGTTCTGTTAGAAGCGCTCATAATTCAACTTGTAGACTATTGTTTTAGTTTGACAAGAAATATAACATACAATCTTTAGTTGTAAAATCAATATGGCCTTACTTATTCAATCAACTATTTACTTCTTAATCAATTTAATTTTAAATCTTAATTTTAAACAAACCATATGGGAGAACTATGAAAAAAATAATAAGCACAGTTCTTGGGATTTTATTTGCGTTTACTCTGACTGCTACAGTAGCTAACTCAGCTGCAAAAGAAGTAAGAGTTGCGTACTTTTTGGAATGGCCATCTCCAAATCTTGAGGACATGAATAAAAAAGCATATTCAAAAGCACTTGGTGTACCGGTTAAGTGGACTAATTTCACAAACGGTGTAGCAATGACTGATGCTATGTTAGCAGGAGATATCGATATATCTTACTCACAAGGTTTAATGCCTTACATCAATGCTGTTAAGGCGAAGGCACCTATTAGTTTAGTAGACGTTGCAATGGAGTACGGAATGGGAGGAACAACATGTGTTACTTCTAAAAAATCTGGTATCACAAAAGCAAATGCCTCTGAACTTGAAGGTAAGAAAGTTGCAGTTCCTCTAGGAACTATGGCTGAATACGTTTTCACAGAAAGTATGAAAATAGTTGGTGCTGATAGAAAAAAAATGGAAATAATTGCAATGGATCCAGAAGAAGGTGCTGCTGCATTAGTTAGTGGCGATGTTGTAATGGCATGTTTATTTGGAGGTAACTCTATTAAATCTGCTACATCTGTTGGAACAAGACTTCTTACAGTTGATGAAGCAAGAGCTGGAGGTATCATGGGAATAGATATCGTTTCTGTAACAAATAAATTTATGAAAGAAAATCCAGGTATGTTGAAATCTTTCGTAGAATTAACTCATGAAGCTAATGAGAGATACAGAAAAGGTGGAAGTGATATGAAAGCTATGTCTAAAGAGTCAGAAATGAAAGTTGCTGACATGAAAGACACTTTAAGTGGCTTCAAATTCTTAACGCCAAAAGAAACGAAAAAATCTATGAAGAGTGGAAACCTTGCTAAGTTTTTAAAAGGTTTTGACACTCCAAGAGGTACAGTAACTACTAAGTTTTTACCGTAATTCTTGAAAGTAAAATTATAGGCACCAATGAACACTATTGGTGCCTATTTTTTTATCAAATTATCTAATATAGTTCTTTTATGAGCAATCTGATTTCTCAAAATTTAAATATGATTTTTAAAACTCCTAAGGGAGAAACTGTTCATGCATTAAAAGATTTAAATTTTACAATTAAAAAAGGAGAGTTGCTTACTGTACTTGGACCTTCTGGTTGCGGAAAAACAACTTTATTAAATATTACTGCAGGGTTTATTAGACCTACCTCAGGAAAAATTACACTTAACAATAAAGAAATTAATGGACCAGGTGTTGATAGAGGAATGGTTTTCCAACAGGGTGCATTGTTTGAATGGCTTACTGTTGCTGAGAATGTAAATTTTGGTTTGAGAATGAAGGAAGAGGACGTTGCTCAAACTCAAAAGAAAGTTGATGAATGGCTAGATATAGTTGGGCTTAAAGGGTTTGGTAATACTCCTACTTATCAATTATCTGGAGGGATGCAACAGCGAGTAGCTCTAGCGAGATGTTTAATAAATGATCCTGAATTAATTTTGATGGATGAACCCTTGGGGGCTTTAGATGCTTTGACTAGAGAAAAGATGCAATCTTTAGTTCTCAAAATTTGGAAAGAAACTGGAAAGACTATAATTCTAATCACCCACTCTGTAGAGGAAGCATTATTACTTGGAGAAAAAGTTTATGTGATGGCGCCAAGACCAGGAAGAATACATAAAGAATATAAATTACCTTTCGCATCAATGGGTCTTAAAGGAGATTTAAGAGATATCAAAAATGATAAAGAGTTTGTCTCTAAAAGAGAAGAAATTCTCTCAATGATATGGGACATGGAAGAAGAAATAATGGGAAAAGAAGTTTAAATGATAACAGGTTTTCTAACATTTTTATTTTTTTTCACCATTGTAGGATGTGTTTTATACGGCAGAAAATTAATTAGAACTGAAAAAGTCGATGCTGTTTTTGGAAATCCTGAAAGAGCACAAGGAGGTATCCATTGGGTTATTGTAGGAAGTAGTTTTCTTTTATTAGTTTGGCTCTATTATTCATGGGATATAGCTAAGTCTTTTTTTCCAAAGTCAGCTAATGAACTTTGCCAAGTTGGTAAAGTAAACGAGTCTCTTCTCTCACTTAAGTATCTATTTCCAATAGATGAACGTCAGCTTAAGAGTACATCGGTAATAGAAACTGAGTCAGAAAATTTAAACAAAATTACTATTGAAATAGAAAAATCAGTCATCAAAAATCAAGATAAAAGTAAGTTACTTAATTTTATATCTCAAACTAAAAACACAATCCCATTACTTACAAATGAAAAACTTTTAAGTAACGATACTAGAGAACAAATTAAATTAATTAATGAAAAAATTATAAATTTAACAGATAACTTTAAAAGAAGTGATTATCCCAATGAGAGCGCTGAACAAGAATTAGAGAGAATTGAGGCTGCCAAGGAAGAAGGTTCTTGGAAAGCATCAAGTACCTCAATTGAAAATACAATCGAAATCCCCTTTATTCCAAAAACAAAGCGAGGTTTAAAATTCCAGGCAGCAGCTACAGAATTAAATTTAATAAGTGATGAATTCTTTGAACTTAAAAATCATAATGAAAAATATACTTCCGCCTTAGAAAAACTAAAAAAAGAAATAAAAGATTATAGAGACAGTTTAAGCGCCTCTGAGGAAATTTCCTCTTCATTAGCAAAAGATATCCTTAAGATTGCACGTAGAATTGAATACGCAAGTATATTTCCACCAAATACTCTAAATGACATGCAGGCATCAATCATCAATTTTGACCACGTACAAAAAAAAGAACAAGGCAGTCTAAGATGGGTAGATCTTCTTTTGTTTCCATCAGGTACGATCATTTCAAGTGGCCCAAGTTGTTCTGAACAAGGCTCAGGCAGATGGCTTCCAAAACCATCAGATACTCTTAATAAATTTACGTTAATGTTAAACCCAAATGTCGGCTACAAACAAATTCCATTAATTTGGTATGAGATGATGGATGTTAGTAAGATCATAGGTTTTTTAATTCCTGATTGGTTTGCAGATATTTTACCTGGAGAGTACCCGGTTCATAATGAACAAGGTGAAGTTAAACCAAATTTCAAAAGTAAAGTTTTAAGTTTTGTTACCGGAGACTTTAACTTATTCAAAATTCCAATTCCTACTGGTCACATATGGGACTCATTTTTAAGAGTGTTCCTTGGATTAGTTGCGGGAATTATAGTTGGAGTTCCATTGGGATTATTCATGGGATTAAACAGATTTGCTAAAGGATTTTTTGATCCTTTGATTGAATTATACAGACCTGTTCCGCCATTGGCATGGGCGCCATTAGTTATTTCAGTTCTTGGAATAGACAATCTTGGAAAGGTATTTTTATTATTTATGGTGTCATTATCAATTATGATAATTTCAGCTAGAGCTGGTGCATCAGGAACTCAATTATCAAAAATTCATGCGGCGCATTCTCTTGGAGCATCCAAATGGCAAATATTAAGACACGTTATTTTTCCTAATTCCTTACCAGAAATATTAACGGGAATAAGAGTTGCAACAGGAATGTGTTGGGGAACATTAGTTGCGGCAGAATTTTTAGCAGGAACTACAGGTGTTGGTTTCGTAGAAAATGTCGCGAAAAAATATTTTCAATATGAAGTAATATGGATAACGATATTTATTATGGGAATGTTGGGATTAATTTTTGATATCACAATTAGAAAGATAATAGACAAAACGATACCTTGGAGAGGAAAAGGTTAATCCATTTAATAATTTATGATTGGAATACTTGGTGGCATGGGCACACAAGCAGGTTTAGATTTTTGCTCTAAACTTGCAAAATTAAATAGAGGAAAAGCAGATCAAAAATATCCTTTATTTATTTTATACAATAAGTCGAATATTCCAGATAGAAAACAAAATCTTAAAAAATATAATAAAGTTTTAAAAAGCCTTATAGAGGGATGCAAGTTTTTACAGAAAAACAAATGTAAATTTATATCAATTCCATGTAATACAGCGCACTATTGGTACAAAGACCTCAAAAAGAAAATAAAAATACCAATTTTAAACATGCCAGAAATTGTATATTTGAATGCAAAAAATAATTTAAAGAAAAATTCTAAAATTGGTTTATTGGCAACTGAAGCAACAATAAAAACTGGTATATATAGTCATTACTTTAACAGAAAATTTTTATTAATTTCGCCAGGCACAACATTGCAAAAAAGAAGCGTTAATAAATCCATTAAACTTGTTAAAATGGGTAAAACCAAGGAAGCTGAAAGGGCTATAAAGCCTGCGGTAAACTATCTAATTCAAAAGAAATGTAAAAAAATCATTTTGGGCTGTACAGAGTTGCCAATTGCAATTTTTGCATATAAATCTTTTAAGAAAGCTAAGCTTTCAAAAATATTTTTGGATCCGAATTTGATTTTAGCTGAAGCATCTATGAAAAAATATAAATGAAAAAAATAATTTTAATAATTCTAATAATAATTCCTTTTTCTTTGAATGCGAATGAAAACGCAAAAGAAAAAAAAGTCGCAAAGTATGTTATGGAAAATATTCAAAGAGACTACGTTAATTGTTACAGTTTCTATAAAGTTGCCGCCCAAAGTTTTAAAGATGCAGGAAAAGATAAAAATATTATAGATAGCTTAGAAAATAGCGCGGATGTGTCTTTAAAATATAACTATGATCTTGGGGAAATTATGGGATTAAATCCAGAAGTAATGTCTCAAATGACAAAAGATAAAGTTAATAAATTTGTAGAATTAGCTAAAAAAGATTTTTCTTCTCTGGCTAAAGAGTATGGCATAATGTGTAAAAGTTTAGTTGAGAACCCAGAGCAAAGAACTAATTTTTGGGAAGCTAAAGGAAATAAAAAATTTAAGTGAAAAAAAGTCTTTTAAAATCAAAACTTAAACAAATATTTTTAAAACATAAGCTTTCAAAAAAACACGCAGAAATTTGTTCTAACTATTTAATTAAAGCAGAAATATTGGAAGCAAAAGGTCATGGTTTGGCCAGACTAAAAATGTATTGCGATAGAATTAAAGCAAAAGTAATTAATCCAAAACCTAAAATTAAAATAAAGAAAATAAGTTCTTCAGTTTCATATATCAATGCAGATAACAGCATTGGTTATGTAAGTGCTGATATAGGTATTAAACAAGCAATTAAAAATGCAAAAAAAACTGGAATAGGTTTAGTGGCTATAAAAAAAAGTGGACATTACGGACTTTCAAGTTTTTATGCAGAGCAAGCAGTCAATAATAAATTAATGATTTTTTGTTTTACTAATGCGCCTGCCGCTTTAGCCCCGCATGGTGCAAAGAAATCTTTATTTGGAACAAACCCAATTTGTTTTGGTGCACCCACAGGAAAAGTTCCTTTTATTTATGATGCATCAACGTCAATAATAAACAGAGGAACTATACGAAGAGCTGAAAAGTTAGGTTTGAAAATTCCATATGGTGTTGCTCTTAACAAAAAAGGTAAAATTACCACCAACGCTAAAGAGGCTCTTAGGGGTACTCAATTACCTATCGCAGGTTTTAAAGGTTCTGGTTTAGCTTGGATGGTTGATATTCTAAGTGGCGTCTTTACTGGTAGTAGTCATGGCGGTAAAACGAAAGATCCTTTTGATGATTTTTCGGGACCTCAGAATATGGGTCATTTATTTATTACTATTAATCCAAAAATTTTTATCGGAAATAGGTTCGTTAAAGAAATGAAGAAAAACATAAAGCTTGTCAAAAAACTTCCAAAAGCGAAAGGATTTACAAATATTTTGTATCCGGGTGAGAGAAAAAATAAGACGTATAAAAAGAATTTAAATAAAGATATATCTATTCCTGCTAAAATTTTAAAAGAAATGGAAAAATTAAATGCTTAGTACAAAAGATATTATTTGCCCAGAAAATTTGCTTAAGATAGCTAAAACAAAAGGACCAGCAAAAGCAGTAATAGTTAACGCTGTAAAGCCAGTTTCAATTGAGTCAGCAAAACAAGCTGTAGATGCAAATTTAATACTACCAGTTTTTATAGGAGACAAATCAATTATTGAGAAGAATGCTCAGCAATTAAACTGGGATATTTCTAAATTCGAAATAATTAATGAACCAGATGAAAACAGTACTGCTCCAATTGCTGCAAAACTTGCAAGTGAAGGTAAGGTAAAAATCATTGTAAAAGGACACATTCATACCGATGTGCTTATGAAAGCAGTTTTAAAAAGAGATTTAAATTTAATTGGGAAAAAAAGACTTAGTCATATTTGGCATATGACTTTGGAGAAAAATGATAAACCATTTATCATCACTGATGGGGCATTAAACGTGTTACCAAAATTAGAAACAAAAATGCATATATTAAAAAATGCAATAGATTTTACGAATAGAATAGGAATTGATAAACCTAAAGTTTCAGTACTATCAGCAACAGAAGAAGTTTTAGATAGCGTGCCAAGCTCTCAAGAGGCAAGTGAGCTTACCAAAAGAGCAAAAGAAGAAGGTTTGAATGCAGAAGTATTTGGGCCAATGGCATTCGATAATTCAGTTTCTGAAAATGCTGCTCAAATTAAAGGGATCAAAAATGCGGTTGCTGGTAAAACAGATATTCTGTTAGTTCCAAACGTAGAAACTGGAAATGCCTTAGTAAAAATGATGATTTTTTTTATGGGAGCCTGCGCAGCTGGCGTAGTAGTTGGTGGAAAAGTTCCTGTTGTAATTACAAGTAGAGCTGATGATACTCAAGCAAGACTTGCTTCCATGGCTGCTGCTGTTGTTGCACTTTAATGAAAAGACTTTTATCGAATTTAATTTTAAGCATACTTTTGATAAATACAAGTTATTCACTTGCATTAGCTCATCACGCTAATGAAAAATACTGTTTTGATTGTATGCACAAATACAAAATAGGTGATAAGAAAAATAACACCTACAAGTTTGAGATAAATTTACAAAATAACGATTTGTCTAAAATAGTAGGTGAACAACTTAAAGATAAAAAAACAGGTCTAGTAAGTTATATCTTATTTGAAAATAATAAAATTCTAGTTGATCAAAATAGAAGAAGTAAATACAGAGGAGGATATTATCCTTCGCATTCTGTAGGGAAAAGCTTGGTAAGCCTTGTTACTGGTTATGCTGTATGTGATGGTTATATTAATTCAGTTTTTGATAATATTGATTACCCAACTGTTGCTAATACTTTATATAAAGATCAAAAGTTATTAAACTTACTAAACATGCAAGCAGGCGATGAACCCATTGTTGGTCAAAGATTTTATAGAAAAGACAACAGAATTAACGGTAAAGGAACTAATGTTAATTCAACACCTATTAAAACTGTATTAAAAAGACACTTTGAAGGTAAAACTGGGTATGGTCCTGGTAATCATTACAACTATAGTGCCATGACTACTAACGTAATTATGAATTATGTAATTTATAAAACTGGTGATGATTGGGAAAAATTACTACATAAAATATTCGTTGAGGACGCAAAGGTAGAAAAAAGAGTTTATTTTGGAAAGTCTTTAGAAAAACATAAATTTAGTAACAGAAAAAAGGGAGAATACGGTAGATATTCTTTTTACGCACAAAGATATGACTATTTGAGAATAGCTAAACTAATAATGGATCATTGGAAAAATGATACTTGTATTGGCAAATACTTAAAAACAATTTACGAGAATAGAGTTGATAAGAAAAAAGATAAATATAGTAAGTTTATCGGTAATCATGCAGCAACACAACGTTATGGAGGTCAATTTCACTTTGATCCTATTGGGATTAAAGAAAGACCAATATTAATGATGGATGGTTTTGCTGGGCAACAAGTAGTGATTGATTTTAATAAGAGCAAAATTATTACTGTTCATTCCACTGATGCTCACTATGATTGGTATAGTCTTGTTTATTTACAATTAGAACCAGACCTGTTTTATAAACCTGTTAAAAATAACTAAATGAAAAAACTTAAAAACTGGGATAATAAAACCTGGTTATCGTCTAAATCGTATATCTCTCAATTTAATAAATTTCTGAAAACAAAAATTAATTTTAATAAAGATTCAAAAATATTGGACATTGGATGTGGAAGAGCAAATATTATTAGCGCACTTCAACAGAAATATAAATTTAGAAATAAACCCATTGGAATTGATATTGTTAGTAATAAGGGTGTTAAAAAAAATATTATATTTAAGAGAGTTGAAGCCTTAAAATATTTAAAGAAGAAAGAAAAATATGATCTAATCATAATTAAACAAACTATTCATTTTTTTTCAAAAACAAATTTAAATCGTCTTCTTAATCTTGCTAAAAGAAGCTTAAATACCAAAGGTAAAATTTTAATTTTTTCTTTAAAAACAAAAAATAATAAAATACCTTGTTTTGAAAAAATGAGAAAAAGTTTAAAAAAAAGTCTTAAAAGAGATGAGTATTTATTTAAAATTATAAAAAAAAATCTAAAAAAAACTAAAAATTCCTATTTCAATTTTAATGTAACTATCTCAAAAAAGAGATATTTATGGATGATAAAATCAAGATATATTTCATGTTTACTCGATTTAAATGATAAAGATATTAATAATGGTCTCAATGAGATTGAATTAAAATACAATAATACTATTAAATTTATAGATACTTTAAAGTGTATTTCATTTAGTAAATAAATGACTGCAATAACTAATGCCTGACCAAACTTTTTTATATCCTTTATTTGCTAAAAATTTAAAGATTTGATTATTTTTAATTTCTTTCTCCCTTTGCTCTGATTGCATCTCTCTATAACCCAATATTTCAATACAGATTAATGAGGGGTCATATATTTCAAAATTGAGAGTATTCAAAACTTTCATCTCAGCACCCTCTACATCAATATTCAAAAGATCAATTTTTTTATTCTTAAATTTAGAATTATCTAAAATATTTTGAATTGTTTGACATTTTACTTTTTTCTCTTGAAAATTTCCTTGAAAATTTTCTTTTGCGACTTCTTTATCAGTTGTGTTTAATTGACTAAATTTTTTTTGATAGAAAAATGAAATTTCCCCTTCCTTATCAGAAACCGCAATTTGTAAGTTTAAGTCGTTTGGTCTAAGAAAATTAAAAAGTTCAATAGAAAATTGGTTAACATCAATGTTTATACCTTCCCAGCCCTTTTTAAATAAAAGATGAGTGTTGTTTCTTTGTATCGGATGATGAGCCCCAATATCTACGTAAAAACCTTTGTCTTTTTTTTTATTAAAAACGCTGATAGCTGTATCTTCACCATCCATTGCGTAAGATTTTCTCTTTATAAAATACTTATTTTTTAAGTAGATATTTTGTAAAATATGAATTTTATTTTTAAGCCTATCAAACATAGGTTTTTTTTAACCTATGTTTGATAAAATAAATACTTTATTTTCCTGGCTCTTTATAAGATGAAGCCATTTTCTGAGCAGTTTTAGCTATCTCATTTAGATCTACGTCTTCTAAAATTGTAAAATCTGAAACAGCGCCACTAGAAACAGCAACCATTGCAGCTGCAGCAGCTTGTTCAAAAGTTCCTTCAATCACTGCCATAAAATCATATTTTCCTCTTAGGCCTGAGTATTGAGTTACTTTAGCTCCTACAGAAGCAGCAAGTGCAGATGTAGCAGCTTTTCTGTCTGTAGAAGGATTACTTACAAATCCTCCAAGACCTTTAGCTGTGTAACATCCAAGTGTATAAAATTTTGCCATTGTTACCCCTTTCCTATTTCTCAATTACAACTGTACCAGAATGAGGATCAGTTACTCCTAAATCTGATGACAGTTCTTCTAAAGTGTGCCGAAGTGAGTCCAAAAATTCAATCATTTTTGGTCTTGCTTTAGCAATGTCATCTTCAGAATTCCATTCACCAATCATAAAAAATTCGTTAGGTTTAGTTTCAACGTACTTTGCTGAAATCTGCCCATCGAACTTTGGCCGCTCATCAATTTTTTTTAAATATTCTTCTCTACTAGATGATTTTACTTTGCATTTAACAATATTCATAAACTTTGCCATGTATCTCCTTAAACGTAAATTTTATCAGCTAAACCGTAACAAAGAATAGCACTGATAATAACAAGAACGAGTGGAGCATATATTCCATCGTTTCTAGTTTTTTTAGTTAAACCTGTTTTATCAATTTTTAATGTATAAAAATTTACAACTAATATCGAAACATTCATTATAAAAACTAAGTTAAAGAAGGCCCAAGTAGCTTCTACACCGCCTGATCTAATAAAAGCGATATAAATTGCCATTAGAACAGTAGCAATCATAAATGAACCTGCAAATCTTGTAATTAAAGTTGCAGTTTTATCTACCCCTCTACCCTTAAGAAATTTTTTAGTATCAAAGACTAATTGGTAAGCGTAGCTACCAACTATAATAAAATGTGTTAAGTAAATTATTAAATAAAATACGTTTCCAAATTTGTCTATCATAAATATCCTATGCGTTATAGTCCATGACTTGATCTGTGCACTCAACAAACTTATGAGGAGTAAAAAAATCATTCATTTGACCTAGTTGATTGATAATTGCTTGTTCATCTTTTCCTTTCCACCAACAATACATTTCCATTGTATCTCCTGGCGTGTTCCAAGTCATTTGACAAGCTGCATTGTCACTTTTCATGCTCTTAACAATGTCCTCCATCTTCATAGAAGCCACTGTATCAGTAAATTTTTTTTTCATTTCGGCAGACTTAAAAGTATGCGTAACCATATAGTTTTTCATTTATACTCCTTTAATTATTATTCCATTAGCTACTGAGTTTGCTAATCGAATAGGTTTCACGGGTTTATACTCCTCAGAATCATACCACTCTAAAGCTTTTTCATAAGTTGGAAATTTAATTACTACCGTTCTAGGATATTTCCACTCACCATCTATAACTTTGTACTCCCCGGCACGTACAAGGTATTCTCCTCCGAATTTTTGAACTGTCGGAACCACCTTACCAACATATTCTTTATAAGCTTCAGGATTTTTTACATCTATATTAGCTATAACGTACCCACTCATGTTTAGCCTGCGTAAATCGTTCTGGATAATTTTTCGATTTTTTGTTCTGAACCTTTAATTTGCTTATAAATAAATTTATTACACTCGCCATTTTTAGCTTTATCAAAAGGCTTTCCATAAACTTTGTCCACATAAACATTCATGCCTTTATTCATTTCATCTTCTTTTACGCCTTCAGACGCAAGATACTCCCTAATTACTTTTACCGAAGCTAAAGCTAATTCCATATTTTTTACCTCAATAGTCTCAGCTGGTAAAACAGCAGTCGCACTGTAGTGACCTAAACACTCTATTGTTTTTTCTTTTTGAGCTTTTGTAATGTGCCCCGCAGCGAAGGCTGAGCCTAAGTATAAGAAAGATATCAAAATTGATAATTTTAATTTCATAATTAATCTTATTTAATATTGTTATAGATTAACTATGTTAAAAATTTATTTCAGGTATGCAATTTGTCTACAACCAGAGGAAGAACTAAGGAATAAGAATGATTTTAGGGGCAACACAAGTACCATTATGTATTTCTTGAAATGCATCTTGGCCTTTTTTAAGATCTCGGTATTCTATCCATCCTAAATCACCTAATTTTTTATCTTTTAATATCACTAAACTATTTTTAAAATCGTTATTTGTATAACAATAAGTTCCAACTAATGTTATTTCTTGGATTGTAAGTTTTTTAAAATTAAAAGTCCCAGAGGGATGGGTTAAACCTATATGAACTATAGTGCCTCCGGGCGCTATTGAATTAACCGCTTGATGTCTAGTGATCTCTAATCCTACAGACTCCAATATTAAATCAAAATGGTTTTCTTTAATAGATTTATCATCTGGTTCAACAAAACTTGCTTTTAGATATTTTCCACATTCGTCTAATCTTTTTTTATTGGGATCAGACATGATTATATTACTCGAATTTTTCTCTTTATTTAGCACCAGACCACAAAGCAAACCTATAGCCCCCGCTCCTTGTATTAAAATCTTACAATCTGATAAAGGTTTTTGTAAATTTGCCTCAGCTAATAAAACTGCATGCAAAGCAACGGCTGTTGGTTCTGCCAATGCTGCTTCTTTCATATTTAAACCTTTTGGTACCTCAAAAATATTTTGCTCTGGAACAGAAACTAATTCTGCTAAACCACCATCTCTTTTTGTAGGAGTACTCATTCCAATCATTGTTCTTTGCGGGCACAGATGCTCTCTTTTGTTTTTGCAATAATCACAGTTCTCACAACTAATAAGTGGATTGATTACGACTTCTTTATTTTTAAATTTTCCATCTAAACTTGTTCCGCTAAACTCGTGACCTAATATAAGTGGTGGAATTCTTCTTTCATCTTTGCCGTGGTAAGCATGCATATCTGAACCACAGATACCTGATGCGTGAACTTTTACTAATGCCTCGCCAGGTTTTTTAGTGGGATCTTTTTCTTCTCTGTAAACAATTTTCTGTGTACCAGTATAAACTAAAGCATGCATTAATTAGAAAAACCGTATTTTCTTAATCTCACATCTCCGGTTCTAGCGTGAGCTTCCATTCCTTCGTATCTTGAAAGTCTAGCAGCAGCTGCTCCTACTTCTTTATTCGACTCTTTTGTCATTCTTTGAAAGCTTAATGTCTTTATAAATTTTCCGACAAATAAACCACCTGTATATTTTCCAGCACCTTTTGTTGGTAATATATGATTTGTACCTGAACATTTATCACCGTAAGCAACAGTAGTTTCTTCTCCAATGAATAATGATCCATAATTTTTAAGTCTTTTATGGAACCAATCTAAATTTTTTGTTTGAACTTCTAAGTGTTCTGGAGCGTATTCATCACTTATCTGAACCATTTCTTCATCAGTGTCACACAGGATAACTTCTCCGTAATCTTTCCATGCAGCTTCAGCACTTTTTCTTGGTAATTCAGGAAGTTCTTTAATTAATTCTGGAACTCTTTTTAAAACTTTGTCTGCTAAATCTTTGCTTGTTGTATAAAGCCAAGCTGGTGAATTATAACCATGCTCTGCTTGCCCTACTAAGTCAACTGCAACAATTTCAGAGTCTGCATTTTCATCGGCTATTATTGCAATTTCTGTAGGTCCAGCAAATAAATCAATTCCTACTCTTCCAAATAAAATTCTTTTTGCTTCTGCAACGAATTGATTGCCAGGACCGACTAACATGTCAGCTGGAGCATTTTTAAATAACCCATAAGTCATTGCTGCAATAGCTGGAATTCCTCCCAAATTCATTATTACATCTGCACCGCATAAGTTTGCTGTATAGATTATAGTTGGATGAGCTCCAACATTTGGTTTTGGCGGGCTACATGCAATGATGTTCTTAACACCAGCTACTTTTGCTGTTGTAACACTCATAACAGCTGATGCGATATGAGCAAATCTTCCTCCCGGGATATAACAGCCTGCAGTATTGACTGGCACAAGTTTTTGTCCTGCATATAAACCTTTTGATAATTCTATTTCAAAATTATTACCGTAATTTTTTAATTGCGCTTCTGCAAATTTTCTAACTCTATCATGAGCAAACTTTACATCGTCTTTAGTTTTTTGATCTATAGATTTATTTATTTCTTCAATTCTTTCTTTAGAGACAATTATATCTCCTTCATATTTATCAAATTTCTTTGTTAGTTCTTTACATCCAGTTTCTCTAGATGTTTCTAAATCTTTTAAAAGCGTTTGAACGATTTCACGAGTTTTTGCATCATCTGTGGATGCTGTTTTAGGTGCCTTTTTTAAATATTTAATTGCCATATAAAAGTGTTGGTAGCCACAACGCTATTTGTGGAAATATAACTATTAATATTAATCCAATTAATTGTAAAACCATAAATTGCATCATTCCAAAATATATATCTTTTAAATCCCACTCTGGTACAACACCTTTTAAAAAATAAGCCGATAAAGCGACGGGTGGTGAAAGCCAACAGGTCTGGAGATTAACTGCGACTAGTATAGCAAACCAAGTTAAATTAAAGCCGAGTGCTTCAACTAAAGGCAAAATAATTGGAATAATTATCATAACTATTGGTACCCACTCTAAAGGCCAACCAAGTAAGAAAATCATCGCCATTATCATTGCTAAAATTAAATACTTATTCATTTCAAGACCAAGTAGAAACTCAGTTAGTAAAGTAGGTGTGCCCAATCTAGCAAATACAGCTCCAAAGAAGTTTGAGGCAGCTACAAGAACCATTATTAGAGCTGTTATTTCCAAAGTTTTCACAAGAGCCTCTTGTAATTTAGGAAGAGTTAATTTTTTATATGCGAGTGATAGCAAGAGTGCACCCATTGCTCCACAACCTGCAGCCTCTGTAGGTGTTGCAAAACCTAATAATATACTTCCAAGCGCTGCAAAAACTAATGCTGCTGGAGGAACTAATCCTAAAAGAAATTCAATCCAAACAGTTTTCATACTGGTTGGTCTCATGTCTTCTGGCAATGGTGGACCTAATTTTGGATCCAGCATACATCTAATTGTTGTGTATGCAGCAAACAACGAAGCTAAAAGTATTCCTGGTAATATTGCAGCTGCAAATAAATCTATAACAGGAATTTCCATAATTGGCCCCATAACTACAAGCATGATGCTTGGTGGTATTAAAATTCCTAATGTTCCTCCTGCCGTAATTGTTCCTGCAGCAAGCTGAACATTATAACTAGATCTATTCATAGATTTAGCAGCCATAATTCCTAAAATTGTAACTGAAGCTCCAACTATCCCTGTCGCTGCAGCAAAAATCACAGAAACAAATAAAACAGCATAATAAAGTGATCCTCTAACTCTAGCTAACATAAGTTGGAATGATGAGAACAACCTCTCCATTAAACCAGCTTGCTCCATCATAATTCCCATGAAAACAAAGAGCGGTACGGCGGCCAGAGTTTGTTCGGTCATGACCATCGAAAATTGTAAGGTCATCAAATAAAAAACTAGTTTACCAAATCCTAGATATCCAAATACAAAACCCAAAAAAATTAATGTAAAAGATATTGGAAATCCAACGAAGATTGCAAAAAGCATTACTCCAACTAAAATAATGCCTAATACTGCTGGATCAATTAATTCTGCTATCATTTTTTTTCTTCTCCAGGCCACTCACCTTTTTTAGCAGCCCAATAGCTTTTAAGTAATTCTGATACGCCTTGAATTAAAAGAAATATTATACCTATCAATAAACATGATTTTATAGGCCACATAAATGGCATCCAAGTTGTATCCATTCCCCTTTCGCCCCTACGAATTGACTCTTCGACATATCCTATAGTCATGTAAAGAAAGACTGTTAGTCCCGGAAAATAAAATAAAATATATAACCAAAAATCTACGAGACCTTGATTTTTAGTTTTGAAATTTCTGTATAAAAAATCTGCTCTTATGTGAACTCCTTTGGAGAGAGCATACCCTGCGCCTAACATAAATAGAGCCCCATATAAAAATCTACTCATATCGTAAGCCCAAATTGTTGGAGCTAAAAATAATTTTCTCATTATAACTTCATAAGTCATTGCTAAAATTAAAGGCACAAGGATCCAACAAACTATATTACCTACACGTTTGCTGAATTTATCTATTGAAGTAATAATGTTCGCCATCCATGCCGGCATATCGGCTGGCATTTTACCTGAACCGCCGCGTCTTTCAGCAATCATTTCATCTGAAATGTCTATCTTTGGTGGCTTGTCATTCATAATCTTATCCTAAAAAATTAGAGCGGACTGTTAAGTCCGCTCTAAAATATTCTTAAAGTTTTTGCTTATTACTTTAATGTCGCCGCGTGAGCCATTCCTAGCTTAGCGTTTGACATTTGAGCACCACTCCAGAATGGTACAGCAATATCAGCAAATTCTTTCATTGATTTGTAAACTTTAGCGAAAAATTTATTTTCTGCTGCGTTTTTGTTCAATGTTTTCTTTGCTGCTGCCATATATTCTTTAAAATAGTCTGTTGGAGTATCTTCTAAAATCACTCCGTGCTTAGTCGTTAACTCTCTTAAAGCTTTTCCATTTTCATAGATTCTGTAGCTTAAAGATTTAGCTAATGAAGCGTTTGCAGCTACTTCAAGAGATTTTTTCTCATGAGCAGTCATTTTTTTGTAAGTTTTTCCAGTAATATAAAAGTCAGCATTTACTACAACTTGGTGTAAACCTTGTAGGTAATAGTGTTTCAATACTTTTTGGAAACCAAATGTTAAATCTGGTTTTGGACAACACCATTCTGCTGCATCGATAGTACCTGCTTGTAATGCTGGAAGAATATCTCCACCACCCATTGCTACAGATGCAATACCGATATCTTTATATGTTTGACCAGGAATTCCTGGAGGTGTTCTGAATTTATATTTTCTAAAATCAGCCATATCTTTAATTGGTTTTGGAAACCAACCTAAAGCTTCTGGACCTACTGGTTGAAGCATAAATCCTTTAATGTCTCTACCCATTTCTTTCCATAGTTGGTCATATAATTCTTTACCACCACCATATTGGAACCAAGATAAAAATGCTAAGTTATCTATACCTACTCCACCACCTGCTACTGGCGAACCGAATAACATGGCAGCTGGGTGATCTCCAGACCAATAATGTGTCCATGCGAAACCACAATCTATCAATCCTTTATCAACCGCGTCTAAAGTCTCTTTTACTCCTACAACAGCACCTGCTGGTAAAATCTCAAATTTTAAAGATCCATCAGTAAGTTCTGTTACAGTGTCAGTAAAGTCCTTTAACATTTTCACTTCATCAGCTTTAGTGTTAAGAACGGTCTGACATTTTAAAGTTTTAGCATTCGCTGAAGTCATAGAAAATCCTACAAGAACAGCTAAGCCGAAAACTAAAGATAATAATTTTTTCATTATTTCCCCCGTTTTGTATTAATAAAAAAGAGAATTAAACCTCTAATAAAAATCAGAGTCAAACCAAACTAATTAAACCTGAAGTTGAATAAGTCATATTAGTATGTATGAGTTTTCTTAAGTATAGGTTAAATTCTAAATATGGATGAATTCGATTTTATAATTATTGGAGCAGGCTCAGCAGGATGCGTACTTGCGAACAGATTAAGTGCAGATCCAAATAACAAAGTTCTTTTATTAGAAGCAGGAGGCAAAGATACTTATCCATGGATCCATATTCCCGTTGGATATTTTAAAACAATGCATAACCCAAAAGTCGATTGGTGCTTTCATACTGAAAAAGATGAAACAATGAATAATAGATCAATAAGATATCCTAGAGGAAAAACTTTAGGAGGAAGTTCTTCCATCAATGGTCTTCTTTGGATTAGAGGTCAAAGTAATGATTATGATAACTGGAGACAACAAGGTAATGCTGGTTGGGGTTGGGATGATGTTTTTCCTTATTTTTTAAAATCAGAAAATAATGAACTTGGTCCTAATGAATTTCACAATGATAAAGGGCCTATTACTGTTTCAAATAAAAAGATTAATTTAGATATGCTTGAAGAGTTTCAAAATGCTGCTGAAGAAACCGGAATACCACGAACGGAAGATTTTAATACAGGTGATAATTTTGGTATTGGTTATTTTCAATTTACTACAAGTCGAAATAAATTATTAAAATTACGATGCAGTGCTGCAAAAGGATATTTAAACCCTGTCAAAAATAGATCGAATTTAAAAATTGTTACTAAAGCTCATGTACAAAAAATAAATTTTGAGGGAAAAAAGGCAATTGGTGTGAGCTATTATCAAAAAGAAAAAGTAATTACCGTTAAAGCTAGCAGAGAAGTAATTTTATCAGCAGGTTCGATTGGATCACCGCATATTTTACAAGTTTCAGGAATTGGAGACTCAGAAAAATTAAAAAAATTCGGAATAAAAACTATTCATGAATTAAAAGGTGTGGGAAAAAACTTGCAAGATCACTTAATGTTTAGACCTGTATATAAAGTTAAAAATTTAAAGTCATTAAACAGTAAAATTAATAGTCTAATAGGAAATTTCTTTATTGGATTAGAATATATATTTAAGCAAAGTGGTCCAATGACAATGGGTGCAAGTCAAGTGTGTGGGTTTGTCAAAAGTGATCCTTCAAGAGCCACTCCTAACTTACAATTTCATGTTCAACCAATTAGTACAGATATTTTGGGAGCAACAAAAATGCATGACTTTGATGGAATAACTCCAACTGTTGCTAATGTGAGACCCTCAAGCAGAGGAGAAATTAATATAGCAAGTAATGACAGTAGAGATAATCCTAAAATTAAAATGAATTATTTGTCTACTCAAGATGATAGAGATGTTGCGGCTAAAGCACTAAAAATTGTAAGAAATATAATGCTTAATACTGAAACATTTAAAAAATATGAGCCTGAAGAATATAGACCAGGTTCACACATCACCGATGATGAAGAATTAGTAAAAGCTGCTAGTGATCATGCACAAACCATTTTTCATCCTGTTGGAACTTGCAAAATGGGTAAAGGAGACGAAGCTGTGGTTAACGATAAATTGCAAGCTCATGGAATACAAAATTTAAGAGTTGTGGATGCATCTATTATGCCCAATATAACCTCAGGGAATACTAATGCACCGACAATAATGATTGCAGAAAAAGCCTCGGACATGATACTTAACAAGTAATCATGCTTGCAGAATTATTTACTCCTGAACAAATAACTATATTAACTCAAATCATCTTTATTGACCTTGTCTTAGCGGGCGACAATGCAATTATTATTGGAATGGTTGCCTCAAAATTTCCCCCTGATCAAAGAAAAAAAGTTATTTTTTGGGGGATTGGAGGTGCTGTAGTTTTAAGAATAATTTTAACTCTTCTAACAGCTTACTTATTACAAATTACAGGTCTAAGACTTATTGGAGGAATACTTTTATTGTACATTATTTATAAACTTTACATTGATGTAATCAAAGGAGCATCAAAGCAAGAGGATATTAAAGTTGATAATTCAAGTTTTCTTAAAGCAATTTGGACTGTGCTTTTAGCAGATTTTACCATGAGTT
Organism: uncultured Pelagibacteraceae bacterium; assembly: GCA_902575095.1. Lineage (GTDB taxonomy): Bacteria > Pseudomonadota > Alphaproteobacteria > Pelagibacterales > Pelagibacteraceae > Pelagilacustribacter. Next base: position 25,139 of record CACGPY010000004.1, read on the forward strand.
TAGATAATGTTCTTGGTGTGGCTGGAGCAGCTGGTCATCATTATCATTTATTAATTTTTGGATTAATTCTATCAATAGTACTAATGGCAGTGGCTGCTAATCTAATTTCAGGATGGATTAAGAAATACAAATGGATAGCTTGGTTAGGTTTAATAGCAATTTTAATCGTAGCTGTTGATTTAATATATACAGATATTAAAATTTTATTACTTTGATGTTAAAAAAAATTAATCTTAAAAATAAAACAGCTCTAGTAACTGGAGCTGGTAAAGGTCTTGGTAAAGCCTGTGCAATAGCTTTAGCTGAGGCAGGAGCAAAAGTAATTATATTAAGTAGAACAAAATCTGACCTTATTAAAGTAAACAAAATTATAAAAAAAACTAAAGGTTCTAGTCAATTATTTGTTTGTGATGTAACAAAATTAGATGATTTAAAAAAAGTTTTAAGAAAAATTAATCGATTGGATATTTTAGTAAACAATGCTGGAAATAATAGACCTCAGCATTTTACAAAAGTTAGTAAAGAAAATATGGAGTACTTAACTAATCTGAATATGAAAGCTGCATTCAACGTTGCACAATTATGCTCTCAAAAAATGGTAAAAGCGAAAAATAGAAAAAAAATTGGGGGATCTATTATTCATATGTCATCTCAATTAGGCAGAGTTGGTTGTGAAGGACGAAACGTCTACAACATGAATAAATTTGGGGTAGAAGGCCTTTCTAGAGGCATGGCATGTGAATTAGCTCCTTACAACATAAGAGTTAATACTATTTGCCCTACATTTGTTGAGACGCCAATGGTTAAAAAATTTTTTAAAAATAAAAAATTTAAAGATAAAATGCTTAAAAATATTCCATTAGGTAGAGTTGCAAAAGAAAGTGATGTTGCTACAGCTGTAGCATTTTTAGCTGCAGATTCATCTGAAATGATTACAGGGACATCTTTAATGGTTGATGGAGGTTGGACAGCACAGTAATGGGAATGTTTCTTAAAGATATAAATTTAAAAGGTAAAACAGCTTTAATTACCGGGGCAACTAAAGGTTTAGGTAGGGGTGCAGCTTTAGCCATTGCTGAGGCGGGAGGAAGTATAATTGCAATCGGAAGAAATCAATTAGAGCTTAATACTTTAAAAAAAGAGATTAAAAAATTTAAAGTAAGTTACATATCGTTTAATTGTGATGTTAATAATTATAATCGCATGAAATCTTTTATATCAAAAATTAAAAAGTTAGACATTTTAGTTAATAATGCTGGAACGAATATTCCAGAACCTTTTTTAAATGTTAAAAAATCATCATTAGAAACATTATTAAATGTAAATACTAAGGCAGTTTTTAATGTCGCTCAACTTTGTGCCAATCAAATTATAAAATTAAAAAGAAAAAGTGGTTCAATAATTAATGTTTCATCTATTTTTGGCTTAGTAGCAGGACAAAAAAGAACTGTTTATAGCATGACGAAATTTGGAGTTGAAGGTTTAACAAAAGGTATGGCTTTAGATCTAGCTAAATATAATATAAGAGTAAACAGCGTTTGTCCTAACATAGTCTTAACTCCTCGAACTAAAAAATATTTTGCAGACAAAAATTACAATAATTATGTTAAAGAAAATACTCCAATTAATAAAGTGGTAACTGTAAGCGACGTAGCAACTTCAATAACATTTCTAGCTTCAGAAGCTGCTAGCATGATTACTGGTTCATCAATAATAATAGATGGCGGTTGGACAGCTAAATGAGAATTTTTTTATTATTTTTTTTTATACTAAACTTTCAATACCTAGGTGCTGTTGAATTTTCAGGAAAGTTTGAACAAGGTGCTTTTATTTTAGGAAAAACAAATCCAAATTCAAAAGTAAAAATTGATAATAGAAATATTCGAGTTTCGAAAGAAGGTTATTTTGCTTTTGGTTTAGATAGAGACAGAAAAAATAATGTTCTAATTACTATTAAAAAAGATGGGGAAGTAAAAAAAATTGAGAAAAAGGTACTAAAAAGGGAATATAAAATTCAAAGAATTGATGGTTTACCTTCAAAACAAGTTACTCCTCCACCTGAAGTCTATGAAAGAATAAAAAAAGACAATATATTAATAGGTAAAGCCAGATCAATTGATACCGGTTATGATTTTTTCAAAGATAATTTTATATATCCAATTGATAAATATATAATTACAGGCGTGTATGGTAGCCAAAGAATTTTAAATGGTAAACCTAGAAGACCACACTACGGAATAGATTTTCACGCTCCAGAAGGTACACCAGTAAAAGCAATGATGGACGGAGAAGTAACTTTATCAGAAAATGATATGTATTTTACAGGAGGAACAATAATTTTTGACCATGGTCATGGAATAAGCACTTTGTATATGCACATGAAAGATATTAACGTCAAAGTTGGACAAAAAGTTAAAAAAGGTGAAATAGTTGGAACTTTAGGACAAAGTGGAAGAGCGACTGGGCCCCATTTAGACATTAGGCTTAATTGGTTCGACGTAAAATTAGATCCTGCATCAATTTTAAATTAATCTAACTCAAATTTATTTTTGTAATCTTTAATTAATGACTTATCTTGGTGATCTTTAAATAAAACAAAGTCTTCTATCACTAGAATATCTAAATTAGTTCCCATAAAACAATTAAATGCATCATCAATTGAGCAAACAATAGGCTCACCTCTTACATTAAATGAAGTGTTTACTAAAACTGGACAATTTGTATTTTTCTTAAACTCTGTAATCAAGTCATAATACCTTGGATTGGTTTCCTTATGCACAGTTTGAATTCTTGCTGAATAATCTACGTGAGTTATTGCTGGAACACTTGATCTTTTAATATTTAATTTATCTATACCAAATAATTTTTCATCCTTTGCATTCATTTTAATTTGTTTATTTTTTTTAATTTCTGAAACCAAAAGCATGTAAGGACTCTCATCATTTAATTCAAACCATTCACTAACGTCTTCTCTTAAAACAGAGGGAGCAAATGGTCTGAAGCTTTCCCTGAACTTAATTTTTAAGTTTAATTCTTTTTGCATTTTTTCCGATCTTGGGTCTGCCAATATTGACCTTCCACCTAGTGCTCTAGGGCCAAATTCCATTCTTCCTTGAAACCAACCTACAGTTTTTTCATTAGAGAGTTCTTTTGCAGTCAAAGAAATAGTTTCTTCTCTGCTATATTTTTTGAAGTTTGCTTTTAAAGATTTAAGTTTTTGTTCAATAAAATCATTTTCAAATTTAGGTCCAAGGTAAGATCCTTTCATCTTATCTTTAAAGTCTAATCTTGGCATTTCTAATTCATGATGCCAGTAAGCTAGAGCTGCTCCTAAAGATCCGCCGGCATCTCCTGCAGCAGGTTGAATCCAAATATTCTCAAATATTCTCTCATTAAGAATTTTGCCATTAGCGACACAATTGAGAGCTACTCCTCCTGCTAAACAAAGGTTTTTTATTTTATATTTTGATAAAATATTTTTTGATATTCTTAATACTATTTCTTCGGTAACAGTTTGTATTGAAGCTGCTATATCCATATGGAATTGAGTTAATAAATCTTTTTTAGCATCTCTCTTAGGATGTCCAAAAAGATTAGAAAAGTTTTTATTAGTCATCGTTAATCCTGTTGCATAATTAAAATATTTCATATCAAGTTTAAAAGAACCGTCCTCTTTTAAATCTAAAAGCTTATCTAGTATTATGTCTTTGAAAATTGGTTTACCATATGGAGCAAGTCCCATTAATTTGTATTCACCGCTGTTAACTTTAAAACCTGTGTAATAAGTAAAAGCAGAATATAGTAATCCTAAAGAGTGAGGAAAGTGTATTTCTTTAACTATTTCTAGCTTATTTTTTTTCCCTATTGCAACTGTCGTAGTAGCCCACTCGCCCACACCATCTAGTGTTAAAATAATAGCTTCTTCAAATGGTGAGGGAAAAAATGCACTAGCAGCATGACTGTAGTGATGCTCAGAAAATTTTATTCTATTTATATCATTAAAATTTTTGTCATGTTCTTTAAGTTTATCAAACATAAACTTTTTTTGAAAAAGTTTTTCCCGTAGCCAAATTGGCATTGATAAACTAAAAGATTTAAAACCTTTTGGAGCAAATGCCATATAGGTTTCTAAAAGTCTCTCAAATTTTAAAAATGGCTTTTCAAAAAAAACAATGTGATCAACTTCATTTAGACTTAAATTTGACTCTTCAAGTACATATTTTACTGCATTAAAAGGATATCCTGGATCATGTTTCTTTCTTGAAAATCTTTCTTCCTGTGCCGCTGCAATTATATTTCCATCTACGATAATTGCGGCTGCACTATCATGGTAAAATGCTGATATTCCTAATATAGAAGTCACTAAAATATTGTATTAATAAATGTTGCTACCACAGAGCCTTGGCTAGGGACAATTAAAACTCCGAATAAAGCCAAAATAATTATTATTGATAACAGCCAATATTTCTTTCTTTCCTTTAAAAATTCACAAAATTCATTTAAAGATTCAATCATCTAAAATTGCTTTTTCATTGAACCAAGATTTTTTTTCCTTTTGATCCAATAAGTTTCTTTATTCTTTAAGAACTTTAAACCTAACAAATCTTTACCTAATACTCTAACGATAAAACTAACTGGGGTAAGGATTACAAAGAATACTAAAGCCATTATAATTGGTGCTATAATAATACCTAATATTTCACCTAATTTGATCCATAATTTATTTAGTGGAGACAGAAGTTTTGAATTTAATAATCCTAAAATTAAAAAACCTACAGAGGCTGCAATAAAATATAAATTTAGATTTTCACCATTTTTTAGTGGCCATAAACCAAGTATTAAAAAGACAGCAAAAAATAATAAGCCAAAGCTTTTATTCGAACTTTGTGATCTCATTTCTATAACTAGTTTAAACCTTTTTGAGGCTTCATGTCCTCTTTTTTAATACCAGCTACTCTAACTGGTTTTTTCATAGCGTCTCTTCTGAAGGGCTCACCTAATTCTTGGTTAAGTATTACTTCAATAAATGTTGTGATACCTTTTTTTTGATCTTCACATGATTGTTGAATAGCCTTAGTGGTTTCTTCCATAGTTTTTACTGTAACTCCTTTTAAACCACATGCATTAGCAACCTTTGCATAACTTAATTCTGGATCTAATTCTGTTCCTATAAAATTATTATCAAACCATAATGTGGTATTTCTTTTTTCCGCTCCCCACTGATAATTTCTGAATATGACCATCGAAATAGCTGGCCACTCTTCACGTGCACATGAGCTCATTTCATTCATACTTATTCCAAATGCTCCATCACCAGCAAAACCAATTACAGGAGTATCAGGGCAGCCGATTTTAGCACCTAAGATAGATGGAAAACCATAACCACAAGGACCGAATAAGCCTGGTGCTAAATATTTTCTACCTTTTTCAAAAGTTGGATAAGCATTTCCTATCGCACAATTATTTCCTATATCACTTGAAATTATTACATCTTCAGGCATACCTGCTTGAATAGCTCTCCAAGCTTGTCTAGGCGACATTCGATCTTTGTCTCTATCTCTTGCTTCTTTATTCCATACTGTTCCTGGATCGTCATCTTCGTGATCTAAACTAGAAAGTTTTTGCAACCAAGCTGATTTCGTTTGGTGAATTAAATCTTTTCTTTTTTGTCTATCAGTATCGCCAGCCTTTGGAGATAGTTTACTTAATAATTGTTGAGCAACTAGTTTAGCATCTCCACAAATACCAACTGTCACTTTTTTAGTAAGACCAATCCTATCTGAATTCATATCAACTTGGATAATTTTTGCATTTTTTGGCCAATAATCAATTCCATAACCTGGTAATGTTGAAAAAGGATTTAATCTTGTGCCTAAGGCTAGAACAACATCTGCATTTGCAATTAATTCCATTGCAGCTTTAGATCCGTTGTAACCTAATGGACCAACTGCTAGAGGATGGCTACCTGGAAAACTATCGTTATGTTGATAACCAGAGCATACCGGGGAGTCTAATTTTTCAGCTAATTTAACACAATCCTTTATGGCTCCACCAATAACTACACCCGCACCAGATAAAATTACTGGAAATTTTGCATTAGATAATAATTTCGCTGCTTCTTCTATCGCCGCTGCTCCACCAGCTTGTCTTTCTAATCTTACAATGGGAGGTAATTCGATATCTATTACTTGTGTCCAATAATCTCTTGGCACATTAATTTGTGCTGGAGCTGAACCTCTAATAGCTTTTTCAATAACTCTGTTTAAAACTTCTGCAATTCTTGAAGGGTCTCTAACTTCTTCTTGATAACAAACCATATCTTTGAATAGATTCATTTGTTCTACTTCTTGGAATCCTCCTTGGCCCATTGTTTTGTTCGCTGCTTGAGGTGTTACTAAAAGAAGTGGTGTATGGTTCCAGTAAGCTGTTTTTATTGGAGTAACTAAACCCGTTATACCTGGTCCATTTTGAGCAACTACCATTGACATTTTTCCGGTAGCTCTCGTGTACCCATCAGCAATCAAACCGCCATTAGTTTCATGAGCTACGTCCCAAAAAGTAATTCCTGCGTCTGGAAAAATATCTGAGATAGGCATGAACGCAGAACCAATAATACCAAAAGCGTGTTCGATGCCATGCATTTGTAAAACTTTTACAAAAGCTTCCTCAGTTGTCATTTTAGCCATAAAACTCCTTAAAGTAGTTTGAAATTCTAGCTTTCATTATACTAAATTTTAGTCTATATCCATTAGATATTTTATGTCACGTCCTGACCTCATTATACACGACGAAAAAGATAACGTAGGAGTGGTTGTAATAGAAACCACTAAAAAAGGCCAAGATTGTAGTGCTTGGATAATGGAAAATGACAAAACTGTTAAAGTACCATCAACAAACGATGTTCCATTAGGACACAAAATTGCACTTAAAGACCTTAAAATAGGAGATACAATCTTAAAGTATGGGCATGATATTGGGAAAGTAGTTAAAGAAATTAAAAAAGGTGAACATGTTCATGTTCATAATGTAAAAACAAAAAAGTGGTAAGGTAATTATGGAAATTCCAAAAAGTTTTTTAGGTTATAAAAGAGAAAATGGAAGAGCTGGAACAAGAAACCACGTTATTATTCTTCCTGTTGACGATATTTCAAACGCTTGCGCTGAAGCTGTAGCAAATAATATAAAAGGAACTATCGCTTTGCCCCACTCTTATGGAAGATTACAGTTTGGTGCAGATCTAGAACTACATTTTAGAACAATGATAGGTACCGGAAGAAATCCAAATGTTGCAGCAGTAATTGTCATTGGTATTGAGCCAAAATGGACAAAAAAAATTGTTGATGGAATAGCTGAAACAGGAAAACCAGTTGAGGGTTTTCACATTGAAAGAAGTGGGGACATACAAACAATAATGAAGGCATCAAAAAAAGCTCAAGAATTTTCTATGTGGGCGTCTGAAAAACAAAGAGAAGAGTGTCCAATGAGTGATTTATGGATATCAGTTAAATGTGGTGAGTCAGATACGACATCGGGCTTAGCATCAAACCCGACTGTCGGAAATTTAATGGACAAACTTGAACCACTTGGGGTTCATTTATGTTTTGGAGAAACATCAGAATTAACTGGTGCAGAGCTAGTATGTGCTAAGAGAGGAGCAACTCCAGAAGCTCAGAAAAAATTTATGAAGACTTGGAGTGATTATAATGATTTTATTTTAAAAGAGGCAACTGATGACTTATCAGAAAGTCAACCCACTGCAGGTAATATAGCAGGAGGACTAACTACAATTGAGGAAAAAGCTTTTGGAAATTTTCAAAAGATAGGATCTAGAAAATTTATTGATGTTTTAGAACCCGCAGAAGAACCCAAAAAAGGTAAAGGTTTATATTTTATGGACACTTCTTCTGCAGCAGCAGAATGTGTAACTTTACAAGCAGCTGGAGGATTTAATATTCATCTTTTTCCAACAGGACAAGGAAATATCATTGGTAACCCTATAGAACCTGTTGTAAAACTAACTGCCAATCCTTTAACAGCTAAGTTAATGAGCGAACATGTTGATTGTGATGTTTCTAAAATTTTAACAAGAGAAATGAACCTTGATCAAGCCGGAGATAAACTAATTGAAACAACACTTAAAGTTGCCAACGGTAGATTAACATGTGCTGAAGCTTTAGGTCACAGAGAATTTGTTATGACTAAACTTTATCGAAGTGCATAATGTCTTCAGGTAACGAAGACTGTATTTTCTGTAATAAAACTAATTGTAAAGTCATCTCATCAACAAAACATTTTTTTATAATTCGAGATACTGCTTATCCTGTCACCAAACACCACACTTTGATTATTACCAACAGACACGTTGGTAATTATTTTGATTTAAATAAAGACGAGATTAATGATTTAGATGATATTTTAAAAAATCAAAAAAGAGAGTTAAAACAATTAGACAAAGAAATAAGTGCATTTAATATTGGGGTAAATATAGGTAGAGATGCAGGCCAATCAATAATGCACTGTCATATCCATTTAATTCCTCGAAGAAAAGGAGATGTAGAAGATCCTAGGGGTGGCGTAAGAGGTGTAATACCTGAAAAACAAAAATACAAAAAGAAATAATTATTTTACTGGGAATTTGACTTCTTCTTGTTTTGGTTTTTTGTATCTTAAATCATGAACAATTTTTCTAATCCATGCCATTAATGCTCCAAGCGTAACCGCAAGGATTATTGCAAAGGCTCCATATAAAAACGGCACATCATTAGACATTCTCACAATAAATTCTGCTAAACTATTTAATTCCGGTGCTGTTACTTTACTTCCATAAAATTCTGTTTTGTTTCTGAAGAAAGAATCATAAGCTATTGCGATAGCAACAGTTATTAAAAGCATTGCAAATAAAGATTTAAGTTCGTTACTATCTAAAAATTGGCCAATCTTTTGACCAACTTGCACTCCAACAATTGAACCTAAAATTAAAGGAACCACAAGAAACAAGTCAATTGTTCCGTAATTAAAAGAATGTAGAATTGTTACTACAGCACTAATAAATACAGTAACAAATAAAGAGGTTCCAGGAATTAATTTTACAGGCATGCCTATAATATAAATCATTGCAGGCACCATTAAGAAAGCGCCTCCAATTCCCATCATTGATGCAACAAATCCAACGACAAATCCTAATAAAATAGGAGTGAATGCACTTTCATACAATCTAGATTTATTAAACCTCATTCTCAAAGGAAGACCTTGTAACCAATTGTGATCATGTAATTTTTTTTTTGTACTAATTTTAGATTTTAAACGATTTCTTTCTCTTACGCCTTCAATTAACATTAATGTGCCAACAATCGCTAAAAGATACATGTATAATAATGAAATTATTAAACTTATTTTTCCTATTTCTGAAAAAAAAGTAAACGTCATAATTCCTATGATAGTTCCAACTACACCTCCTGAAACAATCATTAAACCCATCTTGTAGTCTAAAGTTTTCTTATACCAGTGAGTAAGAGAACCAGATACTGAAGTAGCAAGAATATTATTAACTTCATTTGGAACTGCATACACAGGTGGTATGCCCATGAAAATTAAAAATGGTGTCATCAAGAACCCTCCACCGACGCCAAAAAGTCCTGATAAAACCCCCACAGCCAAACTTAAAAATAATAAAAGAAAAATATCTATATTTACTTGAGCGATAGGAAGATAAATTTCGAGCATTAATATTAGCAGTATGCCTGAAACATTAACTTGTCAATCTTAATAAATTGTAGCTCCAAAAACTTTTACAAGACCATCTTCTTCTCCTAAGACTAGCCTGCCTAAAAATTCACCAGGCATAGTTTGGCTTGTTTGTTTATAAAGAACAGTAATGAATTGGCTTCTTCTTATTGTTCCTAAAAATTCTTGTTTTTCTGAGAGACTTGTAAGTAATTTATTATTAGCCCATTGCTTTCCAAGCTCAACTTCATTTGCTCCATAGAGCATTTGTGAAGAAAAATCTTTGGTAAAGCCACCGTAATCTTTAATATTGGAAGATTTGACTAAGTTATCCCAAATTGGCTGAGCAATGTCTTGAATTTCTTTGTCGGATTTTTCTAACAACTCCATTAAACTTTATGAAGCTTTCTTTTCCTTCTTTTCGTCTACGATGTGATAAACTGGGATCTTCTCCATTGTAAACTTTTTAGTTTTAGGGTCTCGTCTTGAAACAGTTAAACAATGCCAATTTTCATCGTCAAGCTTGAGATGGTCACCTCTGTAATAATAACCTGGCCATCTAGTTTCTTCTCTAAATTTAGTATGTTCTGTCACACATTGTGAGGTTATAGTTCTATGTTTTAATTCCCATGCTCTCATTAGCTGGTGATAATCTTCAGCACCGACATTTTCTAAATCTTCTTCTAACCATTTTAATAATTCTAATCCTCTATTAAGCATGTTCTCATTAGTCATGTAATTTGTAGCTATTCCTCCAACATACTCATCCATAATTCTTTGAAGCCTTTGTAGTCCTTGAATGGGAGAAATATAACTTGGTGATACAGTTCCACCAGTTATTTCGTTTCTTCCAACTGTATAATTTTCTAAAGGCTTATAAATCACCTCTTTTAAATCTTTGTATTGTTTGTCGCTTACTTTAATTCCATCTGCTTTTTTATCTTCTATATATTTCACAGCAGCTTTTGCGGCTAATCGTCCTTCAGTGAAAGATCCAGATGAAAATTTATGTGCGCTTCCACCAACTGTATCTCCCGCACCAAATAATCCATCAATAGTTAACATTCTGTTATAACCCCAAAAATATTCTGGTGGAGATAAATCCTCTGGTCCGCTTACCCATGCTCCAGAGCATGTTGCGTGTGAACCCATAACATAAGGTTCAGAAGTTGTAAGTTCTGGATTAGTATATTTTGGATCAATATTTTGTGAAGCCCATACAACAGCCTGACCAACTGTCATTCCTAAAAAATTTTCCCAACCAACAGTTTCTAAATGTGGATCTTGAAATGCTTCCTTAGTCACCATGTGAATTGGTCCACCACCAGCTTGTACTTCTTGAATAAAAGCGTGGTTTCTTAAACATGTAGGTGTTGGATGGTGATCAATGTATTCTCCAACTAATGATTTAGTTTGATCATACCATTTCTTTTCGTAGTTTTCTCCATTAGCATTTTGAGTATAAGTTTTTAAATGTAAGAAATAAGCTCCAACAGGACCATAACCATCTTTAAATCTACAAAGTACAATTCTGTTTTCCATTTGGGTCATCTTAGCACCAACCTGAATTGGAAGAGCATAAGCTGAACCGTTACTCCATGGAGCATACCAAGTTCTTCCCATACCTTCGCCTACTGCTCTAGGTTTAAAAATATGTGAAGCTCCACCTGCTGCTACAATCACAGCTTTAGCTTTAAACACATGATAATCACCAGTTCTCATATTAAAACCAACTGCTCCGCCTATTCTATTTTCTTTTTCATCATCCATTAAAAGATGAGTAATCATTATTCTGTTATAAATTTTGTTAGCAGATTTTTTTGCAGCTTCTGCAACAATAGGTTTATAACTTTCGCCATGTATCATGATTTGCCATTTACCTTCTCTTAAATATCTTCCCGTTTTCTCATTTTTCATCATTGGCAAACCCCATTCGTCAAACATATGAACTGTAGAATCTACGTGACGAGCCATGTCATAACCTAAATCTTCTCTAACCATTCCCATTAAATCATTTCGCGCGTATCTAACATGATCTTCAGGTTGATTTTCATTCCACTGCATACCCATATAACAATTAATTGCATATAGACCTTGGGCCACAGCACCACTTCTATCGATGTTAGCTTTTTCAACACAAACTATCTTAAGATCTCTTCCCCAATGTCTAGCTTCGAATGTAGCTCCAGTTCCGGCCATGCCTCCACCGATAATCAGAACATCGCTTTCTTCAACATGAGTTTTTACGTTAGCCATTAATAGTAAACACCTTTTTTAAATGAGTCTTTGCTCACTGTTGGAAGATCTCCATCAATATTCAAACCTTTTGGTTCTGTGTAAAGTCTTTGAGTAGTTATTTCTCCTTGGTTTGGCTTATCTTCTTCTGCTAATTTAGGAATAAATTTGCCCCAAGGTTTAGTTGTGATTGGTGAAACGAAATTTTTTTCAGTTCCATTTCTAAATTTTATTCTCCATGAAATAGTTCCTTTTTCCTCTTCTCTTCTTACTCTAACGCTATGTCCCATCGGAGCAAAATCAGCATAACCTCGGACATCGATAGCATGATTTGGGCAAGCTTTGACACATGAATAACATTCCCAACAAAAATTTGGCTCAATATTTTTTGCTCGTCTGATTGTTTCATCGATATGCATTATATCAGATGGACAAATATCTACACAGTGGCCGCAGCCATCGCATCTAGTCATGTATACAAAAGTTGACATTAATTATTTTTCTCCCCTTAAGTTTATTAACATAAATTTCTCAATAATGCTTTGGTTGTTCTCTCTTAATTCCCAGACCAAACTGCTCTGGTGCATCGGCAGGTGGTGGCAAATTGTCTCTAGAACCATCAGCTTCTGCCAAATTTTTTTGAATAGCTGCGCCAGGCTTATAAAACATGTGTGCAAATTTCGACCAATAAACCCCCCCAAATAAAACTAAATTTGAAATAATAAACAAAATTAAAAATAAATAACTTAAACCAGTCATTCCAGAATATTGTGTATACGACCAAGCTAGACCAAATGTTGCACAAGCTAATAAAGCTAAAACAAATAGGTCTGCTTTTATAACTCTGTACCAAGGATGTGCTTCAGCTGAAACATCGACTCTTAAAAAAAACCAAAACCAATATCCGCCTAAACAAGTTAAAATTGCTCCTATATGCCATAATGCTGATAAAGTTGCAGGTGTTTCAATTCCAACTGATGAGTAAGAAAAAATCAATACGGCCGAGCAAATCCAAAAAATGATAGTTCCGTACATACCTAAAACATGTGCCAGTCTTCTTTTGCCCCATCCAAGTTCAGAAGTTGTTGCGATATCATGAGCAACGGTTTTTAAAATAACGGCAGTTCTTTTCCCTGTTGTTAATTCAACTTGAGCATTCTTTTTAGCTTTTTTTGCATTTTCAAAAAAATATTTAACATTTTTTTTATGAACAATATCAACTAATACACCAATCAAAGTTAGTGCAGCCATTGCAATCACAAATCCCTGCATAGCTATAGCTGGGACTATTTCTGCTAGAGTTGAAAATGGATTGTTAGTTATCATTGGACTTTTATATATAGGCGTATTTTAGAGGTCAAGTGAGAAAGGTTATCAACTATTTAAGTTTACCCTCTTTTCTCATCTGTTCTCTAATTTTTGTTGCTGAAATTTGTTGTGTTTTTTCATCTAAAACAATCTCTTCCATTTTATAACCTACGCCTCTTCCATAACAAATATAAGTTATATTAGGAACTAAGGTCACTTGAATTCTGTTTTTAAAATCTTTTAAAGCTTCAAGAATGTTTTTTTTTACAGTCTCAAAGTCAAATGGATTATCATCAACTCCTTTGACATCTCTAACCATAATGTTTACCTGTCCTGTTTTTTTTAGTGTTTCTTCAAATAGTTTTTGATGTCCTGCGTGCCAAGGTTGCCAACGACCCAGCATCTGTGCAGTAGGATGTTTATTATCCCAAACGTGATTATCGTTTTTCATATTCGCAACCTAAAAAAATTAATTTAAGCAGCAATATTATGAAGTTTGTGTTTAGTCGTCATCCCGCTTAAGAAATTCCATAAATATCTAGCAGTTAACAATGAAGCTGACTCAGCTTTTTTCTGTTCTTCTTTAGAAAGACCATCTAATAATTTTTCACATTCAGCTCTATGAATTACATCTGCAGATTTATGCGCCTCAAAAAATTCAAGACCTTCTTTGGATTTTACTCCGTAAAATTTTTTTAATCCTTGAATTTTTGTCTCAGCTATTTCAGGTATTTGCCTTTCATAAGTATATAAAGATGCAAGACCTTCAGCATACGATTTTCTAGCTTGAGAAAAAAAATTATCAATCATATCTTTTGTAAACCAGTCTAGCTTTACCTTCTCAATTTCTTTTTCATCAGCTCCGATAGCTTTTGCAAAATTTTTCCATAACTTAGGATGATCGCCATCTTTGTTTTCCTCGTCTTGCAAATTTTCTAAAAGAATTCTTCTTTTTTCTAAATCTTCACAAATTGAATGTGTTGCGCTGATGTATCTTGGGAACGCTTTAACATGTTGATAATATTGCTCTGCATAATCTTTAATAATTTCACGAGTTAGTTTTCCCTCGTTCCAATAAATTTGATAGAAAGGATGTTTAAGTAAATGATATTTATCTAATTTCGAACCTAGTTCTTTTGAAAACATTTTTTGCTCCTTTTTTTTGTTTTTACAATTTTTAATTATAAATGTTTTAATGAAAAAATTATCCACACTTTTTAGTTGTGTGTTACAAATGTTCACGTTTTGATTCACTTTTGATTCCTAATCAGACTCAAAATACAACTTTAAAGAGTGTTATCCACACGAACTAAACGTGTCTCATCTATAGGGTAGTGAACAATTGTAGCTAAAATAGAGAGGGCAATAGCCATATACCAAGCATAATCATAACTTCCATAAGTATCAAAAAAGTACCCTCCCAAAAATGCTCCAGCAAAAGCTCCAAATTGATGGCATAAAAAAACTATACCAAATAAAGTACTTAAATATTTTGTACCAAAAATTTGAGCAACTATTCCATTAGTTGGAGGAACAGTTGATAACCATAAAAGTCCGAAAGTAATTCCAAATATAATTGAATTGAGCATTGAAGGAGGAGAAAAAATAAATACACATATGCTTAAAGCTCTTAAAGCGTATAGAATACTTAATAAATTTTTCTTTTTATACTTAGTGCCGAGATAGCCCATACCCAAAGTGCCAAAAATATTAAAAAAACCGATTAACGCTAAAATTATAGTTGCTGACCATCCTGCCATGCCCCTATCTTGCATATATCCAGGTATGTGAGTTCCTACTAATGTAATTTGAAAACCACAAACAAAAAAACCTAAAACCAATAATACATATCCTTTATGAGAAAAGGCTTCTTTAATAGCAGACAAAAAAGTTTGGTCTCTATCAGCTTGGGATGAATTAATCGCTGTTTTTGCTGGTAATAAAAAAATTGAAATAGCAAGACCTAAAACTATAAATATCATAAAGTATTTTAAAGTTTGCTCCCACTCAAATTCTACTAAGCTATATTTTGTAAGCAGCGGTGATAAAAAATAACCTATAGACGCTGCGGCTGTAACAACTCCTGTAGCAATAGTTCGTGTTTCATTAGGAAAATGCTTTCCGACTTCTGATACCGGAACCCCAATGGCTGTTGCTCCTAAAGCTGTTCCAACTAAAACTCCTAATGCTAATTGAAAATAAATTCCAGTATTAGGACCAGAATAAAGCATAAAAATACCTAGGGCGAAAATCAAAAATCCTAAAAATACAGCTTTATTACCTCCAAATTTATCCGCTAATAGTCCAAATATAGGAGCAAAAAATCCCCAAAATAACATTTGAATACCTATTGCTAAACCAAATTCTGTTCTTGTAACTCCAAGACCTTTTTCAAATGCATCAAAGAAAAGTCCAAAAGTTTGTCTAAGACCCATTGAAATTAAAATGATACTACAAGCTGAAATTAAAACTATTAGGGCAAGTCTATTGGGAATAAAATTAAACATTATTTAATATATCTTAAGGATCTTTTTAAATCATTAATTAAATCTTTTGGGTCCTCTAACCCAATATGTAATCTAATTATATGCTCATCTTTATTAAATCTAAAGAATTTTCTGCCTTGAAGGTACTCATCTTTTTTTTTTGAACGAAGTTCTTGTAAAATTGCTAGACTTTCAAATCCTCCCCAACTATAACCTATTCCGAATAATTCTAAAGAATTTACAAATTTAATTACAGAAGATTTTTTTTTGCTTTTTACAACTATAGACAATAAACCAGTCGCACCAGAGTAGTATTTTTTCCATAATTTATAATTTTTACTTGATGGATTATGTGGATATAAAATTTCTTTCACTTTTTTTTGTTTCTTTAAAAAATTAATAACCTGTTTTGTATTTTCATAATGTTGATTTAATCTTGTATCTAATGTTCTTAAACCTCTAATAATTAAATAAGCTTCATCAGCGGACATTCTGTATCCTGAGAGTTTATAAAAGAACATTATTTGTTTAAAAACTTTTTTATTAACTGCGAGTGAACCTCCCATAGCATCTGAGTGACCAGAAAAATACTTTGTTGCGGAAGAGAATGACATGTCAAATCCAAGCTTTAAGGGTTTTAGATACAAAGGGGTACCCCAAGTATTATCTAAGAAAGTAAATATTTTTTTCTTTTTGGCCAAATAAACAATTTTAGATAAATCTTGAAATTCAAAGGTATTACTTCCAGGGTTTTCGACTAAAATCATTTTTGTTTTTTTTGTTACTTTGCTTTTTAAATCTTCAAATGAGTCTGGATTGTAAAACCTTGCCATAACATTAAATTCTTTTAGTAATTTTTCAGAAATTTCTTTTGTTGGTCCATAAACATTATCTGAAACTAATATTTCGTCTCCCGGCCTACATAAACTCATAATTGCTAAAGCTACTCCTCCAAATCCGGTTCCTGTCAAAAAAACATGAAAAGCTTGCTCAAGTTCTTTAAGTATATTTTCTAATTCAATAGTAGTAGAACTTCCGTAACGACCATAACTATAGTGACTAATTTTTTGATGTTGCTTTATTTTTTTTTCGTGCTGATAAAGTTCCTGCATACTATTAAAAAGAATAGTAGATGCTCTTATTACGGCCGGGTTAGCTGATCTATTAGAGTTGTCTTTAGTGGGGTGTTTAAGAAATGTCTTTATAGACTTTTTCATATTATAATTATAATTGATATTTATATATTAATTGTCTAATTAAGATATATAAAAGGAGGCAAAAATATGGGTTACCCGAAAAAACACCGTGGAAGAAGAAAAATTGGCTCTAAAAAAAGAAGAGCAAGAAAAAGAAATAAAAAAAAATAATCAATAAAATTTTTATGAATGAGATAACTCAAATAAGGAAATTGAGTATATGGATATTTTTTATACCTTTAATAGCAATAAATTTCTGTCTTTTTGTTTCTCAAAATTATGAGATCTTCGAAAATACAATTTTCGTAGTCGATCAACTTGGTAGATCAGCATTTTCTATTCCGTATTTAGATGGAAGTTTATCTATAAGTCGAGCTTCAAGAACATTTCCTCAATACCTAATTTTTAAGCCAGCGATGATAATTACTGCTATAACGCTTTATTACTATTGGAAAAATAATAATGATCTAGTAAATAAATTTAAATTTACCAATGTTAATTATAAATTTAAAACTTTTGGTATTTTGTCAGCAATTTTTTTAGCAATTCACTCAATTTTCCTTGGTATAAAATTTGATATTCAAATTTATAAATTGATGAGAAGAGTGGTTTTATTATTGTTCATTATATTTGAACTTATTGCACAAGGCATTCTTGTTTATCATTTTTTTAAAATTAAGGAAAAAATCTCAAATTTAATTAATAAAAAAATTTTATTTTTAAAGGCAGTTTTAGTTTCAATTTTAACTGTAGTGGCTATTTTAAGTTTGCCAATACTTTTAAATAAAGGAAATACTCATTTCAAACATGCGCTGGAATGGAATTATTTTGTAGGAGTGATTTTATTTTATTTATTTACAAGATTATTCTGGAGAAGAACCACATAAATTTCCAGGCTTTCGCCCAGAAATTTAGTAGTTTTGGCTCGTCGTTGTAGGCGCTACCGCCAAGCCATCCCGATGAACTATTCTAGCGCTACTAGGTTCATCTTTCTGCCCTTTAAGCTTGAACCTCTCGGTTTTTCCTTAAATGGCCAGTTAAGAGTTGCCTCTTAATTGGTTATATTTAATCACAACCAAAAAAAATTGTTATCACTTTAAACGAGCAATAATTTAAGATGTTAATTTAGTGGATAAATTTTTATTGAAAGTCTTATCAATCCACCCACCACCTAATACTTTATCCCCAACTTCATTTTTAGAATAAAAAACACAAGCCTGACCTGGTGAAATTCCTGTTTCTTTGTCAATGATCTCTACTATTGCAGTTGTGTCTAAAATATTTATTTTAGCTTTTAAAAGTCTGCCAGTAGATCTTACTTTAATGTTAATAATTTCATCTAATTCTTTTTTAGATCCAAGAATATTTAAATCTCTTAGCTTGATCTCTCTAACTTCTAGACATTCTTTATTCCCGACGATTATACTATTGTTATTAGCATCAATATTCACAACATATAACGGATTACTGCTTGCAATCTTAATTCCTTTTCTTTGACCAATTGTGTAATTTATAATTCCTTCGTGTTCTCCTATTTGCTTTCCTTCAAGATCAAGAATTTTTCCAGGTTTAAAAGACTCTGGTCTAAATTTTTTAATTACTGATGCATAATCTCCATTAGGCACAAAACAAATATCCTGGCTATCAGGTTTTGTTGCAACGTTTAAATTTAATTTTTCAGCGATAGCTCTAGTTTCTAATTTATCAATTTCTCCAAGAGGAAATCTTAGATAATCCAATTGCTCTTGGGTAGTGCTAAATAAAAAATAACTTTGATCTCTATTTAAATCCTTAGCTCTATACATATTCGCATGTCCATTAGTTTGAACTCTTGAGACGTAATGACCAGTTATAAGTGCATCGGCTTTTAATTCTTTTGCGTATTTAAATAAATCTCTAAATTTAACCGTTTGATTACACTGTACACATGGTATAGGTGTTTCGCCTGCAGTATATCCATCTATAAAAGATTCTATTACCTCTGCTTTAAATTTTTTTTGATAAAATAAAATTTTATGATCAATATTTATATTTTCGGAAACTCTTTTTGCATCTAAAATATCTTGACCTGCACAACACTGTCTTCCCTCTTTTGATTGTTTAGTATCGTCGTATAATTTTAAAGTTATACCAGTAACGTCATAGCCCTCTTGTTTCATTAGCGCTGCAACAACAGACGAGTCAACACCGCCCGACATAGCAACAACTACCTTGGTTGCTTTTTTAGGTTTATTAATTCCTAGTGAATTCATTATTAAAGTGTATAATCGAAAAAAGAGTAATTTTCCATGATGCTAATTGATTTTGAACCAGGAGATTTTGTTAAAAATCCCTCAAATAAAGGTTGGGGTATAGGACAAGTCCAATCAATAATTGGTAATAAGGTTACCGTAAACTTTGAGAATTGCGGTAAAAGAGTGATAAACATTGAGAACGTAAATCTTGAAAAAATAAACAATGAAAACAAGTGAATTAAAAATAATAAGCGAAAGTTTAATTAATACTTTTAACGAGGCTGGGAAAATTTCTATAGATCTTTATAAAAAAGGTTTAAATATTGAAATTAAGGAAGACAAATCTCCAGTAAGTAACGGTGATCTTAAAGTTAATGAACTCATTACATCGAAAATTAAAGAGCTCACACCTAATATACCAATAATTTCTGAGGAGACAGTTAATTTAAAAGTAAAGAATACAGCTAAAATTTTTTGGTTAATAGATCCGATTGATGGCACAAGGGAATATATTGCTGGCAAAGATGAATATACATTAAATGCAGGTTTAATAATTAATTCTATTCCAGTACTTGGTTTAGTAGGTGTGCCTAAAAAAAATAGATTGTTTTTTTCTTATGGTCCTGGAGAATGTTATTTAATTGAATCGGGAAAAACCAAAAAAATAAACTGCGTTAAACAACAACCTAAAGGTCAAATTGTTGCATTGTCGAGTGTGGTAAAACCTTCAGACATCATATTAAATAAATTGAAAGAATATAATGTAAATTCAATAGTTAAAATGGCAAGTTCTTATAAATTTTGTGTAATAGCTACAGGCGAATTTGACATTTATGCTGCTAGAGAGAGAGCAAATGAATGGGACTACGCAGCTGGACATGCGATTGCTCAAAATGCTGGTGCTATTATTAAAACACTAGATGAAAAACCTTTTTTATATGGCAAAGAAGATTATAAAAATTCCAGTTTATTAATTAGACGTGCAAAAAACTTAAATGATTAAAACTATCTTAATTATTATATTGTCAGTTACATTTTTCGGTGTATTTTTTTTTATTTTAGTAAGGAATGCACTTAAAAGAAAGCTAGATATTCTTGTTGATGAAGAAAACAAAAGAAAAAAATCAAATGAAAAAAATAGTTAAAATATCAAAAATTATATTTGTCTTTGCATTCCTTTTTAATTTTCAAAGTCTTTTTGCAACTAATACTTGGTTTAGTAAAAATAAAACTTATTCGGGACAAGTAAAATTTAAAGGAATTTCTTACAAACTACCAGAGGGTGATTGGGAAGTAGCTAATAAATATGATTGGCACATCATGGGTATTCAAGGAGATGGAGTGACTTTAGTTCTTGTAGAAAATAATACAATTAAATCTTTAATGGAATTTAATAGTGTAACCACTTCAGGGAAAAGACAGGGTTTAGTAAGCGAATATTTAAATAGAATTTATTTTAATGCACCTACCGATGGATGCTATGAAAAAAGTGAGTATTACTTGGTAAAAGTTTGGAAAAAAGGGATGGCGGTAAATTGCTTAAGAATTCGTCATATAGATTTAAAAAAAGAAATGTACGACCCAGATTATACATATGAGGAAGGATTTGCTGAACCATATTATATGGCAGGATTCAAATACTTTATAAAAAAAAGAAAATTAAAAATTCCAAAAATCTTAATCTCCTCGCAACATGCATTTATGTCTCCTTCACACGGGGGGAGAACACAACTTGTATATTTGGATAGAAATCCGGAGTTTTTTAATGGGGGAAAAACTTTAATTGGAGATGAGAATAATTCTGAATATCATCAATCAAATTTAACTAAACATCCTAAAAAGAAAAAATTGATTGATGAGATAATTCATCAATCTTTTGTTTATCATAGAAATTTTGAAGATAAACTTAAAGTGAAAGATTATCAAAGGCTAGATCTTGGTTTTGTTGAAAATAAAAAAAAAGAAAATAAGAATAAATCCATTGTAAGTGAGCTCGAAAAATTAAATGATTTATTTAAATCAGGTGTAATTACAAAACAAGAATTTGAAGTCGCTAAAAAAAAATTACTTAAATAAATCTAAATAAGTTTTATTAATTTATTAAATTCAGCTTTTTCTAAATCTAGAACTCGCTTTGATAAATCAAAACTAAATCCACCTCTGGCCAAGATGCCCATGTCTTTTTTGTAGAACAATTCACGATTATCATCGGGTCTTAAAGGGCCTATTCTTCTTCTTTTACAAAGTTTTAAAGCAGATACGAAATCTGGTTCAATTTCATCTTCTTTAATTTTGTCAATACTTTGTTTAATAAACTTACTATCAATCCCCTTATTTCTTAAAGATTGATTTATTTTATTTAAAGAGTATCCCCTTCTTAAAAACATTCTAGCTTTTGAATCTGAATACATCTCATCATTTAAAACTCTATTATTTTCAAGATTTGAAATTATTTCATCAATTATTCCAGTTACCTCTTTTTTAGTTTTCGTACCTTTAATTTTAGTAAGATATTTTTTTAATAAATAAACTTTTAATTGCTGTTTAGATGGACTGTATTTTTCTAAATATGAATATGCTAAGTCTTTTAAATTTGTAGTCAGATCTTCAAAATCACTTTTATTAACTGTGGGATTCATTTAACTAATATACTATATTATTTTTAATGATAAATAATTTATTATCTTTTTTAACTAATGAAAATATTTACTTGGTAACTAATTGGGGAGTAATTCCTTTTTGGCTTATGTTGATATTTATTCCAAATAATCCAATCACAAATTTTTTTGTGCAGTCTGTTGTAGCGCCTCTTCTTTTGGCCATTGGATACGCTTATTTATCTTATAATATTTTTTTAGAGGGAAATATTTTTGATGGATTCGAACTATATTATGGAATTGATGGTCTTTACTCGATGTTTGCCAATGAGTCTTTGTTATTAATTTTCTGGTTGCACTTTTTATCGATAAGTTTATTTGCTGGTGCTTGGATTGTAAGAGATAGCAAAAAATACTTAATACCTAAAATTATTACGATACCCTCTTTAATTCTTACTTATTTTTCTGGCCCAATAGGATTAGTTTTCTATTGGTTTATTAGAATTTTCTTTGCTAAAAAAATTAGCTTTAATGATTAAGCCTTTTGATTTTTATTTTGATTTTATAAGCCCTTATTCCTTTCTTGCCCACAAGCAAATAAGGGAAATTGAAATTAATAAAGGTATAAAAGTTAAATATAATCCAATTCTCTTGGGAGGATTACACAACTTACATGGAATTAAAGCACCCGCTTTTATACCTGCAAAAGCAAAACATATGATTAGAGACTGTAAATTGATAGCTGAAAAAAATAATATTAAATTTAAATTCAATTCATATTTTCCAATAAGAAGTTTAAATTTAATGCGAGGAGTTATAGTGGCAGAAGAAGATAATATTAAAAGTTATTATATTGAGAACATTTTTAACACCATCTGGCAAGATGGATTAAACATGAACGATGAAATCGTAATTCAAAAAGTTTTAAAAAATTTAAGTGTAAACCCCAAAACTTTTACTTTAAGATCTACCTCTTCTTTAATTAAAGACTCTCTAAGAAAAAAAACTAGTGATGCTTATAAAAAAGGTATATTTGGTGCTCCAACTTTTGTTGTAAATAATAAAATTTTTTGGGGTCAAGATAGAATTGAATTTGCATTAAACGAGGCGAGCAAGTAGTTTATTTTTTTTCTTTTTGAACTACTTTTAATCCACTTTTTTTTAATGCATCAAAGCCTCCATCTACATGTGCAACATTTTTAAATCCCATGTCGACTAATGTTTTTGTTGCTAATGCGGAACGCCACCCCAAAGCACAAAATAAAACCATTTTTTTAATATCTTTTATCTTATTAGTTTGAAAATATGTACTCTCAGGATCTAGCCAAAATTCTAACATGCCTCTTGGGATATGTTTAGAGTTCTCTATTGTGCCTTCTTTCCAGATTTCTCTAATGTCTCTAACATCAATAAGAGTGATATCATTTTTTTCTGCTAATTTTTTAGCTTCATTTGAACTAAGAGTTTCAATATTTTTAAGTGCTTCTTCAACTAATGTTTGTGATGATTTAATGCTCATTTGATATATAAATATTTTATAAATAGAAATAAATCAAAAAAAATTTGATATGAACTGGGGTGTAATTGGTCTTGGCCATATGGCTAAAAACTTTGCTAATTCTATAAAAGAATTAGAGAAAAGTGACCTAAAAGGGGTTTCTAGCAGATCATTTATAAAACTTATAAAGTTTGGCTATAGATTTAAAATAAAGCCAAAATTCTTGTACAAAAATTATGAAAAATTATTGCTTTCTAATGATGTTGACAATATTTACATAGGAACTCTTAACCACACACACTATGAATTAATTCAAAAATCTATTGACGCTGGAAAAAATATCCTTTGTGAAAAACCTTTTACTATAGATTTAAAACAAGCTCTAGATATTCAAAAAAAACTTCATGGTACAAATGTTTTCTTTTTAGAGGGAATAGCATATAGAAGCCATCCTCAAACTAAAGATGTTTTGAGGTTAATTAGTGATGGGCATATTGGAAAAGTAATAAAAATAAAATCTACATTTGGTTTTGACTCAGGAAAACCGAAAAAGAAAAGTCGTCTTTACAATAAAGAATATGGAGGTGGAGCAATTCTTGATTTAGGCTGTTATCCTGTCTCAATATCAAATCTTATTGCCAATCAAAACAATCAAGAAGACTCTGCACCTAAAATTTATGACGTTAAAGGAAAAATGTTCGAAACCGGAGTAGATACTGTTGCTGAGGCAAAGTTGAAATATAAAAATAATATTATTGCAGAAATTAAAGTTTCAATAAGAGAAGTTTTAGATAACACCACCATCATCATTGGAACAGAGGGAGAAATTCACATTTTAGATCCATGGCTTCCAAAAAAAGAAAATATAATTGAAATACGCAAAAAAGATGAAATCAAAAAAATTAAATCATCAAGCTTTTTAAGTTTATTTGCTAACCAGATAAATATATTTGAAAAAATTGTTCAAGATAGACAAGTAGAAAATAATTTTCATACTATGCGAATTGAAAATAGTATAAATTGTATGAACATATTGATGCAATGGAAAGATAAAATTTTATTAAATGAAAAAAATTAAACAAAGTAATAATAAAAAAAGTTTTTTAAAAAAAATATTTATTAAATTTTGTAGAAAATTAGGCTATGAAATAGTTGATCAAAATGACCTTTTTCTTCCTACATCAAATTTATTTGCTAATCAAAACCTATCGAAGAGCAATGAGTACTCCATAAATATACCTTTGGGAAAGGCGATTACGAAACGTAAAGTAAATGATCTTACTATAATTGTTAGATCTTACACTTCAACGGAAGTTATTAGAAGTGAAATAATGTTGGATCAAAATAAAGAGAGAATTTTTCAAAACCCAAAATCAGAATATACATTCAGAACAATAAATTCATTAATAAATTCTTGTAATTATGCATTAGAAAATTTCGGAAATATAAATATTAATCTTATAATTACAGATGATAATTCATCTGAGACAAATTTAAATCAAATAAAATCTTTACTAAAAAAAGCGAAGTTTACATGTCAGCTAGTCAATTTAAAAAAAGATGAGTTTAATGATTTAATTAAAAAACAAGACATCAATGGTAAGGAAATTTCACAAGCAATGGCATCTAATATGAGAAATATACTTAAATCAATTTTTTTAGCTAAAGATAATGCTAGTGATTTAGTTTATTTCGTAGAAGATGATTACATTCATGAGCAGAGCGCAATAACTGAAATGCTTTTTACTTATGAAAAAATTTGCTCACAATTAAATAGTGAAATTTTTCTTTGTCCAGCAGATTATCCATATCTATATAAAAATATTGATGAAAAAACTAATATTTTTATAGGCAATCAAAGACATTGGAGAACCGTAAAAGAAACATTAATTACCTTTTTAACGAGTAAAAAAATGATCGAGAAATATTTCGATGAGCTTAAATCTATGGCTACAGTAAGACACCACCCAATGGAAAAAAAATTACATGATATTTATGAAAAAGAATTATGTTTAAGTCCTATTCCTTCGCTAGCAATGCATGCAACAAATATTAATTCTTCATATGGTATCCCGCCAAATTTTGATTGGAAAAAAAACTGGGAAGATAATAAAATATAAAAAAAGGCCCGATTTCTCGGGCCTTAATTATAATTCATTTAAAAATTAATCTCTAATTGAATAAGCTGTTACACCAACTTCGGCTTTATCTGTACCTAGTTTTTCGGCTGCTTTACTTATTCTTAATCCAATAGTTGATTTAAGAGCAGTAAATGTTGCCCAAGATAAAACAAAGCTAAAAATACATACTGAGGCAGTTCCAATAAATTGTGTGCCAAAAGATGTATCTGGATTAGTTAATGGAACTACTAATGTTCCAAAAATTCCAGCAAACATGTGTACTGGTATTGCACCAACTACATCATCTAAGCCATAACTTTCCAACATTTTTGTACCAAAATACATTATGATTGCTCCGATAGATCCAATAATCATTGCAGTAATTGGTCCTGGCGTTAAAGGTTCTGCAGTAATAGCAACAAGACCTGCTAAGGCTCCATTTAACATCATAACAATATCAGTTTTGCCGCCGATTAATCTCGTCAGTGCTGCACCAGTAAAAGTTCCTGCTGCTCCAGCTAGATGAGTATTAACTGCAATTTTCGAAATTGCATTTACGTCATCAAATGTACCCATTGCCAATTGACTGAAACCGTTAAATCCAAACCAACCAAACCAAAGTAAAAATGTTCCAAGTGTAACTAATGGAATACTTGAAGCTGCAAATGGTTGCATAGATTTTTTCTCTCCCCTTCTTCCAAATCTTCCTTCTCGAGCACCTAAAACCATTACCCCAGCAAGTGCAGCTGCTCCACCACATCCATGAACTAAAGTTGATCCAGCAAAATCTGAGAATCCGCCACTAGCTAACCAGCCGCCTCCCCATTGCCAACCCATTGAAATCGGATAAATAACTCCTGCCATAATTGCTGCGAAAATAAAGAATGGCCAGATTTTAATTCTCTCTGCCACTGCTCCAGATACGATTGAAGCTGTTGCACACACGAACATCGTTTGAAAGAACCAGTCTGAATAGCCTGAATAACCTGTTTCAGCGTCAGAAGAGTCCGTCCAAATTGTAAACGAACCTACGTAACCACCTTCAGGCACCCCATAAGCTAAATTGTAACCCACTAAGAAAAATACTAGTGAGCATATAGCGAATTTACCTATATTTTTAGCGGCAATTGTCGATACACTTTTTGTAGTCACTAATCCACTCTCAAGCATACAGAAACCTGCTGCCATGAAAGCAACTAGCACTCCGCCCAAATAAAATCCTAGTGAGTTAAAAATATATTGTCCCTCTTGAGACATTGTAGTTTCTGCAAAGCTTTGAGAGCTAATCATTAAAGCAGAAATACAACCTAATAAAATGAAAGTTAATTTTTTCATGTTTCCCCCTTTTTTTTTGAACTAGGTATCAAATTTTAAAGTTCTGAAGTATGATTTAAATGCATAAGAGACTTGTAAGAAATAAGGCCTGGACGGGGGATCCGAACCAGGCCTTATAATTTTTCCCAACTAACGAGGGAGGGAATTTTGTTTAGTCTCTTATACCGTAAGCTATTACACCGACTTCTGCTTTATCGGTTCCTAGTCTTTCAGCTTCTTTGCTTATTCTTAATCCAATTGTATTTTTGATAATTTGGAAAACAATAAACGAGACTATAAATACGAATACCACAACTGAGATCGTTCCTAGGAATTGTGCTCCAAAAGTAACATCTCCATTTGTTAATGGTACTGCTAGTGTACCCCATACTCCAGCTACTAAGTGTGCTGGGATGGCTCCAACTACGTCATCAATTTTCATTTTGAACAATAGTTTTGTTGAGAAGTACATTAATACTCCTGCTATTGCTCCAATGAAGATTGCAGCTAACGGACTTGGTGTTAATGGTTCCGCCGTAATACCTACTAATCCCGCAATTGCGCCGTTTAGCATCATAACTACGTCGGTTTTTCCACCAATCACTCTCGATACAGTTGCAGCAGCTAATACACCACCACCTGCAGCTAAGTTCGTATTAATATAAATTGTTGCTACTGAAGACACGTCTTCAAGTGTTCCAGCGGCTAATTGCGATCCACCATTAAAACCGAACCAACCTAACCATAGTATAAATACCCCTAAGGTTGCTAATGGAATAGATGATGCCGCAAAAGGCGCCATAGGCTTAGCTTCTCCTCTGCTTGAGAATCTGCCTGATCTAGCACCAAGAACAATGGCACCGGCTAAAGCAGCAGCTCCTCCAGCAGCATGTACTAGTGTTGAACCAGCAAAATCAGAGAATCCAGCAACAGATAACCATCCGCCGCCCCACTGCCAACCCATTGAAATTGGATAGATAATTCCAGTTAAGATTGCGGCAAATAAGAAAAATGGCCAGATCTTAATTCTCTCAGCTAACGTACCAGATACGATTGACATTGTAGTGGCACAGAACACCATTTGGAAAAACCAGTCAGATCCATCTGAATAGCCTGTCTCAAGTTTTGATGCATCACTCCACGGTGTGAATGTACCGATATATCCACCTTCTGGAATACCATAAGCTAAATTATAACCAACCAGCCAGAACATTACTCCTGCGATTGAATAAAGACCTATATTTTTTGCACAGATTGCTGATACAGACTTTGATGTTACTAGACCTGACTCTAACATTGCAAAACCCGCGGCCATCCACATGACCAAGAAACCTGACATCAAAAATAATATAGTATTAAATATGTATTGTACTTCTGCAGACACTGTGGTCTCGGCATAACCTAAACCAGCAAAACCAAAGTAAATGGCCGTACCCGCTAAAAAGTAACCAATGTATTTTTTCATAAGTTCTCCCTTGTTGCAGGCCTTATAAAATTTATCAGTCTAAATTAGTATTGATATGTCTTAATTTGAGCTATGCAGTTTTTGCAAGTAGTTAGCCCCTATTTGAGATTATCAAATAAGGGCTAAATAAACGTTTATCGATTAAACATTTCTTTCAAGCTTTTAGCAGGTAAAAACTTAACTTTCTGTGATGCAGCGATTTGAATTGACTCACCTGTTCTAGGATTTCTTCCTACTCTAGCTTTTCTCTTTGCTACTTTATAAGTACCAAAACCAGCTATCTTCACAGTATCGTCGTTTTTCAATGCATCTAAAATAATTGTCGTAATTGAGTCAAAAGTTCTTTCAGCATCAGCTTTACTCTGACCCAAAGTTGACGATATTTTTGCTACTAGTTGTTTTTTATTCATTTTATGCCCCTTTATTGGTTAATTTCTAATCTGCAGAAAAACCTAATAAAATCAATGTTTTTTTGGTGTTTCACGTAAATGTTAACACAATATATTGTGCCTTAAAAAGTGTTGATTTTATTGACTTTTTTAGCTTAAAAAAGTGGCTTAAAACAAGCCTAAATCTTTAAGGTCATTAAATGTTGTGAAAAACATCAAAGAAAGTAGCAAAAATAACCCGATTCGAAAAAAACCCTCTTGAGTTTTTTGAGTTAAAGGACGGCCTAAAATCTTCTCAAAAGCGTAAAACATTAAATGTCCACCATCTAACATCGGAATTGGTAAAAGATTTATAAATCCTAAACTTATAGAAATATAAGCCATAATACTAAGGAAAGCGACAATTCCAAACTTAGCAACCTGACCAGTTATTTTAGCAATTTTAATTGGGCCTCCTAATTGAGAGGTGTCCCCTGTTCCTTTAAACATTGAAATTACGAATTCCCATGATGCTTCAATAACAAACCAAGTTTCTTTAAAAGCATAATATAATGCTGTGGCAGGGCCTAATCTCTGCCTATTTATCTCTTCATTTAAAGGTGCAACTTTAATTCCAATAATCTTCTTGTTAATTTGATTTCCTAATGAATCTTCTCCTTCAATAAATTTTGGCTTAACTTTTAGAGTTATTTCATTACCTTTTCTCAAAACCTCTATATCAATAGTCTCTGAAGATGAGGCATTTATGAAAGTTGAAACCTCCATAATACTTTTTACTTCTCTTTCGTTTATCGATTGGATTACATCACCTGGTTTAATACCCGCAACATAAGCTGGGCTTTCAGGCTGAACCTCTTGGATTTGAGCAGGCGTAAAATCCTTACCTGCAAACATATAAATAAAAGCAAAAATCACTATAGCAAGTAAAAAATTAGCAAAAGGTCCGGCTGCAACAATTAAAGACCTTTGATAGAGGGGTTTAACTACAAATAGTTTTTTTCTATCTTCCTCATTATATTCCTTTAAAAGTTCTTCTTGCTCCGCTTGGCTAAAAACGTTTCTATCACCAAAAAATTTAACATATCCTCCTAAAGGTATTGCACAAAATTTCCATCTTGTGCCTGATTTATCATTAAAACCAAATATTTCTTTACCAAAACCAATAGAAAAATCAGTAACTCCAACACCATATTTTTTTGCAAAATAATAGTGTCCATATTCATGAATAAAAACTACGATAGTTAATAAAATTATAAATGGGATTATAAAAGAAATTAAAATTTCCATTCATTAACCTTTGTAAATAAAAAGTTTCTAAAAGCCATTAATCTTGCATTATTCTTTAAAGATGCAGGATAAACAAAATGTGTTTCTGTAGGTTTGCCTGTTTCCTCAGGTAAAACTTTGGTTATATTGCTTACGTTATGAGCAATGTAATCTGGTAAAGCGGCCAAACCAACTCCACTTTGTACTGCTAATAATAATCCATATACACTATTAACTTTCATAATTGATTTTCTTTTTTTACCATCTTTAACACCATGTTTTAAAACCCAGTCAGGATTGTAAACAGGAGACGGCGCTCCTTTTCCATAGGTTATAAATTTATGCTTGTCTAAATCTTTTAAAGTTTTTGGATATCCGTTTTTTTGAAGATAATCGTTTGAACCATAAATATGATAATTAAAATCTACGAATTTTTTTTGGATTAAATTTAATTGTTTGGGTCTTCTCATTCTGATTGCTGCATCTGCTTCACGAGTACTTAGATCGAGCTCTCTATCATCAAATATTAATTCAATTTCAATATCTGGGTGTAAATCCATAAATTCTTTTATTCTAGGTGTTAGCCAAGTAGTTCCAAAACTAACAACGGTTGTAACAGTTAGTTTTCCATCAAGTTTATCTTTTTGTCCGCTTAAGTTAGACTCCACATCTTTTAATTTTGAAATAATTTCATGAGCTGATTTATAAAGATACTCACCATTCTCAGTTAATACTAATCCACGGGCGTGTCTTTCAAATAGTTGTATTTTCAAGTCATTCTCTAAGGCTTGAATTTGGCGGCTAATAGCTGATTGGCTAAGATTTAAGATAGTCGAAGCTTTGGTAAAACTTGATGCTTCAGCAACAGTATGAAATATTTTTAATTTATCCCAATCCATAAATAAATTTAATTATATGTTATTTATTTGGATTTACTATAGCTCTTCCAAAAAACTCCCCTTTAAGAAGTTTAGGATAAGTTTCTAAAAGTTCAGTAAATGAAAGCTCTTTAGTAAATGATTGAACCTTTGAAAAATCTACCAATCTAGCTGCCTCTCCCCAAACGAATTCTCTTCGTTTTATTGATGACCCTGACGAATCAATTCCCCACAATTTTACTCCTCTTATAATAAATGGCATAACATTGGTATTTATTTTGATGCCTCCAGCATTTCCACAAGCAGCAACTATTCCTCCAGGTTTTGTTTGTGCAAATATTTTAGTTAAAGCAGATCCTCCAACAGTGTCTACTACCCCATCCCACACACCTTTTTCAAGCAGTTTACTTTCTCCATCAAATTCTTTTCTATCTATAATATTTTTTGCACCTAAATCTTTTAGGTAATCGTTCTTGTCTTTTTTACCCGTAACAGCATGAACATCGTATCCCATTTTTGATAAAATCATTACTGCAATACTTCCAACACCGCCAGTAGCACCAGTTACTAAAACATCTTTAACTTTTTCACCTAATAGCAATTCTTCTTTCGCTTTTACAGCAAACGAACAAAGTAAAGCAGTAAAACCTGCTGTACCCAACATCATGGCTTTATGTGTATCTAATTCTTTTGGTATCTTTATTAAAAAATTTGAGTCAACTTTAGCGTATTGTGAAAACCCTCCAAAGTATGCTTCTCCTACTCTAAATCCTGTAAGAATTACTTTATCATCTTTAGTAAATTTACTATCTTCACTCTCTACTACTGTTCCTGAAAAATCTATTCCCGGAACAAAAGGAAATTCTCTTACGATCTTTCCTCCATTATTCAAAATCAGAGCATCTTTATAATTTAAGCTTGAGTAGTCAACTTTGACTAATACATTTCCATTTTTTAAATGGGTTTTATCTATTTCTTTAATTTCTCTTGTGAATTTCTCGTTTTGATTATCTATAA
Organism: uncultured Pelagibacteraceae bacterium; assembly: GCA_902575095.1. Taxonomy (GTDB): domain Bacteria; phylum Pseudomonadota; class Alphaproteobacteria; order Pelagibacterales; family Pelagibacteraceae; genus Pelagilacustribacter. The sequence continues at coordinate 56,865 of CACGPY010000004.1, forward strand.
CAATAGCTTTGAATTTATCAGACATCTATTTTCCAATATATTTTAGGTATCTATTTTGAATACTTAAGTCTTCCTTAAATGATCCTAAAAAATAATTTGTAACAGTCGTTGCTTTCTCTTTTTTTATTCCTCGCATAGTCATGCATTGATGAGCTGCATCAATTGTAACTGCTACACCCTTTGCTTCCAAGGCACTCATAAGCGTTTTTGCAATTTGCATTGTCAATCTCTCTTGCGTTTGCAGTCGTTTAGAAAAAATTTCAACTGTTCTAGCCAATTTACTCAGACCTACAACTTTTTTATTCGGAATATAAGAAACATGAGCAACACCTATTATTGGAGCCATGTGATGCTCACAATGACTTTCTAAAGTTATATTTTTTTCAATTACCATATCATCGTAACCCTCAACGTCACCGAAAGTCTTTGATAAATCCTTCTCTGCGTTTTGATGATATCCTTTAAAATACTCTTTAAATGCTTTCACTACTCTTTTTGGAGTTTCTTGTAAGCCTTCTCTACTTGGATCTTCACCAATCCAGACTAATAATTTTTTTATTGCCTCTTCAGCCTCTTTATCAGTAACTTGAGGTTTATTTGATGACTCTTTGCTGATGTCTTTAACTAATTTCATACTCTGATGTTTCTATAGGACATGGCTAATTATTGCAAATTGCTATTTTGTCTTTTTTTCACTATTTTACTGTCATGTTTAAAAAAAGAGAAAATGTATTTGAAGTTGAGGAGGGAAAATTGTTCTCTCCAAAATTTGATGACGATGGTCTAATCCCTGTAACCACTACAGATAGTAGTTCTGGAGAACTATTGATGCACGGATACATGAATGAAGAAGCTTTAAAAAAAACTATTGTGACAAAAGAAGCTCATTATTGGAGTAGATCAAAGAAAGCTTTATGGCATAAAGGTAAAACGAGTGGATTTGTTCAAAAAGTAATTGATTTAAGAGTTGATGATGATCAAGATGCTTTATGGATGTCGGTAGATATTGGGAATGGTGCTAGTTGTCATGTCGGGTATAAATCTTGTTTTTATCGATCAATACCTCTAGGACCGATTAAAAATGCTGAGGAAATTGAGTTAGATTTCAAGGAAAAGAAAAAAAAATTTGATCCTGAAGAAGTTTATAAAGGTCAGCCTAATCCTACAAAATTATAATTATGAAAGTTTTGAGTCCTTTCGGTCCTAAAATTGCAAGTCTAAAACTATCACAAAGTTCAATAAGAAAAATAAATATTGAAGTAGATAAAATTATCTCAAAAAAAAATCTATTAAAAAAATTAGATTACTCAAATAAACTGGTTGGGCAAGTGAAGCAAGAATTTCAATTACCAAAAATTTTTATAAAAAAAAATTTAGAAAAAATTTTGTATAAAGCAGTTAAAGATTATATTTTTAAAAGTTTAGGTAAAAGAATATCTAAAATTCAAATAAAAAATTTTTGGATAGTTCGACAATTTAATGATGAATATAATCCTGTTCATTTTCATGATGGACATATTTCAGGAGTTGGTTACTTAAAAATACCTAAATTTGCTTTTAAAAATAAAAAACACACACGAACAGATGGCTCAATAGACTTTATCAATGGAAATAAAATGCTTTTAAGTGAAAGCATTTTTAATCATAAACCAAAAGTAGGTGATATGATATTGTTTCCTCATTATTTGATGCATACTGTTTATCCATTTAAAACTAAAGGTGAGAGAAGATCTTTTTCTTTCAATTTAGAAATCGATAAAAAAATCGCAAATGTATTTTGTAAATGAGTGAAGAAAAACAAAAAAACGTTTTTGGAGAACCTCTTGAACCATGTTCAAATGACCCTATTACCGGTTGGTTTAGAGATGGATGTTGCAATACAGATAAGAACGATCGTGGAGTACATACTGTTTGTGCGAAAATGACGGATGAATTTTTACAATGGTCTAAAAAAGTTGGCAATGACTTAATTACACCCCATCCTGAATTTGGATTCCCAGGTTTAAAAGATGGAGATTCTTGGTGTGTGTGTGCTACATGGTACGCAAGAGCAATTGAAGAAGGAGCTGCCTGCCAAGTATACTTAAAAAAAACTAATGTTAAAACATTAGATCTTATTCCGATTGAAAAATTAAAGAAATTTGCTTTAGACTTATCCTAATAGATTTTTACGCCCTTATTTTTAATAATCAGCTGAAGCTCATTGAACTCATCGCAGTTGCAATTTTTAAGAACTGCTAATCTTTCGTTAGCTTTATCTATTTGATTTGTCTGGACGTAAAGTTCACCTAAATATTCATTAATACCATTATGATTTGGTTTTATTTTTAAACCTTCTAAGTAAAATTTTTCAGCTTGGTCAAAATTTCCGACTTTTCTAGTTGTGTATCCCATATAATTTAAAATATCTGGATTTTTTTTATCTGATTTATAAGCTTTTTCTAGTTTAGTGAAAGCTTGTGCATAGAGTTTTTTAGCTTTATCCAATTTTTCTTTTTTCTCAAGCTTACCAGCTCTTTTTACTAGTTTCACAGCATCTTCATACAAAGATTCTTTTGGAGAGTCACTGCTACTATCACTGCCGGCAGCCATAAGGCTAGTGCTTAAAAATAAAGTTATTAATAAAATTGTAATTTTTTTCATTTTACCAAATTAAATATTTTTACAGTTATTGTTATGCGACAGATGATCTTCCTCCATCAACACCAAAGATTTGTCCTGTAACCCAAGAGCTTTCATTTGTAAGAAGAAACTTTGCCACAGATGCAGAGTCGTCTCCTTCTCCAATTCTTTTGAGTGGATGCATTTTAGCAATACTGTCAGCCATCTTCTCATTTTTAAGTAAAAAATTTGATATTTTTGAATTAGTCAAACTCGGAGCAATACAGTTTACTCTAATATTTGGAGCATATTCAGCGGCAAGTGCTAAAGTTAAACCCTCAACTGCTCCTTTAGCAGAGGAAACTATAGCATGGTTTGGAAATCCTTGTTTGACGGCAACTGTTGAGAATAAAACAATTGAACCTTTATTTGTTTTCAAGTTGTCAGCTAAAGATTTTATAATTTCTGTAGCAGAAACTAAATTTAAATTGAACGATTGCATAAAATCGCTTTTTTTTGTGAGTTTCAATGGTTTAAGATCTATAGATCCAACACAATAAGCTAATCCATTCACCTGTTCGTCTTGAAGATCATTAACTATTTTTTCAGAAAAATTTTCTTCTAACATATCGCACTTAGTAAATGTAGAATTAAGTTCATTTGCCAGCTCTGATAAACTAGCTTCGTCTCTCCCTACTAAATGTACTTGCTCACCTGACTCTACAAGTTTTTTTGCAAGTGATGATCCAATTGATCCTGTTGCACCTAATATTACTTTTTTCATAATCAAAAATAACATTATTAAAGGTTATTTACATGCAAATAATGACGCGTGTAATATCTAAATAAAATATGTATTTTATCACTTATGAAGCTTTTTATAATTTTAGGAAATCAACTTTTTAACCCAAAATATCTATCTGATTTTAAAGATCATACTTTTTTTATGGCAGAAGACTATGGCTTATGCACCTTTGAAAAACATCACAAACTTAAAATTCTATTATTTTTATCTTCAATGAGATCATTTAAGGATGAACTTAAATCAAAAAATTTTAATTTAATTTATAAAGATGTAAATAAAGATTTTAAATTATCCTACGAAAAAAAATTAGAAAAGACTATTAAAGAAAAAAAGATAAAAGAAATTACCTTTTTTGAAATTGAGGATAAATTTTTTGAGAAAAGAATATTAAATTTAGGAAAAAAAAATTCACTTAAGATCAACCAGGTTAAGTCTCCAATGTTTTTAATGGAGAGACAGGAATTTAAGGACTACCTTTCTAAAAATAAACGACCTTTCATGGCAAATTTTTATAAAATTGTAAGAACAAAAATGAATTTATTGATGAATAAAAACGGGACCCCGAAAGGAAATAAATGGAGTTTTGATGAAGACAACAGAAAAAAACTTCCGAATGATATTAAAGTTCCTGTAATTTCTAAAACAAAGGAGACAATGGAAACTGTCACTCTTAAAAAATTCATAAATTCTAATTTTAAAGACCATCCTGGGAATACTGATAATTTTTGGTTTCCTACAACAAGGAGAGATGCAAACAAGTGGTTAGACGAGTTTTTAAAAGAAAGAATAAAGCTTTTTGGGGATTATGAGGATGCGGTAACAGACAAATCTAATACTGTTTTTCATAGTGCGTTAAGTCCACTTATAAACTTAGGTTTAATAGCTCCTGAAGAGATAATAGAGAAATTAAGGAAAATTGAAAATAAAGTACCTATGAATTCTTTAGAAGGTTACATTAGACAGATTATAGGCTGGAGAGAGTTTATGAGAGGAATTTATCAAAACTACGATCAACGATTAGATAAGACTAATTTTTTTAATCATAAGAGAAAAATGAAAAAATCCTGGTATGACGGAAGTACTGGTTTAGATCCATTAGATCATGCAATCAATAATGCTAAAAACTACGGATGGTCCCATCATATAGAAAGACTAATGATATTGGCTAACATAATGAATCTTTGTGAAATAAATCCTAAACAAGTTTACAAATGGTTTATGGAAATGTATGTAGACTCATCTGATTGGGTAATGGCGCCAAATGTTTATGGAATGGGATTATTTAGTGATGGTGGAATATTTGCTACCAAACCTTATATTTGTGGATCTAGCTATTTTCTTAAAATGATGCATTTTAAAAAAGGTCCTTGGTGTGATGTAATGGACGGATTATATTGGAAATTTATAGATAGACATAAGAAATTTTTCTTAAAAAATCCTCGTCTAGCAATGATGGTTAGAGTTTCTGAAAAAATGAATAAAGAAAGAAAAACAAGAATTTTTAAAGCTGCCAATAATTTTATAAAAGATAATACTAATGGTTAAAGTTTTTTTTAACAATTCATGTAATATTTGCAGAGCTGAAATTAATCATTACAAGAAACACTCTGATGGTAATCTAGAATGGGTTGATGTTACTGATAATCAGGATGCTCAACAATTAACCTCAAAGTCATATAAGGACTTATTAAGAAGAATGCATGTTATACAAGATGGTAAAGTGATTGATGGAGCAGAGTCTTTTTTAATCATTTGGAAAAATATACCTAAATATAATTTCTTGTATAAAATCTTTAAGATAAAACCTTTGTTTTTCCTTCTAAATATTTTTTATGAAATAGCAGCTTATTTTCTTTTTATAAAAAATAAAAATTTATTAGATAGTGAAAAAGACTAACTTACCAAAAAAAATTTGCCCAAAATGTAATAAACCTTTTACTTGGAGAAAAAAATGGAGGTTAAACTGGGATAGAGTTAAATATTGTTCTAAACGGTGTGCCTCTAAGTAATTTTTTGAATTATCTTTGATATATTTGATTTAAAATTGAAATAACCTTTATTAGAGAACTGCCAGCAGAATTGATCTTCGTCTCTGACTATAAAATTATAATTCAAATTCTTCTTTTTTTTAATACTTTTTAAAAATGATAAATTTTCTCCTATAGAAGGGTAAATTACATCCAGATTTTTTATTTCATTTGTAAATTTATCAAAGTTGATTTCATCAATTATTTTTATATTTGAAAATCTATTGGCTTGGTCTTCAATAATTTTTTTTTTAAAATTGATTACCTTTTCATCAAATTTAATTTTTCGTTTTTCATTATTTAGAAAAACACAATAAATATTACGATAATCTTTTAGATTTAAAGTTTCAATATTTTGCTCACTTTCAAAAAAAATAAGTGTGTCGCTTTCTAAATCTTCTTTATTTATTTCCAAAGATGAAAGTTTATATTCTCTTCTGTCTGTTATAGGTGAAGCGTTCTCATTTAATTTAACATTTTTATATTTATTATTTGTGAACTTGCTTATATTCCATGACTGAGCAACGTAGTGTTTGCCTTTGGTTTGCAAGCCTGCAACCCATCTCCAACTTAAAGTATTAGAGGCGGCATCACCATCATATAAGTGTTTCATAAAAAACTCTGCACCTTTCTGCCAAGGTAAATTTAAAGTGAATATCCAAATGCTAGCAAACCACATTCTTGTATGATTGTGTAAATAATTATTTTCTTTAAGCTCTTTTACCCAATCATTAAAACATTCAATTTGGGTTTCGCCATTAATTGCCTTTTTATAATTGTCATCTTCCTTTAACCCTTTTAAATCCTCTAAAAAGTCAGTCCAAACTTGAGGTCTAAGTTCTAACCACCCTTTCCAATAAACTCTCCAAAATATTTCTTGGATATATTTTTCAACTTTTTGGTATGGAAACTTTGCTAAAACTGTCTTTGCGACTTCATATTCAGTAATTAATCTATGAGAAATGTAAGGTGATAAGCAAGATACATTTGATTTATCTTTTGGCCCTAAGTCAAAATTTCTTTTAAAACTGTAATTTACTAATTCACTGTTAATAAAAGCATCGAGCTGTTTTAAAGCTCCGTCTCTCGAAATTTCGAATTTCATTAATCTTCGTCATCCCTCCAACCATCAATGAATAACTTCCAACAAGCGAATGAAACGCAAATTATCCCCACGCTGAAACCTAAAAGAACTCCATTATCTTTTCCTAAAAAAATTGTTCCATAGTGTGTACTGAGAATTGGAGGCAAAACTAATATAGCCCCTATTATAAAATACCTAACTGCAAAAGGGGGTTTTTTCAAATGGAGTTACCTTGATCTGTTGGCATTGAAACTCCTGAAGTAAACCAACAATTATTACAATCCTTGTCGTTACCTTTTTCAACATGCCATAAATAATAAAATTGTTTTTTTTCTTCACTTAAAACTTTTACTCCATAAACATATTTTTTATCGGTATTCATAATTAAATCTATTTTATGCGAAAAATGATTTAAAAGAATTCTATAATGTACATCGTACAACATTATTCTAAAACGCGAGTAAGGTCCTGTCATCTTTTTGTTGTCCGGATGAGCAAATAACCATGTTTGCTTTATTCCTGCATCATTTTCATCGTTATTTTTAAGAGCGTCTAACTGAATTTTAATTACATCATAAGCAGATAGATTTTCTGCAGGTTTAATCATTTCAGCTTTTGCTGAGACCATGAAACAAACAAAAAAAATTGCTAAGAGTAGTTTTTTTAATTCCATATTTTTTTTAAGGTTTCTTCTCTTTTACACCCCTTTTTATACATAAGGTATCTAATAAAGTTTTTTTCATAATAATTTTGGTGATAATCTTCAGCAGGATAAAATTTCTCAAATTGCCAAACTAAAGTTACTATTTTGTTATTAAATATCTTCTCTAATTTTTTGAATGATTTTTCTATAAATTCTTTTTCTAGTTGTGTTTGAAAAAAAACTACAGATCTGTAACTTTTTCCTTTATCGCAAAATTGCCCTGCAGAATCAAAAGGATCAATGTTTTTCCAATAAATATCTAATAGTTTTTCATAATTTACAATTTTAGGATCATAAACAACTTCAATAGCCTCTACATGACCAGTATCCTTGTAAATAACGTCTTGATAAGTCGGATTTTTTAAATGCCCGCCAGAGTAACCTGATACAGTTGAAATCACACCTTTTACTTGATCAAAAGACTCTTCCATGCACCAGAAACAACCCCCAGCAAAATAAGCCTTTTTGTTTTCTTCTGCATTTAAATCAGCATGAATTAAAATTAAAATTATTAAAATCTTTTTCATTTAATTATGATATCTTAAATAAAATGAAAAACGATGATCAAATTGTCTTAGATAAAATATTAGAAAAAACTAATAATTTCTGTGAAGAGTGCAAAAAAGAAGACGAAAGTGTTAAACAAAATTTAATAATGCATGGTTATAAAATTTGCAAAAGCTGTAATTTAGCTAAAACAATTTTTCCAATTTAAATACCTTTAAATAAAACTATAATTAATAATAAGAAAAAAGCTTGAAATAACCACGAAACTACAACTACGCCAAAAGCTTTCCATAGACTGTCATAATCCAAAGCTGCTTTTACAGCTACAACCATACAAGCAAGCATCCAAAAAGCGGAACCAATAAATGTAACTGTCATTAACTCTGGTGTTATTCCAAAAACCCTAATTAATCCTGGTGCACTTGAAAAACCGATTGTCCTTAAAAGTTCTCCGTGATTACTTTTTGTTTTTATTCCACCAAATAATTTTACTCCGACAAAATAAATAATATACGCCCATACATACCAGCTTAACAATGAAAGTGCTGGAGCTACAAGAAAATTAGTGGCTCCTAAATGAATTGAACCGACGCCAGCAGCTAAACTAGATAAGACTACAACAGTTCCAGCTTGAAAAGTTGCATTTTTATCTTTTTCAACTTCTTCGAATAATTCTATATCAATTTTGATTGCTCTAAATATTCTATTTAAAAATATATTTATCATTTTATTTTTTTGAAAACGGCTTTAATAAATTCAAAATCTTATTATGCAAAATTTTATTGGAAGTTGCTAGAATATTTCCACCATTTTCCGCTGGTTCATTATTCCAATTTGTAACTATTGCCCCGGAATTTTTTATTATTGGTATCAAGGGTAATATATCATAAGGTTTTAAATTTGCTTCAATTACAGCATCGACTTTTCCCTCTGCTAATAAACAATAATTCAGCGCATCAAATCCAGCTAATCTAAAAGACCAACCAAATTTTTTAATCACTTTGCGTTGTTTTTCATAACTCAATGTTCCATGAAAATTTCCGATTATCTTAATTGTTTTTAAATTGTTATTATTAGATGATTCTAAAATAAATTTTTTCTTATTTTTGAAACAATAAGATTTTTTTTTATCATTAATATAATATTTATTTAGCTCTGGAAAATTAGCTAACCCTATTACAGATCTTTCTTCGAAAGATAAACTTATTAAATTTGACCACGTAGGTGCTCCAATAACAAAAGCTCTTGTGCCGTCTATTGGATCAATAGACCATTTATAATCATTTGATGAGAATTTATCTTCAAATTCCTCTCCGATAATAGAGTCTTTTGGAAACTTTTTATTTATTAGTGAGCGTATATATTTTTCAAATGCTTTATCAAAATTAGTTACAGGATCAAAATCTTTTTTTGTCTTTGATTTATTGCTTACAACTAAGGCTAATTTAGATTTTGTTTTATAAAATGAGTTCAGCTTAGGTGGTAAATTTTTAAGAAAGTTAAATGATTTGTAATAATCCATTATGTGTATATAGCTTAATTTAAAAAAAAATATATATGAAAATATCAAAAAAATTAGAGCCCTTGCTCGCAGGAATATTTGCTTCAATTATTATTGGAATTCTATCTTTCCTCAGCTTTGAAACATCCACAGGCTTTTGGTTAATGTTTTCTTTTGGATCGTCTACTTTAATTGTCTTAGTATTTCATGATAGTGAGTTTGCTCAGCCCGCAAATGTTTTTTTTGGACACTTATTAGCAATCGTTATAGGAATACTTTTCAATGAATTTTTAGGTATATCTTATCTAACACTTGGATTATCTGTAGGGACTACTGTAACGCTAATGATGTATTTTAAAATAATACACCCTCCTGCGGCTGCAAACCCGTTAATAGCACTATTTGCTGACGTATCGTTGAGTTATATTGTTTTTCCAGTAATAGTTGGTTCAATAGTCATCATTGTTTTATCTTTAATAATAAATCGGTATGTCTTAAAAAGAAATTACCCAGTTAAATGGTTTTAGTTTAGTAGAAAAATTGAACTATTGAGAATTAATGCGTAACTTGACCAAGCTAAATAGGGAGTCATTAAATAAAAGCTTACTTTATCTCTTGAAAAATACTCTTTCATTAAAATTATTATAAATATTAGTATAATTAATAAATTTACTAGAGCTACACCAATTAAGTGAAAACCAAAAAATACTACACTCCATGCACTATTAAAAAATATATGAATTAAATAAATTTTTAATAATTTTTTTTCAAACGATTTTATCCATACTCTCCAAATTGCAAGTGACATTAAAAAATATAATGTAGACCATACAGGAGCAAATACCCAGCTTGGAGGATTAAAACTTGGTAGAATGATTTGCGAATACCAGGGCTCTTTAAAAGTTGATGTCGCATAACCGCCGATCATCGGTGCAATAAAGGTTATTAATAGTATAATTATTAAAGATAAGTATTTATTTTTCACAACTTTATAAGATATAACTAATTAATGTCTGAAAATCAGAAAAAAATTTGGATAACTGGAGCAAGTAGTGGAATTGGCAAGGCAGTTGCGGAAAAATTTGCAAAAGAAGGTTGGAAAGTTGCAGTTTCAGCTAGAAGAAAAGAATTGTTGGATGAGCTGGCCAAAAATGAAAATATTTCCTCTTTTCCTTTAGATGTTACTGATAGATCTCAAATAAATAATACTTTTAAAAATATTTTAAATGAATTCGGCGAATTAGATATATGCTTATTTTCAAGCGGAACATACGAGCCCAAAGACGAGCAAAATATAGATCCAGATAAAATTAAAAATGTAATAAATGTTAATTTTTTAGGGGTTATTGATTGTGTAAAAGTTGTTGAAGATTTTTTTAAAAATAAGAAATCTGGACACATTTCGATAGTTTCTTCGATTGCTGGTTACAGAGGTTTGCCCAATTCAAGCGGTTATGGTCCTTCAAAAGCTGCTCTAACAAATTTTAGCGAAAGTATTTACTTTGATTTTAAAAAATTTGGAGTGAGGGTGTCAGTTGTATCACCAGGTTTCATTAAAACTCCTTTGACCGATAAAAATGAGTTTCCTATGCCATTTTTAAAAACTCCTGAATATGCTGCAGAAAAAATTTATAATGGCTTAGTGAAAGGAAATGCTTTTGAAATTCACTTCCCAAAAGGATTAACTTTAACTTTAAAATTTTTAAGAATATTGCCTTATAGAATTTATTTATTTTTAGTTGATAAACTTGTTAAACGATAATTAAAGAAGAGAGTTAACGTATTCCCAATTAATTAATTTATCAAAAAAATTTTCTAAATAAGCTGGTCTTTTATTTCTGTAATCTAAGTAATAAGAGTGCTCCCACACATCACAACCTAATATAGGTTTCATATTATGAATTATTGGGTTTTCAGCATTTGGTGATTTAGTTACCACAAGCTTATCTTCTTTTAAAGACAACCAACACCATCCAGATCCAAACTGAGTAACTCCAGCATTTATAAATTCCTCCCTAAATTTTTCAAAGTCTCCAAAATCTTCTTTAATCTTACTTTCAAGCTTGGATGGAACATTTCCTCCGCCATTAGGTTTCATGCACTTCCAAAAAAGATTATGATTCCAATGTTGGCTTGCATTGTTGAAAATTCCTGCTTTTTTTTCATTTGATGATTTTTTAATTATATCTTCCAAAGATAATTTTTCATAATCGGAGCCTTTTATAAAGTTATTTAGATTTGTAATATATGTTTGATGATGTTTGCCATGATGTAAATCCAAAGTTTGCTCTGACATTATTGGAGAAAGAGCTGAATTATTGTAATCTAATTTAGGAAGCTCAAACATATCAATCTTTTACAAACATTACGGTTAATTCAGCGACTTTAATTCCAAATTTTGTCATTGTAGCTCTGTTTATTGCCACACGCTCATCTTGCATAAAAATCCAATCATCGAAAGTAATTTTAATATTTTTGCCTTTAACCGGTACAAGTAAAACATACTCAAATTTAAAAGCTGGACCATATGAATATCCTTTAGCTGTTCCAACTACGTCAGAGGCTGTTCCCTCGTAGTTATGTTCATCAATTTTTTTTATTGTCCATTGACGAGTTTGTCTTTCGCCATCGTTCCAATCAAAAACTTCGTCTAAAATTAATTGAGAACCATCCCATTTTCCATTTAAGTCAGCTTTAAATTGTCTTGTAACCTTTCCTGATCTATTTTGTAATACTCCCCAAGCTTTGACATTACCCGATAAATAATTTTCGATGATTAGTCTTGGTTTTTGATCTTTAAAATCTGTTGGTTTCATTTTATTTGCACATCCTGTTGTTAAAATTAGTAGAAATAGAACTATAAATTTTTTCATGACGAATATCTATTAGACATAGAGAATTGAATCAAGTTAATGTTTCTAGACCTAAAACCTCCTTCACAATAAGATAAGTAAAATTCCCACATACGCTTGAAATATTCATCAAAACCTAGTGGGCTAATTTTTTCCCAAGCTTCTAAAAAATTTTTTCTCCAAGTTGCCAAAGTTCGTGCATAATCGTCAGAGTAGGTATTAATTTTTTCAAGTTTTAAATCATTTTTTTTAATTAGATTTTTCATAAATTCAATTGATGGTAAAAACCCACCTGGAAATATATATTTTTGAATAAAATCCTCATTTGCTCTATATCTTTCAAATAACTCATCTTTTATCACGATGCCTTGAATTGCAGCATTCCCACCGTAATTAAGAACATTTTTAATTGTACCAAAATATTGGTCCATATATTTTTCACCAACAGCTTCTATCATTTCTATTGAAGCTACGTGATCATATTTTTCCTTGAGATCTCTGTAATCTAAAAACTTAACATTAACTTTATTGTTAAGTCCTGAATTGAAAATCTTTTTTTTAGTAAACTCATATTGATTCTTAGAAATTGTGATACAATCTACACTCACATCATAATTTTTAGCTAAGAATTCAGCAAATCCACCCCAACCACATCCTATCTCTAAAACCTTTTTTCCATCTTTTATATTCATTAAATTTATAAGCTCTTGAAATTTATTTCTTTGAGCAATTTCTAAATCATCTTTCTCATTTTTATAGACTGCGCTGGAATAAGTAAGAGATTTATCAAGCCACGAAGAAAAAAATTCATTTCCTAAATCATAATGTTTAGATATATATTTTTTACTTTTAGATTTTGTATTTGATGCAAATATTTTTTTTAGAAAATTTTTGATTTTTTGTAATTTTAAACTTCCTGAAAAAGTATAGATTGTATTGATATTTCTTGCTGTAAGTTCAATTAAATTTGTTAGATTTGAAGAATAAAAATCTTTTTTCATGTGAGCCTCTCCTAAAGCTGAGCTTCCACCCATAATAACATTTAGGTAAAAATTAGGATTATTAATTTTGATATCTGAAGATAATTTGCTCTCTAAGTCACCAAAATGAAAAACTTTTCCATCATAATTTATAAGCTTAAGATTTCCTTGAGTGATTTTTTTTAATTTATTTAGGACGAATTTCTCTGAAATTTTTATTAAACTCATTAATATTCCTCGTAACTTAAATTATTTTTTAGTTTAGTATTTCTTCTCCTGTATATTGCTCCTTTTTTCCATAAAAGTAATGCTTCAAAATGTATCGAACCAATAATTTTAATTGTCATTAACGGATACTTCAAAAAGTTAGACATGAGTTGTTTTGAGCTAAATTCTTTTCTCTCTCCTGTTTGGGTAGCTGTTAAAACTGTTCCTATCGAGTCTGTTTGTTTTATAAAAACTGAAAGTTTATCATTGGGGTTAAGTAATTTAAAATTATAGTAAGTTTCCATATCCATAAATGGTGAAACATAAAACTTTTTTTTGCATTTTTGAGCTATTTCTTCATTATCTTTAATTTTAAAAATATATGTATGCTGCTCATTAAAAGTATTTTTTACCTCGTAAAAAATTGCCTTCAATTTATTATCCTCGTAGCAGTAAAAAATACTTAAAGGGTTGAACACATAGCCAAAAATTCTTGGATAACAAAGTATTTTAACTTTATTAATTTCACCTATTATATTGAATTTACTAATATTTTTAAGAACCCACTCTTTTAAATCACTTCCATCACGTTCTCCGTGATCTTTGTCATAGAAGCTAAAAACGTTAAACTTATTGTGAGAGAAAATATTTATTGATCTGTCTAATTGATTAATTTCATCTAAATCAATTAATAATGAAAAAGTTTTATATTTTAAAAAATGTCTTACAGGTTTAAATCTTGTATGAGTTACTTCACCATTATAAATACAGGAGTTCATCAAATTTTAAAATTATTTATCAAATCTATAGACGATTTTAATCCATCTTCATGAAATCCGTAACCAAAATAACTTCCACAAAACCAAGTCCTTTTTTTTCCTTGTATTAATCTTAGATCTTTTTGAAGCGCGGTGTTCTTTGAATTCAAATATGGGTGGGTAAAATCGACTTTTTTTATAAGAAAATTTTCGTTAATTTTACAAATAGGGTTTAAAGTTAAAAAATAGTCTTTAGATGTATCTAAGTTTTGTAGTTTATTTAACCAATAGGTAATGCATGTTTTTTCTCCATCTGAAACAGAATTCCAACTAGACCAAGCCCTTTTTTTATGTGGCATTAATCTCTTATCAGTATGTAAATAAGCCTCATTCTTCACATAATTAAATTTTTCTAATATATTTTTTTCTTGTTCAGTTGGTTTTTCTATCATTCTTAAACTTTGGTCTGCATGGGAAGCTAGGACTACTTGATCATAGTCAATATATTCATTACCAATAACTACTCTAATATTGTCATCGCTTCTAATTAACTTCTCCACTTTATAATTTTTAAAAATTTCTCCGCTAATTTTATCTGTTATTTTTTTAACATAAGCTCTACTTCTTTTTGAAACTGTGTACCATTGCGGTCTATTTTTAAATCTAAATAAACCATGATTTGTAAAAAAATTTAAAAAAAATTTTAATGGCATTTCCTTTGCTTTATTAAATGGCATTGACCAAATAGCAGCAACCATAGGTATTAAGTGATACTCGATGAAGTATTTTGATAAATTTTTTTTATTAAGAAAATTTCCAAGAGTCTCCTCTTTAATTTCACCTTCAAGTAATTTTGGAGCAGTTTTATAAAATGAAATTATCTCTCTAATCATATATAAAAATTTTAAATTAAAAAAATTTAGTTTATTAGCAAAAATACCTCCTATACCACTCCCGCTATATTCAATATTACTATTCTTAATTGATACAGAAAATGACATATCGCTTTTTTCATAAGGAACTTCTAATTCATTAAAAAAATTTACTAAATTTGGATAAGTAACCTCATTAAAAACAATAAAGCCTAAATCCACTGGAATAATATTATCGCCTTCTTTAATATCATAAGTAAAAGAATGGCCTCCAAAGTGGTCGTCTTTTTCGTACAGATCGACTTTATATTTTTTTGAGAGAAAATATGCGGAAGATAATCCTGAGATACCTGAGCCGATTACAGCAATTTTCATTAGAAGA